>NZ_CP020542.1 GCF_002080435.1 Sphingobium herbicidovorans | reverse complement strand
ACAGCGAAAGGATTGACCATGGCTGCTCCAACGCCAGAGGCTATCGAAACCGCCCGTCGCAAGGTCCAGCAGGCCAAGGCCCGGTTGCAGGCATTGGAAGCCCGCGCCGCTACCCTGAACCGCAAGGCCGATGCCCGCCGCAAGATCATCCTTGGCGGTTTGCTCCTCGATGCCGCCATGAAAGACCCCGCATGGGAATCCCACCTCAATGACCTGATGAGCCGGATCAGCCGCGATCAGGACCGGAAGACGTTCGAGGGCTGGACCTTCAAGGGTGGCCCCGCCGATGCCTGATCCCTTCGACCCTGCCGAGTTTGATGCTCCCCCTCCCTCCGATCCCGGCGCAGACTATCGCACCCTGCTCGACGCCATGCGCAAGGCCGGGGCCGAAGGGGTCGCCCAGCAGGTCGCCGCACTGGCCCAGAAGATCGAGCAGGACGCCCACCAGCGCGCCGAATGGACCGCACAGGCAGGCGTGGGGGTCAATGCCCTCCACCGGGCCGCTGGGGAACTTCAGCGGGTCAGCGCAGGGGTCTGGTGGGATCGCCTGAAGGAATGGATCACCGCCGCCCTCATCGGGCTGGGACTGATCTTCGCCGCGGCCCTCGCCTATCGCTGGGCGCAGGAACCCAAGATCGAGCGCCAGCTATACGGATGCACCGCCAAATGGGACGCCAAAGCCCAGACGTGCAAAGGAAAGTGGGTGCCCCTCTACGAGCAGCAGCCCTGATTTAGCGCGATAATTGATATTCGCGGACAAGGATCGATGCAGGGACATGCCATGCCCGTTCGATTTTGCGGATCATGTGGAGGGTCAGCCCCCGCTTGCGGGCCAGAACCTCGGTCGCGCGCGATTGCCCGATCAGGGACGCCAGATCGGCGCGGGTGCGCCCTTCCGCCTCCATGGCCGCTTCAATCGCTTCCACCGGGTCCAGCTTGTCGACCGGCCACCGCTTCCGCTCATATTCATCGACCAGGGTTGCCAGCACATCGAGACGATCCTCGTCCGCGCTGCCCGCTTCCGCGCTCCAGAGAGCGCGGATTCCATCGACCGCCGCCCGATGGTCGTCATCATTCCTGATAGGTCTGATATCCATTTGCCTGTCCTTCAAAACTGATCGACGGTCGCGGCGTCGATGCGGTCATATTCAGCATGTGTCCCAATAAACTTTATGAAAGCGATCCCTCGCCGGAAATGGAACGCAACGATCATTCTATGATCGCCGCCCGCCACTTCAAATCTAACCCGTTCCGCCGTCACCGTTTTTGCTTTTGAAAAATCGGCCATGACTTCGATTGTCGAAGACCAGTCCGCATTTTCTGCAACCTCTAGCCAATGTGTCAATGACGCACGGGTCAGGGGATGCGTCGCGAAATAGGCTACGATGTTTTTGCGGGCGATGATCCTCATGAGCAGGCTATGTCATTTCCCATTATGGGAAACAACCCCTTAATTCCCATATTGGGGAAGCTGTAGAAACTGGCATCAGTCCGGTTTCCCTTCTGGTGCCCGTCAGGGCACGCCAAGCCCTTGGATCGCACAAGACTGCCCCCAACCGCTCCCCTGCGCTCTACGAGCCGGAAATCGCCTTCTACACCCTCTGATAGCCAATTGGGGCCTTGCAGCCTTGCACAACGTGGAAGGAGTAGGATTCCTATCCGAGTACACCCAACGCGTGCCGCGACTAGCGGTACTCATTGTTCACTTTTTGTTCTGCTCTAAAGGGGTTGCTTCGCCAGCGCTTAAGTCCGCGCTTGCACCCCCTTTAGATTACATAGAAGGGGCGGAAAAAACACATAACAAAATCAACGAGTTAGCAGGGGGGGGTGCGTCACCAGCTATGACGCACCCCTGCGTCACCAGCTATGACGCACCCCTGCGCCATCCTTGGCAATCTATTTACACTCTATGTCCAATTTATTGACTTGAAATGGGTCGAATAAACCGCCATCCGTGTCAAATTATTGGACAAGGATGGCGCACCCCTGCGCCATCTGCGGAGGGTTTTGAAAATGTCCGAGTTGGTGAAGCGACAACCACCAGGCCACTGGGTTCAAACAGAGCGGGCAGCCCATGAAGCATGGGCTAGTCTGATCGAGAAAGCCCCTAAAGCTGCCCAGCTAATGCACATCCTAACCGCACGAGTTGGTGAGCATAATGCTGTTGTCGTAAGTCAAAAGACCTTGGCAGCATTGATGAAATGCAGCCGTCGCACAGTTCAACGCGCCGTGGATGTTTTAGCCGAGGATCGTTGGATAGAGATACGTCAGATTGGGGAAAATGGCACCGTAAATGCCCACATCATCAATGATCGGGTAGCATGGTCGGGTAAGCGTGACGGCCTGCGCTACTCGCTGTTCAGTGCTGCGGTCATCATATCGGAAGCGGAACAACCTGACTTTGAGGAACTGGGCCAACAGGCGCCGCTCCGCCGTTTGCCATCATTATTCCGAGATGAGCGCCAATTACCAAGCGGCCCCGGCACTCCCCCGCCAGCGCAGCCATTCCTTGACGGTATGGAACCAGACTTGCCTGCCACCCAACAGCCGGAACCTGACCCAGCGATGCAGGAGGAACTCTCCCAGCTAGTCACGGGCCTAGGTAACAAACTCCGTGCATCCGATACATCGCCCGATGATGATGCAACCGGTATATAGATACTATACAGGACAACTTAACAGCGAGTGACACTATGAGTATCACCCTAAGAGAAGCGTCGGAAAAGGTCGGTGTCACCCGCCAAACGCTCATGAAAGCAATCAAGACAGGCCGTGTTTCTGGACAAAAATCAGATAATGGCGAGTGGCGGATTGAGCCTGTCGAACTGTTCCGCGTATGGCCCCCTGTAAATGAGGTGCAGCAACCTTTACAGCCCGATATAACAGGTAGTGACACCCCCGGTTTACAGGCTGAAAACAGGCTGTTGCGTGAGCAGGTTGCGGAACTGCGTGAAGAACGGAACGCTTGGCGAGAACAGGCGCAACGGCTTGCCCTGACCGATCAGCGCGCTGCCCCTCAACCTACTCCACAGCGCGGTTTCTGGTCGCGCCTGTTCAGCCGCCAGGGCGACAGCCCTAGCGGCGAGGAATAAACCATGGATGCTCCAACCGGCCCTTTATGGTCCCAAAAGCAGGCCATTGCCTATGAGGTCGCGCTGGAGGCCATCAACGATGTGATCGCGGGATATAGTGAACAGATCGCGCTAGAGCAGACCCATCCCGCGCCGAACACAGCCCGAATTACTTGGCTGGAAATGCGAACCGATCAGGCCGTTTCAGTCCACCACTCGCTTAACGTGTGCGATGACGGCAACGTGCAGCAGGTAATTTCAGAATTTAGTGCCATCGTCCGCGCAAGGGATGAAGGGCGCTGATCCTAATGGAACCTGTCGCAAAACGCCTGATTTTCGTCACCTTGCGTCGCCGTCTTTCCCAAAAACGATCGTGTTTCGAGAAGCGCCTAAGCTGACACCTTCCCGATGTTATGACACCCGCTTGCAGTTTGGCGTGTCGATGCTCGTCGCGCCCTTCGCGTCGAACCACACCGTTCCGTTCGACACCATCGCCAATCCGTCATGAACGAACATCTCATGCGGAACGGCCAGCTTCAAACGTGACAGGAGGCATGGTGTAAATATCTCATCCCAGCGTCGGAACAGCTCTTGCCTGGTGCGGATTAGACCCCGGCGGCTACCGATGTTCAAGGGAAATGAAGTCGCCGATGCCGCTTCATTTTTGTTGCCGGACAGCGCGCCGTCTATGAAGTGTCGCGCTCTTGCCTCGAACACGTTCGCCGATTCCTTCGTTACATCCTCGTACCGGCTGGCCCCTTGCGGCCCACCGATGAGATTGATTCCGAGCTTTACCGGCAGCGTCGTTATGCCCTTTGTCCATGTTCCCACAAGCGACGTCGAATTATAGAATGTCAGAGGCGGTTTCGATGCCGGGCTGACGCTCTCGAAGTGTAGATTAACCCACATTTCCCAAGTAAGGCGCTGATTTCGCTGTCCTGACCATTATATTTCCTATATAAAACATGGTGTTGAAGGCTGCGAGGGGCGCGTTTCATGGATCACCCAGAGGGTGCGGGCTTGCAACGGGCAGATCGGGTGGATTTCGACCCTCGCGTGCGGCTGGAATTTCGCGGCACGCAGCTCAGTTCCGACGGCGGCCTTCTGGTGATGCGCGAGCTTGATGACGCGCTCGGGTTGTCCGATTTGGCGTCAGCGGCGCTGCGCGATACTCGCTCTGGCAAGAACACGGTCCATCGGCTCGACGGCCTGTTCCGGCAATCAGTCTTTGGGCGGCTGGCCGGATACGAGGATGTCAACGACGCCAACCGTCTCGCCTGCGATCCGGTCATGCGCCAAGTTGTCGGCGGCAGAGCGGTCGATGCACAAGCGGCCTCGGCATCGCAGATGGGACGGTTCGAGACCGAGACGCTGGCTCTGGCCGGGAACCGTGCCGCGCTGGCCGACCTGAACGGGCAATGGATCGACCGGTTCCATGACCGTAACGGGCTGAAGTACATCGTTCTGGACATGGACAGCTCGGTCAGCCCGACCCATGGCGACCAGGAAGGGTCCGCCTGGAATGGCCATTTCGACTGTAGCTGCTATCACCCCAACTTTCTGTTCAACCAGTTCGGGATGCTGGAACGCTGCGCCCTGCGCCATGGCAACGTCCACAGCGCCGATGGCTGGCGTGATGTTCTCGACCCCGTCATTGCGCGCTACGCGGAGCGCGACCTTGGTGGCAGGTTCTTCCGGGCCGATGCTGCCTACGCGATCCCGGCGATCTATGAGCGATTGGAAGAAGCGCGGTTCTTCTACGCCATCCGGCTGCCCGCAAACGCGGTCCTCAAGGACAAGATCGCGCATCGGCTAACGCGCCCTGTCGGGCGGCCGTCACTGACCAAGGTCAAGCGGTTCTTCGAGGAATTCGAGTATCAGGCGGCGTCCTGGGACAAGGAACGCCGGGTGATCGCCAAGATCGAATGGCATCCGGGCGAACTGTTCCCGCGTGTCGGCTTCATCGTCACCAACCTGCCGATGGAGCCGGACTGGGTGGTGCGGTTCTACAACCAGCGCGGCACCGCCGAGCAGCACATCAAAGAGGGCAAATACGCCTTTCGCTGGACGCGGCTGTCGTGCCGGAAGTTCCGCGACAATGAGGTGCGGCTGCAACTGCACGCCCTGGCGTACAACCTGGCCACCTTCTTGCGCTGCATCGAGCTGCCCGAGGCCATGGCCGACTGGTCGTTGACCAGCCTGCAACTGAAGCTGATCAAGATCGGGGCACGTGTGGTCCGTCACGCCCGCACCATCACCTTCCAGCTGGCCGAGGTCGCTGTCACCGGCACGATGGTACGCGCCATCCTCGCCGCTATCCGCCGATTGCGAGCGCCACCGCTATGCGCATGATCGCGATCCACGCTCAAACTGAACGAAAGCGGCTGGACAGATCTGTCCGCTGCGCTGAAAAACGCCGCCCCTGGGCAAGGAAACAGCGGCTTCGCGGTCTGATCCGTCCAGATCCAGCAGTCTGCGCGACCGCAGGTGCCGCTTGCGGCAGAAAATCCTTGTCTAGCGCTCGGATACAGGCGATCTTCACCTCAAACGACACGCCACTTGGGGAATGCAGGTTCTACACGCTCGACTATCGGTTTAACCTGCACCCGGTGGCTTGACACATGTACTTCGTTCTTCAGGCGATGGACCGCCCGGACGCGGGTGATATTCGCGCGCAAACGCGCGAGCGCCACGTGGCTTATATGTCGGGCGGCGAACTTCCGGTTCGGGTCATCCTTTCCGGGCCATTGATGGACGAGGCGGAGGAGAAGGAGGTCGGCTCGCTCATCGTGGTTGAAGCTACGAATCGGCACGATGTCGAGGAATTCTCCCGAAATGATCCCTACCGAAAGGCCGGGCTTGTCGGTGCGATCTTGATCTTGCCGTGGCGCTGGACCCGCGGCAACCCCGACCGGAGGAACTGATATGACCTTGCAGCTTTTTACCTGGCAGACGCCGAACGGGCGCAAGATTTCCATCATGCTCGAAGAGCTGGGGCTGGGTTATGAACTGCGGCCGATCAACATCCTAAAGGATGAGCAATTCTCGCCGGACTTTCTAGCGAAGAACCCCAACAACAAGATCCCTGTGATCGTCGATCCCGATGGCCCCGGAGGTGAGGAACTGGTGCTCTTTGAGTCCGGCGCCATTCTGGTTTATCTGGCACAGAAATACCGAAGCGAGCTACTGCCGTCCGATCCACGCGCGCAGGCAATAACCTTGCAATGGCTGATGTTCCAGATGGGCGGCGTGGGCCCGATGCTTGGGCAACTCCATCACTTTCGCAGATATGCTCAAGACCAGGAATATTCGCTCGGGCGCTACCAGAAAGAGGTGGAGCGAATCTACGGCGTGCTTAACAAGCGGCTGCAAGATTCAGCTTATATCGCGGGGGACGGGTATACTATCGCCGATATCGCCACCTATCCCTGGCTCGCGCGCAACCCGCTTCACAACATCGATCTTGAAAAGGTACCAAATCTCAAGCGCTGGTACGATCACGTTGGTGCACGCCCCGCCGTGCAACGCGGAATGAACATACCGGAAGCAGGTTGAGAGAGTCATGCTTCGAGTTTTAGGAAGGCGCAGCTCCTCCAATGTCCAGAAGGTCCTCTGGCTCCTGGACGAGTTGGATATACCGTTCAGCCAGGAAAATTTCGGCGGCGAATTTGGCGGGAACCGCGACCCGGAATATCTTGCCGTGAATCCCAATGGCGTCGTGCCGACGTTGATAGACGAAGGCAACGCGATCTGGGAATCCAACACCATTCTCCGCTATTTGTGCAATTCGCGCGGACCCACCTCGCTTTATCCCCAGGACCCGATCGACCGGGCAATGGTCGAGCGCTGGATGGACTGGCATCTTGCCGCCTTGAACAAGTTCATGTCACAGCTTTATATCGGCATCGTCAAAACTCCGGAAGCCGAGAGAGACCTGCAGGCTTTAGACCGGGCGCGCATGGAGTCGCAGCGCTGCTTTGCGCTACTAGACGATGCCCTTGCACAAAATTCCTACCTTGCTGGCGATGCATTTTCGCTCGCCGATATTCCCTGCGGAATCATGGTCTATCGCTGGATAGCTCTCGGGTTCGCCAGGGATTCGGAGCAGCCCAATCTTCGTAGGTGGGCCGACCGTCTCGCGGAACGGCACGCCTATCGCAAGAACGTCATGGTCGGCCTTGGCTGACCGGAATCAGAAATCAAACAAACGGAAGGGCTGCCAATGACGGT
The DNA here is from genome assembly GCF_002080435.1 of Sphingobium herbicidovorans. Lineage (NCBI taxonomy): Bacteria > Pseudomonadati > Pseudomonadota > Alphaproteobacteria > Sphingomonadales > Sphingobiaceae > Sphingobium > Sphingobium herbicidovorans. The sequence goes on along the minus strand of NZ_CP020542.1, from coordinate 2,667 downwards.
TGCTGACGAGAAAACCCTGGAAATCCTCTTCACAGAGGCACGTTCTCAGAATGGCTGGACCGACCAGGTGGTAACGGATGCGGAACTTCAGGAGGCATATGATATCGCCAAATGGGGACCGACCTCGATGAATATCCAGCCATTTCGGGTGGTATTCCTGCGCTCTCTTGAGGCAAAGGAGCGGCTCAAACCCGCGCTGAAGCCGGGCAATGTCGAATTAAGCGTTGACCCGTCATCACCATGCAGGACAAGATGATCCCCATCCATCCCGCCGGTGAGTCCTATGTCGATGGGGTTCCGTGCGTAGAAGTAGTGGCCGGCGACGAACTCGGTGTGGTTCCTCACCGTCATGTGTGCGCCGACGCCATACGGGCCAATGGACCCGTCCAGGCCCTCCTCGTCGACACCGGGGACCGCAGCGCCATGCTCGATTGCCGTGCTGGAAGTGTCGGTCATCTGACCGGCATCCTGCCCTATGATCTGTTTCCCGGCGATAGCTTGCAGCCTCACAGCCGGTGAAACAGTCGGATTATCCGGGTAGCTATGCCCGTCATAGCGCAAGCGCGCCTCATATCCGCGAACGATGCCTCCACCAGCGACCATCACTCCCAGATCACGCCACCCATGCGTAGTTGTCGCCAGAACGCGAACGGGGGGGCGGGCGACGGAGATATCGGTGATTTCCCGGTAGCCGGTCGGCGTCATGGCCAGGACGTAAAGGTCGCATCCCCCGCTGCCGCAAAGGTCGGCTTTGCCGCCGCCTTCAGACGTGGCCATTGCGTAGATCAGCGCCTCCGGCTTCTTGTCCCCGTCCAGGTCCGCCAACGCGACGGTGTAGCGCGTCAGCTTGTGATCCCGGATGAAGGCCGCGACCCCGGAAGGCGCTGTTGGAGCTGCCATCCCTGCGGCCGTAATCAGGCCGGCGATTGTAGCTGCGGAATAAACGGCCAGACGCTTCAAGACAGCCTCCACCACAAAATGTCGCGACGCGCTCATGCGCCAATCGTTTTACCTTGCCTATGCGTTCCCGTAAACGAACCTGTAATGGGAATCCGGCCACGCCGATCGCGCTGACGGCCGCACCTGGGCTTCACTTTCCCAAAATCTGTTCCCGATTGCTGATTCCCAAAATGCTTCAGCGGACATGGAGAAATGGGAAAGTTTGGAGCGGCGAAAAACACATGAATCCGCGCATGGCTGACCGGCACACTCACGACCGCGCCGCCGCCGCGATCTGGCTGCACGAAAAACCCTGCCGGATTGGGAATATGCACGAAAACCCCGATTTCAGGGTTTTCCGTCATCCTCATCGGCTCATGCCACGATCACGTTGCAGGACCAGCTCGCGCTCATGGAGCAACTGGCCCACCGCGCGCGCCATCTGGGGTTCGCGCTGGATCCGCTCGATGTAGAGATCCTTCGTGTGCTGGTTCGCTCCGTTATAGGCATCCACCGCCTTGCGGAGTGCCTCCGGGGTCGCCTTCCAGTCGCTATTATGGTCGCCATAGCCATGGCCGCCCGCCTCGCGCTTCCCGGCAATGGTCCTGAACTTCTCCGCCACCTTCTCACGGTCCTGCGCCTGCTGGCGTTCCTGTGCCTGCTCACGGGTGCGCTCGGCGACAAGCCGCTCCTGACGCTGCGCCTCGGCTGCATCGCGCCGATCGCGATCGACCGCGCCGCTCAAGGTGGCGGCGAACGCATGCAGCCTGCCCGATATCCGCAGCCCTGCATCGCGCAGCCACTCGGTCCCCCGCTCGATATACTGGCGCAGGCCCCGCTGCTCGATGACGCCGGCGTTGTGCTGGCCCACCATCGTTACCGGCTCATAGGCCCGCCCCTCCCGCATGGCCTGATGCTCGGCACGGCGTTCCATCGCCGTCGCGCTCGGCCCCATATGCACGGTCGCCTCCTGCTCGATTCCGCGCCGCTGGTGGCTGCGATGGTCCACCCGCTCCGGGACGTTCGCCCGTTCCAGCGCCGCATTCTGCATCTCGGCCCACCGGCCACGCCAGCGCTCGATCTCCCCGCTCGTCTTCTGGTCCAGTTCGCGGGTCTTCGCGCCCAGCCCTTCCGGGCCGATCCGCCGCGTCGTCGTCAGCAGATGGGCGTGGTGGTTGCGATGGTCGCCCTCGCGACCTGGTGCGTGGATCGCCACGTCCACCGCCACCCCATGCCGCTCGCTGATCTCCCGTGCGAGGCCCAGCGCAAGCTCGCGCCGCGCCTCGGCCGACAACTCGGCGGGCAGTGCGATTTCATATTCGCGGGCGACGGTCGAGTTCTTGCGCGTCTCTGCCTGCTCGGCGGCGTTCCAGAGCACGGCCCGGTCACTGGCCCACGCCGGGGCGTCGGCGGGCACGACAAGGGCGTTATGTTCGACGCCCTGCTTGCGGGTGTAATCGTGGACGAGGCCGGTGCGCTCGTCCGTGATTTCTACACCCGCACGATAGGCTGCCGCTGCCGTCGCGCTGCGACCGGCGGAACGGCCTATCGTCTTCACCGCAAGATGGAAACTCGCCATCGCCGCGCCCTTGCTAGCCATGCGGGAGCATGGCGCGGGCGACAGCCCGCTGGGGTTCAGGGGTATCCCCTGACGCACGCAAACGCAAGTTTGCATAAGTGCGCCCTTCCTCTCTTTCGCTCGGTCGGGTCCGGTGCTATCAGTATCGC
>NZ_CP020541.1 GCF_002080435.1 Sphingobium herbicidovorans | reverse complement strand
CCATCGCGTAGGCAGCGGCGCGCGCGAAATGGCCGGCGACGCGCTGGCCTCGAAGTCACCCGTCGATCCGTTCGCCACGCGTGCCGGCAGAATAGGCGGAGCATAATCAGGGCCCACTGTCGTGCAGGCCGACGTGACGGCCAAGAGCGCCGGCACCAAGCACCTCACCCAAATCGTCCTGCTCATAGGATATGCTTCGGGTGGAGTTGCTCGTCGGCACCGTCAAGGGTTACGGTCGCGGTGCGCCCGGCTACCAACATGACGCCTTTCGGTACGCGGTCGATCGCGATACGCACCGGCACGCGCTGGGCAAGGCGCACCCAGCTGAATGTCGGCTTCACATCGGCGAGCAGCGTGCCCGTAGCGGTGCTCCGTTCACTGTCGCTGATGGCTGCCGACACCCCGACGACATGACCTTCGAGCACGCGGTCCTGGCCCATCAGCCGGATCGTCGCATGCTGGCCCTCACGGATGTGGCCGAGCTTGGTTTCTTCGAAATAACCGGACACATAGAAGCTGTCGCTGTCGACCAGCGTCATCACCGGCTGCCCCTCATTGGCATAGATCCCGCGACGGAGCTGAAAATTGGTCACGATGCCGTTGACCGGCGAGCGCACTTCGGCGCGTTCCAGGTTGATCCGCGCAAGATCGCGGTCGGCTATCGCCTGCGATAGTCTGGCGTGCGCCTCTTCAGCCGCCGCCCGGCGGGTGTCGCGATCCTGGTCCGACACCACGCCCTCGAGCGCAGCATAGCGGCGCGCCTCGCGCTCGGCGGAGCGCAGCGTGGCCCGCGCCGTGGCGACGGCCGCCTCTGCCTGTGCCAGGGCATTGCGCAGCCGCACCTTGTCGATCGTGAAGAGCAATTGCCCTTTCTCCACGATCTGCCCGTCGTGGACGGCGACCGAGTCCACGCGCCCCGAGACGTCGGCGGCAAGCGGAACGGCATCGGCGCGCAGCTTTCCATCGCGCGTCTGCGGCGCATAGGTGTAGTAATTGTAGAGATGCCACAAGATCAGGGCCGCGAGTACCGCCAGGGCGAGCGTCAGCGCGATCTTGAGGCCGCGAACAAGGGTTTCTCGGGTCAGGGTCATAGGTCAGGTCGTCGTTATGCGCAGGCAAGCAAAGGCAAGCCAGACGAGTAGAAAGAACAGGGCGAGATCAAACAGCGGCCGCTGCCAGACGATGCGATAGAAGCCCATCGCGTCGAGCAGCCGCGAAACGAGCAGCCGCGCAAAGAAGGCGACGAGCAGGCACAGGAGCAGCGGCGAGATGAAGATGCCTGCAATGTCGATCTCGCCGATCATGCCGCCGGACGCCATACCGGGCTTTGCCGGAACAGGGCCAGGCGCAGATCGACGAGGCCGCGCACCAGCGGGTTGTTCTCTCCCGAAGCGCTGCGCAGCGCATCCGACAGCGTTGCATCGATTTGGGCAAGCAGGGCGGGCGAAGGTGCATCACGGCCGATTTCCGCGCGCAACGCTTGCAGTAGATGTTCGGCCGCTTGCCTCGTCTCCCCGGTCAGGCTGTCAGCGGCATGGCGAAGGTCCGCGATGTTTGCCCCCGCGCGCAGCCGGCGAAGCAGCCGCACACTTTCGTCCGGTTCGCCGGCCGCCGCCAGCCGCGCCGTCAGCGCGCCTATCCGGTCGAGCGACCGTGCGACATAGAGGTCGCGGTCCCGTGCAGTGGCGCGCCGGGTAAGCGCGCGCACATCCGCGCGCGCCATTTTCGTGAACCGCTCCACGGCATGCCCGGCTCCCATTCGGCGCGCCATGTGCAGCCAGAAGAAGCCGACATAGATGCCGAGCAGCGAGGCGAAGCTTGCCTCGATGAACGTGCCGAATTCCAGTGGCTGATATTCGCCCTGAAGGTTGATCGTGCTGAGAGCGAAAGCGAGAAGCAGGAGCGCGAGCGGATTGCTGACCGACCAAGCGGCGATCGGCATCATGAACAACCCCATGATGACGACGAAGGAGCCGTAATCGCCCGCCAGCGGCAACAGGACATAGCACAGCAGGGCGGCGGCCACGGCGGCGATCGCCGCAAAGCGCGCGAACTGCGCGATTGCCGCGCCGGCCTCGTCCGCTCCGCCGAAAAAGGCGATCGATACCGACCCGATCAGCAACGCGCCGGGCGCCTGCTGCCAGCCGGTCAAATACCAAAGCGCGGTTAATGTTGCGTAGGTGAGCAGGATGGCGGCGGAGACGCGCCAGACAATGTGATAGTCGGGCCGTAGCGGAAAGGCACGGACACTCTGGACCGAGGCCTCAAGCGCGGAGGACAATGGAGCGCCGGTGTCCAGCGCCGCGTCGAGGCTGCGGATTTCGGCCCAGAGGGCGAGAGCGTCAGCGATCAGGGACGCCAGATCGCGCTGCACTAGGCGGCGCCAGCTTCCGGGCGCCCCATCATCGGCTGCATTCATGCGCGCAACGAAATCGTCGGGCGGGGCCTTGCCGTCGCGGACCAGTCCGACCGCTTCGGCGAGGGGCGGCGACAGCGCCTTCCGCTGCGCATCACCGCCGCCCGAGATGCGCGATTCGATGGAGGAGATCAGCGGGATCAGCCGCAGCATGCGCTGCTGGATCGCAAAGGCGAGCCTGCGCTCGCGGCGGGGCACCATTGGATCATATTGCAACTGCCCCGCCAGCACCGACAGGGCGGTGACATCGCCGATCATGCGCAGCCGATCGGCTGTCGCTTCGGGATCGGTTTCCCGGCCCTCCAGTGCTTCCTCGAACCAACGCTGGACGTCGGGCAGCCAGGCATGCAGCCGATCGCGCATCTGCGGACCGAGCGAGCGCGGCACAATGATGCTGTCGACCATGGTGCAACACACCAGCCCGAGACCGATCTCGGTGACCCGCGCGACCGCCGTGCCGAACATGTTGCCGGGACTGTTAATCTCCGGCACCGCGACCAGCATCATCGTCACCCCGAACAAGAGGAAACCGTAGCTGCGCGGCGTGCGGTCGATCAGAGAGACCGCCAGGGTGGCGGTCGCGGCAAGCCCCATGACGGCGATCAGCAGCACCGGTGTGTTCACAAAGATCGCTGCAAACATGAGCGACACCACGCCCGCGCCCAGCGTCCCCATGAAGCGGTAGATTGCCTTCGATCGGATGGCGCCGGTGATGGGGTTCATCACCACGCAGCAGGTCACAAGCGCCCAATAGGGCTGCGGCAGGCCGATCTTCACGGCAATGGCAAACGCAATCATCCCAGCGATGAACAGCTTTGCCGCGAACAGCCAGCGGGGAAATGAGAAATAGGGCGGAGTCACATATGCCCTCGCTGCACGTAGGCATGCGCACGCTCCTCCAGCGTTCGCAGAATGCGCGTCGCGGTTTCGATCTCTTCCGGCGGAAGATTGCTCAGCAACGCGCGCCTCAGGTCGGCCACCCTTCGTTCCATCGCCTTCGCGAGCTTCTCGCCCTTGGGAAGCAGGCTCACCGCATTGCTGCGGCGGTCGCCGGAAACCGCATTGCGTTCGAGTAGGCCGGCAGCCTCTCCCCGATCGAGCGTGCGGACCAGGGCCGCCTGGTTGACGCCTACTTCAAGCGCCAGTTCCTTCTGCGGAACGGCAGGGCCAAGCCGCGATGTCAGGATAACGACTGTTCCCAGCGATGTGGAAAGCCCGAAATCGGCAATGATCACGCTTGCTGCCTGCACCCATGCGCGCCGCACCGGCTGCACGGCGTTGGTCAGGTCGAAGAGGATCGAATCGATGGGCACGAGGTGTCTATTGCCGAAGCAATGATTGCTTTGTCAATTATTTGGTGCGCGTTTGGTCGCCCCTAAGATGTAGCGCGCGGCATCAAACCTCTGGAATGACGGCCGTGGTGTAGGGAGAATGCAGCTCCCATCCCAAGCCCTCATACAAGGCTCGGCCGTCAGGCGTTGCGACCAGCACACCGCGCACCGCTCCTTTTTCGCGACCAATCGCCTCAAGTTTCATCATCACGGCGCGCGCGAGGCCGCGCCCGCGATGCTCAGGCCGCGTCTCGATCCGGTCGTAGATCGCGAAACCGTCCACCACCACGACGCGGCCGATCGTCGCTTCGTTGCCCGCTGGGTCGAACGCGCGCACACCCGAAATCGCACCCTTGGTCACATCAAACACATAGCCTCCGGGAAGCGCGGAATCGCCCGCCATCGGTCCCGCGCACGTCATCATGTGACCGGGGCGCTGTATGATCCACTGAGACGGCAGCATCGCTTGCATGGCATCAGGAGGGGCACACGCCTTCAGGAATATCCACGGTTCGTTGATCGCCCGCGCCAGCTCTCCGATCGCCGGAGACAAGGCGGCAAAGACATAGCGGGCCTTCTGTTGCGGCCAGCCCACATCGACCCGAAAGCCGCCATGATCGGGAACGGGAGGCGCGGTCTCCCGCGCGGTCGTCCATCCCTTGATCCATATCGCGACAATTTCCGGATCAGCGCCGCGCATGATCCATCAGTGCTCGGCTTTGATCTCGATCGTGCAGCGCACCGGCTTTTTCGCCTTCGTCGCAGCTTCGCGACATGCCTGGATCGCCTCGCGGTTGCCATCGGCGAGTGGATCGGCCGCGACGATCATCTCCCAGCTCGCCGGCGATGCACGCTGCATCAGATGCGTGCCAGCATCCCACGGCGTCGGCTCGTCCAAAACACGAGCCGCCATGCTCTCGGGCCATTGCCAGCTCGCCGGCGCGAGATGCGCGACCGGGCCGGCAAACGTCGCATAGAGCAACAGCCCCAGCAAGATTCCGACGCCGCCGATGATAAACAGCCATCGGTTCTGCTCGCGGGCGGTGTGCGCCGACAGCACCAGGCCGCGTAGCTCGCCCACCGTCCCGTCCAGCGCCATTTTCGACGCCTGGGCTTGGGCACGAAGCGTGTTCACCGTCTCCATGACGGAAGCGTTTAAACGGCTCCCCATATTTTCCGGGGTGAGCGTCATCGCCGGGCTCTTGCGCACGCCGTCGATCTGCTGCGCCAGCACTGCCAGCACCTTCTCTGTGCGGGCCAGCGTCGGCTCGTAATCGGGAATGTCGATGGACTCGCGCGCGGCGGTCAGCCCCTCTATAGCGCTACGGAGCAGCGACACCTCGCCGCGCAATCGCTCGAACGCTCGCGCCGGATCGTCGCTGGTCTCGTCGCGATAATCGTCCTCGTCCATCAACCTCTCCTTACCGGCTAAGGCCGCGATCACGGCCGATGCCGAGCTGCTGGGTCAGCTCGGCGCTAACTGATCTGCCTCGGCTCATGTCCATTTCAAACCCCAGCTCGCGGGTGCGGCCGCGCAGCACCGATTCCACTTGCGGATCGCGCTCAAGGCTTTTCGCCATGCCCGCCATTTCCTTGCCCATGCGCTCCCGGCCCGCCATGTCGCCGGCGCAATAAAGGCGGTCGCGCTCCTGTTTCAGCCCCTGCCAGCGTTCCACGAACCTTGTCGCGCGCAAGTTTGGATCGGCCCGCACGCGCGCCTCCTGCGCCATCGCGTCGAGCATCGGCCCGCTGCGCCCCGCCGCCGCCTCGCGCAGCAAGGCGGGGTCGCGCTGCATCGCCGCCGACAGGTCGCGCGAGGCTCCCGGCCTGATCTGCTCAAGCGCCTGTGTCGCGCGCTCGAGCGCGACCTTCTGATGCTCAAGGACCGGAGCGCCCGATGCCCGCGCCTGCAACACCGCCTCGGCCGAACGCGAGGCCCGCTCGACCGCGCGGGCATAGTCGCGGCCCTGGCCGCGATCGGCCGGCACCGGCGCGCGCTCCGCGCCCTTCAGCGGCGCGGCCGACAGCTTCAGCCCGTCGAACATGCCGCGCCTGGGGGCCGCCTTCTCACGCTCGCCTGCCGGCGTCGGCTCCGGCGCTGGGCGTTGCGGGGCAGGCCGGAAGCCGTCGAACATACCCCGCCGCGGTTGCCGCTCGGCCGCGGCTTGTCCCGCGCCAGCGCCGCAGTCGCCGGCATCGCGAACCGTGCGTGGATCTTCGCCCATCTGGCGCATGGTTCCCGCGCGTGGTCCAAGGATCTCCACCGGCGAGCGTTCCGCCCGTTCCGGCAATCGGATCTCGCCCGACAATCCGCGCCGGTCGGCGAAAGCACGAATCTCCGCGTCGCGGTCGCGGGGATAATCCGACGCCATATCCTTCGCCCGCTCGCGCGAGAGCGTGCGGGTGAGCTGGCGCTGATCGGCGAAGTCGTCGCGGCCGTAATGGAGCTGCACCCCGTCACGGTGCCGCGACAGCGCCACATAGGCGGAATGGCGGTCCATGCCGGGGGTGGCGAGGACATGCGCGCGATCGACCGTCACCCCCTGCGATTTATGGATGGTCGCGGCATAGCCATGATCGACATGGGCGTAATCCTTGAGGTCGAACGCGACGGATCGGCCATCGTCCAGCTTCACCGCCATGCTGTCGGGCGATACGCGCTCGACCTTCCCCAGCGTGCCGTTCTTCACGCCAAGGCCGCGTTCGTTTTTCAGGAACATGATGCGGTCGCCGCTTGCGAACGCGCGCGCGCCCCGCTCGGCCGACACGCGCACATCGTCCCCCAGCTCGCCGGCGTCGCGCATCCGGTCGCGCGCGGCCAGGTTCAAATCGCGCACCTCGGCATTGGTGTGGGTGAGGATGATCCGGGTTTGCTCCGGCGCGGCGAGGCGCTGCGCATCCCAGCGGTCCACAAGCTCGCTGCGCGCCTGTTCGCGCGTCTCGGCCGCCTCGACCATGCCTTGGCCGGAATAGGCATGGACCGCCTCGCCGGTGCGGCCCGTCGCCAGCGCCTTCGTGGCGTCGCGCTGCCAGTCCTCATGCTGCCGGCGTATGGTGGTGATCTCGGCCGCGCCGTGCCGCTCCGCGAGGCTGCGGAACGCCGCGCCCGCCTCGATCGCCTGCAACTGCTCCGGGTCGCCGACAAGCACGACTTTCGCGCCCGCCTGCTCGGCAGCCGACAACACGCGCTCCATCTGGCGCGTGCCGATCATGCCCGCCTCGTCTATCACCAGCACGTCGCGGTTGGTCAGCAGCTCGCGGCCCTGGTCCCACTGATATTCAAGGCTGGCGATCGTCCGCGAGGGGATAGCCGATCCACCTTCCAGATTCTCGGCCGCGATCCCCGACAGGGCCGCGCCGCGCACCTGATAGCCCTGATGCTCCCACGCCTCGCGCGCCACTCCCAGCATCGCCGACTTGCCGGTTCCGGCATAGCCGACGACTATGGAAAGATCGCTCTTGCCTGCTATATGCTCCAAAGCGGCCTGCTGCTCACCCCCCAGCACCAGGCCCCCACTCCCGGCGGCGTCCAGCTCCCTTGAAAGCGACGCTGCCGGGAGACCATGCCCCTCCCTTGCGCCAAGCCGATCGGCGGCCCGTTCAAGCCGCTGTTCGGTGTCGATCATGTCGCGGGAGGTAAAGCGGTCCTCGCCGCGCCCGTCCTTCCCCAGCGCCACCAGTTCGGGTGAGGTCCGCACCGCGCTCATGGCCTGGTCGAACTGCTCCTTGCCGTCGCTGTGCCGGTGGACGAACATCGCCAGGTCGCGCGTGGTGAACGTCGCCTGCCCCCGCGTAATGCCGTCGAGCGCGATCGACGGGTTGGCGATGATCTTCTCGCCATTCTCGCGCGCGATCCGCGCATGGTCCTCGACCCGCTCCGCCTCAAGCCCCTGTTCGGGCATACGCGATGCCGCCGGCCCGATCTTGTGCTGCGGCTCAAGGTCGATGCCCTGTGCCTCCAAGGTGCGGTGATCTATGCGGGCATCGATATCCAGCTCGGCAAGGCGCTCATTGACATGATCGGCCCACGCCTCGCGCCACTCCTTCAGCAGTGCGCGATCATTCCAGTCCCGGTTCTTGTTCCCGAACCCATCCGGCCCGACATCGCGCATCGACAGCATGACATGCGCATGGGGCTTGGGCATTCCATCCTTGCCCATGTCCCAATGCACATTCAGGTCCGCGACCATGCCGCGATCGACAAACTGCTTTTCGACAAATTCGCGGGCGAGCGTGATGCCCTGCGCCTGATTCATTTCGCGCGGAATCGAGAACTCCACCTCGCGGGCAAGCTGCGCGTCGCCACGCTTCTCCCCCGCCTCGACCTCGTTCCACAAGGTCGTGCGGTCGTTTAAACGCTCCGGCGCGCCTTCTGGCAGCATGATTTCGGAATGGACGACGCCGGCCTTGTTCGAGAAATCATGGTCGCGCCCAAGCCGCTCATCATGCAATTGGGATGCCGAACGATAAGCAGCCGACGCTACCGCACTTGATCCATTGGCGCGGCTGATGGCCTTGGCGGAGAAATGATAGATCGCCATGCCATTCATACTGCCCTTCTGAGCGCACGTCGGCAACGACGTATAAGCGCGCACTCACACTCTCTGCCGTTCCTGTGATTGACTTGGCCGCATTTTCGGGTGTCGCCCGTTTTCTCATGTGTGCGCTGTGCTACGATCCTGCTTCATCGACGTGCCAGGAAAGGAACGTGATGACGGCCAACCACAGTCCGCAACTCGATGCGCTCTGGCGCGATCCCGCCCATTGGTCGGACGGCCTGTTTGGCTGCTATTTCGCCAAGGCCGATCCGCGCCTGTGGGTGCCCAAGCGCAATCCCGCATTGGGCTGGACGCTCAACATGGCCCACCCTCGCGCGGGGTGGTGGATGATCGGCACGGTCCTGTTCGCCGCCCTCTTTCCCGTCGCCCTCATCCTCACTGTCGGAGCGATCTCCCATGCGTAAGGTACGCGACTATGATGCGGAGCTAAAAGCGCTCGGCGACAAGGCCAGGGCGCTGAAGGCGAAGAAGGTCCAGCAGCTCGGTCAACTCGTGATGGCCACCGGAGCCGACGCGCTCGACGCCGAAGTGCTGGCCGGTGCGCTGCTGCATGTCATCGGCGAGGCGCAGGTCGCGGACAATCGGGAGGCGTGGCGCTCTGATGGCGCGGCCTTCTTTCAGCGGCGCGGGCGCAAGTCTGGCAAGGGCAATGCAGGCAACGACGGTGGCGCAGGCGAAACTTCAGCAGGCGGTGCGCAGGGCTGAGGCCGCACAGCGCCGCACCGATACGAGAGGATGGGTCGTGCAACGACGCGAACGCACCCGCCACCTGATCGAGCTGGGCGGCCTCGTCCAGAAAGCCGGCCTCGTCGATCTCGCCGACGACGATCGCGCCACCCTCTACGGCGCGATGCTCGAACTGGCGGCGAAAGCCCGGGACGAAAATACCGGCGACGTGCTGGCGCTGTGGAAGCGGCGCGGCAAGCGTGCGTTCGACGCGGAAGCGGAAGCCGGCGAGGAGCAACCGGACGATGGTTGATCGGCCCGATTTCCATATCATCACCGGCGGTCCCGGCTCGGGCAAAACCTCCCTGATCGAAGCACTGGCGGCGCAAGGCGTCCACCACATGCCAGAGGCCGGTCGCGCCATCATTCGCGATCAGGTCGCGATTGGCGGCGCCGCCCTCCCCTGGGCTAATCACGCCGCCTATGCGGAATTGATGCTGGGATGGGAATTGCGGTCCTGGCATGAGGCCCATGATCGCGCGGGGCCAGTCATCTTCGATCGCGGCGTCCCCGATGTCATTGGCTATCTGCATCTGTGCAGCCTCCCGGTGTCGGCCCATGTCAGCCAGGCAGCGGACCTGTTTCGCTATCAGCGCCGCGTCTTCATCGCTCCGCCCTGGCGCGAGATATTTGGGCAGGACGCGGAGCGGAAACAGGATTGGGCAGAGGCGCAGGCGACCTATGAGGCAATGGTCACGGTCTATGCCAGCCTCGGCTACGAACTGGTGAAGCTCCCCCTCGCTCCGGTTTCGGAACGGGCGCGCTTCGTCCGCGCACGGATGGGAGAACAAGATGGCTGACACCTCACGCCTTTCCTGGCAGCTTCTGATGGTGGGGCCGGGGATTGATCGCATCACCCCCGACATTCAGGACAAGCTCGCCACCCTGCTCGACCTGCTGCCCGCCACCGCGACCATCAATGTCCAGACCGACGCCGGCTATGTCACCGTCTCGCGCGACTGGCCCAGCCACCGCATGGAAACCGTCGACAGCCTGGTGGACGCCATCGCCGCCGCGCCAGGCATCATCCATATCTCCGTGCCCGACAAGGGAGACTCAACCGATGAATGACCACCCCATCCCGGATGAAGAACGCGCCCAGCGCCAACGAGCAATCGATTTCGCGCGGATCAGTACCGAGCTGTCAGGCGGCTCCCTCTCCCGGGACATGGAGGCGCTGAACGTCCGTTTCGTTTCCGGGGAACTGTCCATGAGCGACTATATCGCCGCCGTGCGGGACCACGCCGACACCCTGCCCCCCGCCGGCCCGCCGGTGCAGGAATATTTCACCAGTTTCGATGAACTCGAAGCCGCAAGGCGCGCTGACGACGGCAAAGGGGCATCCTGACGATGGAGTGGCTGCGCCAGCTTGGCCGGGCGATCCGCAACCTCGCCCGCATATCGCGCCAGAATCCGATCTGGGCGATCACGGCGCTGACGCTCAGCCCGATCGCACTCATCCGCCATCTGTTCGGCGTCCTCATCCTGTTCCTCATCACCGCCGTCGTGCTGCTGGGTGGCGGACAGTTCGTCCTGCATTCGCTGTTCGGCCTGCCGCGCGATTCCAACCTCTACCAGATCGGCATGATGCTGATGATGCTCGCCGTCGTCCTCATCGGCTTGCGCGCCCTCTTCCAGCCCCTGATCCTGAAATATGACGGTCCCACCGCTGACGACACCCACGGCTCGGCCCGCTTCGCCACCGATCGTGAGGCTCGTCCTCGCCCAAAATGAGGGCCTGCTGATCGGCCGCGACCGAAAATCGGGCAGGCTGCTGCGCTATGCCGGTCCCGCCCATCTGCTCACGATCGCGCCGACACGCACCGGCAAGGGTGTGGGAACGATCATTCCCAACCTGCTCGACCTATGCCGGCCCGGTCGTCTGCGTCGACCCCAAGGGCGAGAACGCCCGCATCACCGCCCGCCAGCGCGGCCGCTTTGGCGCGGTTCATGTCCTCGATCCGTTCGGCGTCACCGGCCTGCCCTCCGCCGCGTTCAATCCGCTCGATCGCATCGACCCCGCCGGTCTCGATCTCGCCGACGACTGCATGACGCTGGCCGACGCGCTGGTCTACGACGCACCCGGCGAGGCCGGCGAAGCGCATTGGAACGAGGAAGCCGGGGCGCTGATCTCGGGGCTGATCCTGTCGATCGTCACCAGCGAGCCGGCTTCGACGCGGACCCTCGCCACGCTGCGCGACCGCCTCACCCTCGCGCCTGCTGCCTTCGCTGCCCAGCTCGCAGCAATGCAGGCGCAGGGCGGCCTTGCCGCCCGCGCCGCCAACCGCCACCTCGGCAAGTCCGATCGCGAAGCCGCCGGCGTGCTGTCGGCCGCGCAGCGCCATACCCATTTTCTCGACAGCCCACGCATGACGGCGGTGCTGGGGCATTCGGATTTTACCTTTGCCGATGTGAAGGCGCAGCCTACTAGCGTCTACCTGGTGCTGCCGCCGGACCGGCTCGCTACCTATGCCCGCTGGCTGCGCCTGATGCTCGCGCAAGGATTGACCGAGCTGGCCCGCGCGCCGGCGTCCAGCGAACGCCCTGTGCTGTTCCTGCTCGACGAGTTCGCAGCATTGGGCCGTCTCGAACCCGTCGAGCGCGCCATGGGCCTGATGGCCGGCTACGGCATCCAGCTCTGGCCGATCCTGCAGGATGTCCACCAGCTCCGCGCGCTCTACGAGCGCCGCGCCGGCACCTTCCTGTCCAACGCCGGCGTGTTGCAGATATTCGGGGTCAACGATCACGACAGCGCCAGGCTGGTCTCCGATCTGCTCGGCCAGGAAACGGTTGTGTTCGAGACGATGAGCCGCGCCATAGACGCCGAGGAAACCGGCATATCCTTCGGATCGCAGCATGTCGGCCGCCCCCTGCTCACCCCTGATGAGGTCCGCACGATGCGCGAGGATCTCCAACTCCTGTTTCTCGCCGGGCAGCGCCCGATCGTTGCGACCAAACTGCGCTACTATGCCGATCGCGAATTCGCGGGACGGTTCGACAGGGCATAAACCCGACTATGAGAGGGGAAATATGGTGATGAGATACGGGGTTGAGAGGAGCGGCATCGTCCTCATGGCAATGACGGGCACAGCCCTGTTTCTCGCCGCAAGCGCGGCCCTCGCATCGGCACCGACTTCTCCGCCCTGGGCGACGTTGACGATCAAGCCGTCATGGCAGCAGCAGACCCGTATCGAGTTCGGTACGACGTGGCTCAACCCCGATACGCGCAAGCTCGATTACTGGATGCGCCGCGAGCAAAATGGGATCGTGCAGCGGGCCGACAGCAATAGCTGTCCCGCCATGCGCGCCGTGATCGGCGAGATGAAGCGGATCGAACCCCTGCAACCTGATCCTCCTGGCTTTCAGGACGGAGATATTCTGCTCACGATGGACGGCACATCATATGCGCTCGAAGGCCCCGGAAGATTCCAGGATAGCCATGTGGGCAAGTTCAAAATGGAGGCAAATGTCGGCACGCCACTTGCGGCATGGGCACAGCGCGTCGAACAGACGCTTGCGCCCTGCTGGAAATGATGAATGTGACCGCGATGGGCGCTGGGATTTTCCGGCGCGGCATGAAGTTCGGCGCGCTTTACGCCGTCGTGCTCGGGCTTTCGATGAGCTTCGTGATCTTCATCGGCAGCGTGATCGGTGACTGCGATCCTGGTCCCGGATGTCATGACAACGACGCTGCCGTCATAGGGCGGGGAATCCTGTCGGCGATGCCGATCATCGCGCTTTTCTCCACCCTCTTATGTGCCGGCGCTGGGTCCGCTCGCCGCTTTCTGGACGATCGGATAGGTCTGCACGCCACGGCCTGGCTGCTGGGCGGCCTCACCGTTGCGGCGGTGTGGGCCAGTTTTGATCTGGCGATGACGCTCCATCTCTGGCTTCAAACCTAGAAAGATGGTCGCTCTCTGCCAAATTACAATCACAATGCTATCGTATGTATAGCAGTACGATTGCGTATCGCTATAGCATGAAGGCATATCCCTCGCTGGGAGAATCGCGCCCAAGCGCGGAAAATCGGCGTCTGGCGCATGAAAGGTGAGTTTTGGGGTATGGACTCACCGTTGGCGATCGACGCCCAGGCATTGACGCGGCGGGTGATACCACGAGGATATTCACCCGCGAAGTTTGTCGCCCTGGGAGGCCGTGAAGCGCTGCTTGGAGCTTGACCCTTCAAACCCCTCCCAGAAGTCCGTAACAAGGCTGAGCGGCCCGGAAATCGTCCCTATAGCGACGTTTCGGCCTCCCCTGTCCTCTCGATTGGATCGCCTCCTATCCGCATGGCTTTTCTGGAAAGCCAATCTGCGACGTTTCCGTTGGGCGCTATGATTGGGCGAAGGGAGCAGCGTTTGAACAGTCATCAATCAAAAAACAAATAGCGTGTCGGCGAAGCCGGCTCGTCATGGGGATGCCGGGTGGGAGGATCGCTTTAGCGATCCGGGGCGGCCGTAGGCCGCGAGCCGGCGGGGCGAAGCCCCAAGAGGCGGCGCTTTTCTTCTTTTCCGGAGCTGTGGGTGCGTTGAGCGCCAAGTTACCCACAGGCAAGGCTACCCCAAAACTCACCGTTCGCCTTCTGATTCAATAATTCTTCTTAGATTCAAGATTCAGGGGTCTGCAAGCCCGCAGAAAACCTAAGAAAATGCCCGTGAAAAGTGAGTGTTGGGGTCGAGTCGCGTGAGTTTTGGGGTGGCCTTTGGTGAGTTTTGGGGCCGGTAAAAGTGAGTGTTGGGGTCGAGTCCGGTGAGCTTTCGGGTAGCCGCCTGATCGACGGTGAGTTTTGGGGTATCTCCTCACCGTTCAGCGAACGGCGAGTTTTAGGAATTGCCTGGCTCACCATTGCTGCTAAGGTGAGTGCATGTCCCACGCAACCTCACCTTTGAACGGCGCGAAGGCACAGCTTGCCCTGGTCGATACCCCGGCCCGCACCCTCGCGCAAAAAGGGCGCGGAAATCCGTTCGATCCGGCCAATTATGGGGAAATCGTCAAACCCGGCGAACTGGTCGATATTGTCGAGTTGACCCCCCTCACCCTCGCCGATCGCCGAATCTACAATCTGTTGATCGCCAACGCTTGGGAGCGCATCGGCGAGCCGGTCATCCATCGCATCGCCAAGACGGCGCTCAAGGGCACGCACCAGGGCAATGAGCGCATCGAAAGCTCGCTGCTGCGCCTGATGGGCACCATCGCGATCGTCACCATCCGCAAGGCCGGCAAGAGCTACAAGCGCCGCGTCCAGCTCCTCGGCCCCAGCGACGAAAGCCTCGAAAAAGACGGCTTCCTGCACTATCGTATCCCCGAGGAGCTGATCGAGATACTGCGCAACAGCGAGGTCTATGCACGCCTCAAGACGCAAGTGATGTATTGTTTCGAGTCGAAATACGCGCTGTGCCTCTATGAGATGATCGAGCGCCGGATCGGCCTCGAATACAAGCAAAGCGAAGAATTCACGATCGCGGAGCTGCGCGGGCTGCTCAACGTGCCCGAAGGCAAGCTCGAACGCTTCGCCGATCTCAACAAATATTGCCTCAAGGTCGCCCAGGAGGAAATCAACAAGCTCTGCCCCTTCTATGTCGATTTCACGCCGATCAAGAAGGGCCGCAAGGTCGAAAAGGTCGCGATGCTGTGGATGTCCAAAACATCGAGCGGCCGCCGCGACGCGCAAAACCTGATCGATCAGCACAGTATCGTGCGACGGGCGAAGATGCGTGGCGGCATCCCCGAAATGCCGGTACTGGTGGATTTCAACCTGCCCGCCGCCGAACGGTGAGCCCCTACCCCAAAACTCACCTTTGGCGCGCCGTGCTACGATCCGCTGCGCTTCACCCTTCGCCGGCGTCGAGCGCACGGCTGACGGTGAACTGAATCCATGCGCTGCGGCTGATGCCGCGCCGCTTCGCGGCGCTATCGACCTTCGCCAGCAAGGCGCGGTCGAAGCGCAGCATGACCGGCGCCTTGCGCGGCCCATCCTCGTCCGCCGCTGCGATCGGCGGCGTCGCCGGCTTCGCGGCCCCGGCAATGAAGGCGTCCGCCGCATCGTCATCAATGGGCGGCTTCGGATTGCTGTTCGGTTTACGAGCGATAGCCATCGCACTTCACTCCGCTATCATCATGCTATACAAATACCGCACCTATCAGCGCGGTCAGCTCATCGACTGCCTTGGCGTCGCGCGGGGATTGCTCCAGCACCCCCCTGCCCTCGGCCGCCGCGTTCGGGAACGCCTTGCGGCGCACGATCGATGTGGGCAGCACCTCGATCCCCTCGATGTCGCCGATCATCTGCAATGCCGCCTCATTGTCGCCGCCCTGCGGGTCCGCGCCATTGAGGATCGCAACGGCGCGCAGCCCCTCGTTGATCTCGCGCGCCTCGGCCACCAGCGTCGCGACCTGATCGAGCGCCCATACATCGAAGCTGCGTGGCTGCACCGGCACCAGCAACGTGTCGGCCACGGTGAGCGCGGCGCGCAGCGAGCCGGTGTCGCGCCCACCCACGTCGATGATAATATCGTCATATTTGGGCGCGAGCTGGCGGACCTGGCTGCGCAGCGCAGCGCCGGTAAGGGCGACGGCGGTATAACCGGCTTCGCCAAGACCTTCGGTGCGAAGCTGGGTGAAGGTGAGGGCGGTTCCCTGCTCGTCGCCGTCCACCAGCAACAGGTCGCGGCCGGCAAGCGCGCGGGCCACCGCGAGGTTGACCGCGAGCGTGGTCTTGCCAACGCCGCCCTTTGTGTTCCCGACTACCAATATCATAGTGCCCTCACTCTGCCTGCTATCGTTAATCGAACCAGCATGATCTGTCCATCACAGTGATATACATTTCTAAGGCCGCTCACTCTCCGGCGCTGGATCGTCATCCTCGTCAAGCGGATCGTGCCGCATGGCCCCATGGTCCTCGATCGGGCAAAGCGGCGCTCCAGCCTCTTCCAGCCATTTGCGCGCGGTCCTGACGGTATAGCCGCACGTCACGCACTCGCATTTGAGCATCCGGGGTTTCTGCTTCTTCGGCGCGGTGGACTCGCCGTCCGTATCGAGACGGGCATGGGGAGGGGGCCAGCAACATCGAGGATCGGCACGATGGCGGCAAGGAAGGCATCGCCGGGCGTGGTGGCACGCATCGGCCCGACCAACCCCAGCCCAAGCGCGACCCGTTTAAACGCCTTCCCATGCCCTGCCGGGATGCCGACAGCGGCATGGACCAGTTCATGCGCGAGGATGGCCGCGATCTGTGCCGGCATGGCGTCGGGCGCATGGGCAAGGTCCGGACGGATGAAGATTTCAAAATGGCCGTCCGCGCTCAGCCGGTTATCCCAGCACTCGCCGATCGCCTTGCCCTTGGCTCCCGCGCTGGTGAAGCCGATCGCCACGCGCACCCGGTCGGGCAGGGGAGCTTCCAGCGCCTCAAAGAGCGGGGCCATGCCCGCCGCCACCCGATTGAGCCAGCTTTCCCGGTTGTCGTGGGTCATCGTCTCTATTCCCTTCAGATCGCCTGTCCGGCGATGGCCATGCCATCGGCCGGAACACGGACGCCCAAGAACGCCGGCGAGAGAGGGGGCAGCGGGAATCGACGGGGTGGAGCGGGCGCAGCGAGGCCCAGCCGAGCGAGCCACGGCCCGTCTATTCCCGTTGCTGGGGAGAGGGGGGCGGAACGTCCTCTCCCCACTGAACAAACGACATGCCGGCCAGCGCCGGCACCTTGTCCCCGAGATCCGCGCACGCGATCTCGCCCGCCATGTGGATCGTCACCGAATGGCCAAGACCGCGTGCGGGCTTGGGGAGCGCAGCGACTAGAGCCACGGTGCCGCGCAAGCGGCAGGCGCACAATGGTTGTAATTGTAGCTCAGTTGAGCTACATCGAACACGGATCACAGGAGGTTCTTATGGCCGCTACCGCTTTCGTGCGTGCGCGCATCGACGAAACATTGAAGGATGAAGCCGCCGCCGTCCTGGCCGAACTGGGGCTGACCGTATCCGATGTGGTCCGCATGACGCTCACCCGGGTCGCGAAGGATCATGCCTTGCCGTTCGAGCTGAAAGTGCCGAACGCCGAAACACGGGCAGCCATCGAAGCCTCTCGCGCCACGATGAAGGCCCGCCGCGCCCGTTTCACCGATCCTCAGGAAGTCTTTGATGCCCTCGACCAAGAAGCCCGCCAGCAGTAAGCGCGCCTCGCTCCCCCGAGAGGCGTCTTATGAAAAGCGGTTCGCGAAGGATTGGGAGCGGTTGTCGCGCAGCGGGCGCTACAACATGAAGCAGCTCAAGGAAGCGATGATGCTCCTCATCGCCAACGACGCGCCGCTTGGCCCGGAATGGCTGGACCACGCCCTCAAAGGCGATTGGAGCGATCATCGCGAGTGCCATATCGGCGGCGACTTCCTGCTCATCTACACGATCGAGGGAAATCTGGTGAACTTCGTGCGCGCCGGCACGCATTCGGAACTGTTCGAATAGCCTGCCGCTTCCTGGCGAACACAAGAAAAGCAAGCGAAGCGCTACTGTTTGGCTATCTTTTGTATATCGCTTGGATAGCGCTCGCCAGCAATGAAGGGGAAGCCATGAAGGCCATATTCATCCGCCACGGCGAAAGCACCGGCAATGCCGGCATGCCCTGTCACGATCTGGCGACGATCGAGGCCACGAACAGACGCGCCAGGTTACCGCGAGCTTGCCCGAAGCCGACCCCGCAGTATCACGTCACCTATACCCGCACCCGGCAGAGCGCCGCGCTGCTGATCGCGTTTCCCCGCCGTGCGGGTCGAGACGTGGCCCATAGGAGAGAGCTTTAAAACAATCCTGCGATGCAGCGATGGACGCCTCAGTTCACCTGACGCCGGTGCTTGCCACCATACTTCTTGCCGCAATAGTCATCCAGTTCCCGCATCTCGTTCACGGCGGCGACCAGCGCGGTGGCGCAGGACAGACCGCTGTCCGGTGTAGCCATCCGGGCCTCCACGCGATCTCGCAGTTCCTCGATGTCGGCGCGCGACAGGACGTTCTTTTCTCGCAAATAGCAGATCAGGCTTTGCAACAGGATCATTGCCTTGTCGCCGGGGGCCACATTATCGTTGTTCATCATCTTTCCGGTATCCTCTGGAGCGACCGTATTCCTCGGCCTGTAATGAGAAGATGATATGATGCTGAACAATTGTCCACTGCCCGGGACCTTCAGCTCACCAAAATGCCAATCGAGCTGCGCCAGCCTTGGTCCGCGCGCACTGAGCAGGTCCTCAATTGCACATTGCGGCGAGTTCCCGGCGGAACAGCGACGCCATGTAGTGGCGCAAGATTTTTGGTCTCGGTAAGGAAACAGCTCGGCCCCGCTACCATTCCCCAGACATGGTGATGATGAAGTCCACCACCGTTGATCTGTCCTGTGGAGATGCGCCCGGCGCCAAAGAGGCCAGCGCCGCTCCCAGGCTGGTGCGCAGCCGGACATCCGCCTTGCGATTGATCTCGGCGATGATCGGGTTACACCCCACTGTGGCCACGAATTCGCACATCATGCGGCGATTTTCATGCGATGGCTCATCGATGCCGATTCGCTCGATCCAGGCGAGGATACCTTCGCGATCCCCCACCGCGACCGCCGTCTCCAGCGTCTCTTCCTCGAGCCATTCAGCAAGGTCGGCTTCGCAGATGGCGCAATGATCGCCTCCTTGTTGGCAAAGTCCCGATAGATCTGCCCACCGCGATGCCGGATGAACTGGCGATTTGGGCCATCCCGGTCTGATGGAATCCGCGTTTGACGAAGAGATCGCGGGTCGTGGCCAATATATGCTGCCGCCGCGCCGCAGAGCGGGGTCCCCGCACTCTTGCGACCGAATTGTTTTTGCCACCATACCTCCCTAGCTTGCATTCGATGCTGCGGCGCAATAAAGAGCCGCTGATCGTGAGTGATCATTCGCTCTCGTGATAACTTGGTCAACGGGCAAGCTCTATGAAAAAATGCACTCCATTCATCGCGCTACTTATTACTGCATGCGGTGGAGGAGGGCAGCAGGGGGTCGCCGGCCCGCCGGAGGTGGGGGTGGTTACCGTCCGCGAGCAGACCGTGACGCTCAGCAGCGAGCTTCCGGGGAGAACCAGCGCTTTCGAAGCTTCCGACGTGCGCCCGCAGGTCAACGGCCTGATTCTCAAGCGTCTGTTCACCGAAGGCGATCAGGTGCGCGCGGGACAGGCACTTTACCAGATCGATCCCGCTCCCTACGAGGCACAGGTCGCGAACGCGCGCGCCGCACTCGTGCGGGCCAGATCCTCAATCGCATCCACAGCCGCTCTGGCCCGCCGCTACAATGATCTGGTCAAGATAAACGCGATCTCGCGCCAGGAGGCGGAGAACGCAGTCACCAGCGCGCAGCAGGCCGAGGCTGACGTGTCAGCGCAGCAGGCGATGCTGCGCTCGGCGCAAATCGACCTGGCGCGCACCACGATCCGCGCACCGATCTCCGGCCGCATCGGTCGCTCGACATACACCATCGGCGCGCTCGTCTCCGCTTCGCAAACCGACCCGCTCACCACGATCCAGCGGTTGGATCCGATCTTCGTGGACATCCAGCAGTCGAGCGCCGATGTGCTGCGCCTGCGCCAGCAATTGCTTTCCGGTGACATATCGCGCGGTAGTGGCGCGGCGCAGGTGAAGCTCAAGCTGGAGGACGGCAGCACTTATCCGGAAAAGGGCGTGCTCAAGTTCACTGACGTCACCGTCGATCCCACAACTGGCAGCCAGATCATCCGCGCTCAGTTCCCTAATCCGCGCGGTCTGCTTCTTCCGGGAATGTACGTACGGGCCGAATTGGTCGATGGCACGAAGAGCAACGGTTTGCTCGTGCCCCAGGTCGCCGTGTCGCGTGACGAGAAGGGCAATCCTACCGTCCTCATCGTCGGTCCGGAAAACAAGGTGGAGATGCGCAAGATCACCGCGCCGCGCACGATCGGAACCAGCTGGCTCGTCACCAGCGGGCTGAAGCCGGGGGAGAAGATAATCGTGGATGGTGCGCAAATGTTGCGGCCCGGCATCGCAGTCAAGGCGGTGCCGGCCCAGCAGGGAAGTGACCAATCCGGTCAGCGACCTGCGCAGCGGGGGCAGTAACCGACCATGTCCCGCTATTTCATCGACAGGCCCATCTTCGCATGGGTCATCGCCATCGTCCTGATGATGGCCGGCGCGATTGCCATCCGCAGCCTGCCGATCTCGCAGTTCCCCGAGATCGCGCCACCGACAGTCACCATCAGCGCCACTTATCCGGGCGCCGACGCCGAGACGCTCGAACGCACGACCACGCAGATCATCGAGCAGCAGCTCAAGGGCATCGACAACCTGCGCTACTTCTCGGCGCAGTCCTCGTCTGCCGGGCGCGTGACGATCACCCTTACCTTCGAGCAGGGCACCGATCCCGACATCGCCCAGGTCCAGGTCCAGAACAAGCTCCAGGCCGCGACCGCCCTGCTCCCGCAGGAAGTCCAGCGCCAGGGCGTGACCGTCGCCAAGTCGGCGGCC
This sequence comes from Sphingobium herbicidovorans, assembly GCF_002080435.1. Lineage (NCBI taxonomy): Bacteria > Pseudomonadati > Pseudomonadota > Alphaproteobacteria > Sphingomonadales > Sphingobiaceae > Sphingobium > Sphingobium herbicidovorans. The sequence goes on along the minus strand of NZ_CP020541.1, from coordinate 19,101 downwards.
AGCTTCCTGCTCATCACCGCGATCTATTCCGAGGACGGCACTCACACCGCCAACGACCTTTCGGACTACATCGTCAGCCAGATCCAGGATCCGGTCAGTCGCATCAACGGCGTGGGCGAACTACAGATATTCGGCACCCAGTACTCGATGCGTATCTGGGTCGATCCGCTCAAGCTGCGCAGCTACAATCTCACCATCGCCGACGTCAGCACTGCCGTCTCCGCGCAGAACGCGCAGGTTTCAGCCGGTCAGATCGGTCAGTTGCCGGCGTCCAAGGAACAGCAGCTCAACGCAACCGTCTCGGTCCAGTCGCGCCTGCAGACGCCTGAGCAGTTCGGCAACATCCGCCTGCGCACCACCGAAGGCGGGGCCGTCGTGCGCCTGCGCGACGTGGCTCGGGTGGAACTCGGCGCCGAAATCTACGGCTTCGATACGCAGTATAACGGCAAGCCCGCATCGGGCTTCGGCGTGAAGCTGGCATCAGGCGCCAACGCGCTTGACACCGTGGACGCGGTGAAAGCCGAAGTGCAGAAAATCGCCACGGGCTTCCCCTCGGACGTCAAGGTCGCCTTCCCTTACGACACGACCCCGTTCGTCCGCCTTTCGGTCGAGCAGGTGATCCACACGCTGGTCGAGGCGGTCGTGCTCGTGTTCCTCGTCATGTTCCTGTTCCTGCAGAACTGGCGCGCCACGATCATTCCCACCATCGCGGTCCCGGTCGTGCTGCTCGGCACCTTCGGCATGATGTCGATGCTGGGGTACTCGATCAACACGCTGACCCTGTTCGGCATGGTCCTGGCGATCGGCTTGCTCGTCGATGACGCGATCGTGGTCGTCGAAAATGTCGAACGCCTGATCCAGGAAGAACATCTGTCGCCAAAGGAAGCGGCGCGAAAATCGATGGACGAGATCAGCGGCGCACTGATCGGTATCGGCATGGTGCTGTCGGCCGTGTTCCTGCCGATGGCCTTCTTCGGCGGATCGACCGGCGTCATCTATCGCCAGTTCTCGATCACCATCGTCTCGTCGATGGCGCTTTCGGTACTGGTCGCGCTGATCCTCACCCCGGCGCTGTGCGCCACGATCCTCAAGCCCCACGATCCCGGCAAGAGCGAAGGGGACGGCCCGCTCGCCCGCTTCTTCCGCTGGTTCAACGACAAGTTCGATCGTGGTACCCGCAAGTACGAGGGCGGCGTGCGTCGCACCGCCAACAGTTGGAAGCGCTCGGGCTTCGTCTATCTGATGATCGTGGCGGCCATGGGTCTGATCTTCATGCGTCTGCCCGGCGGCTTCCTCCCCGAGGAAGACCAGGGTACAATGTTCGCGTTGGTCCAGGCTCCTCCGGGCGGCACCTTGCCGCGCACGCAAAAGGCGCTGGACGTGGTGCGCGACCACTTCCTAAAAGACGAGAAGGCAGCCGTCGATTCGGTCTTCACGGTCAGCGGCTTCTCCTTCAACGGCCAGGGCCAGAACGCCGGCCTGGCCTTCATCAAGCTCAAGGACTGGAAGGACCGCAGCAGCTCCGAGAACAAGGCCCAGGCCCTCGTGGGTCGCGCAATGGGCGTGTTCTCCAAGTATCGCGACGCCACGATCTTCGCCCTCATGCCGCCCGCAGTGCAGGAACTCGGCAATGCGACCGGCTTCGACTTGTGGCTGGTGGACAACACCAACATGGGGCACGAAAAGCTGCTCGGCGCGCGCAACCAGCTCCTGGGCATGGCGGCGGGCGACAAGCGCGTCGCGCAGGTCCGCCCGGTCACTCTCGACGACGCTCCGCAGCTCGCGGTGGACATCGATCAGGACAAGGCCGGCGCCCTCGGCCTCGACCTGGGCGCGATCAACAGCGAGATTTCCAGCGCCTGGGGCAGCGCCTACGTCAACGATTTCCTCGACCGCGGCCGCACCAAGCGCGTGTACATCCAGGCAGACGAGGCCTATCGCTCCTCACCCGAAGGCATCGAGAATCTCTACGTGCGCGGCACGAGCGGCGAGATGGCGCCGTTCAGGGCCTTCTCCACCCTGTCGTGGAAGACCGCGCCCGTCATCCTGAGCCGCTACAACGGCAAGCCCGCCATGCAGCTGCAGGGTGCGCCGGGCCAAGGCCTGAGCACTGGCGACGCGATGAACGCCATCACCGAGATGCACGGCAAGCTGCCGCCGGGCACTGGCCTGGAATGGACCGGCCTGTCTTACGAGGAACGCCTGAGCGGCGGCCAGGCACCAATGGTCTATGCCCTGTCGCTGGTCATCGTCTTTCTGTGCCTCGCGGCGCTCTATGAGAGCTGGTCGGTGCCGATCGCGGTCATGCTGGTCGTGCCGCTCGGCGTGATCGGCGCGGTCCTCGCCGCGATGCTGACGGGCCTCAACAACGACATCTACCTGCAAGTCAGCCTGATCACCACGATCGGCGTCTCGGCCAAGAACGCGATCCTGATCGTCGAATTCGCCGAGGAGCGGGTACAGTCGGGGATGAACGCCTTCGACGCGGCGATGGAGGCGGCCCGGCTGCGTCTCCGCCCGATCCTGATGACCTCGCTCGCCTTCGTGTTCGGCGTGCTGCCACTGGCGGTCTCGACCGGCGCGGGCGCGGGCGGCCAGAACGCGATCGGCCGCGCGGTGGTGGGCGGCATGCTCTCTGCCACGATCTTCGCAATCTTCTTCGTGCCGATGTTCTTCGTGATCGTCGCCCGCCTGTTCAAGCACGGACAGACCGACAGCAAGCCGCACGATCCCGACGCAGAAGAGCCTCACGCTGGCCGCGTGCAGCCGCAGGAAAGCTGAACATGAAAAAGTCGATCCTCATCCTGCTTGCCGGAACCACGCTGCTGGCCGGGTGCAACCTCGCCCCGAAGTACGAGCGGCCGGCCGGCGCGGTGCCGGTGGCGCTACCCCAGGGCGGCGTCTACCCGGCCGCACCCACCGATGCGCAGGACGTCTCGCGCATCGGCTGGCGGGACTTCTTCCTCGACGACCGCCTGCGGCAGGTCATCGAGACGGGCATCGCCAACAACCGCGACTTGCGCATCGCCGCCGCCAACGTCCAGCAAGCGCGCGCGCAGTACCGCGTCCAGCGCGCCGACCGGCTGCCCACCGTCAACGCCACCGGCACCGCGACGTACACCAATAACCTCGCGAGCATGGGCGGCGGCGCCGGCTCGAGTAGTTCCGACATCGAGGTCTACCAGGCGACCGTGGGCCTTTCGGCTTTCGAGCTGGACCTGTTCGGCCGCGTGCGCAACTTGTCGCGCGCCGCGCAGGAGCAGTACTTCGCCAGCGAGGAGGCGCAGCGTTCCGCGCGCATCAGTCTCATCGCCGAGATCGCCAATGCCTGGCTGACGATGGCCTCGGACTCCGAGCAGCTGCGCCTCTCACGCGAGACGGCGAAGGCTTTCGAGGAAACCCTGCGCCTGACGCGCGAGCAATTCCGCGTCGGCGTCGGCTCGGAACTGGAAGTGCGCCAGGCCGAGACCAGCTACCAGGGCGCGGTCAACGACATCGCCGCGCTGGAGACGAGCGTGGCGCGCGACCAGAACGCGCTCAACCTGCTGGTCGGCACCACGGTCCCGGCCGAACAGCTGCCCAACGCCTTCGGCAAGGAGCCGACGACGCGCGACGCGCTGCCCGGCGACGTATCGTCCGAAGTGCTTCTGCGCCGTCCGGACGTGCTGCAGGCCGAGCACCTGCTCATCGCCGAGAACGCCAACATCGGCGCGGCGCGCGCGGCGTTCTTCCCCACGATCTCTTTGACGGGCACGCTCGGCACCCTGAGCACCGCGCTGTCGGGCCTGTTCAAGGACGGCAGCTATACCTACACCGGCTCGCCCGGCGCCTCGCTGCCGCTGTTCGACTTCGGCCGCCGTTCGGGCAATCTCGAATATGCCAGGGCTTCGCAGAAGGTGGCCGTCGCGACTTACGAAAAAGCCGTGCAGACCGCCTTTCGCGAAGTCTCCGACGCGCTTGCCCAGCGCGGCCGCATCGGCGACCAGATCCGCGCCCAGACCACCCGCGCCGAGGCAGCCGGCGTCGCCGCCAGGCTGTCCGACGCGCGGTTCCGTTCGGGGGTGGATTCGTTCCTCGTCACCCTCGACGCCCAGCGCACCGCCTATGGCGCCGAGCAGGCGCTGGTCACCACCCGGCTGACCCAGGCGAGCAACCTGGTGGAACTATACCGCTCACTCGGCGGAGGACTGGCGGACGAGCCTCTGCATGGGGAGGCAAGGAACGGAGAGATCGACACGAGCGGTGCGCCTTGACGCGCAGCTGACCAACTGGGAGTGCAGTCCGGTGAAGGAACAGCAAGTATCGACGAGTGAAATCAACACACGTCGCCATCGGCGCGAACTTCCCAAAGCCGCCCCCAGATCCAAGGATCGGACATTTCGTCGAAGCCGGCTGATCGATGCCGCCCGAGGCCTCTTCCACGAGAAGGGCTTTGCCGCTACCACCATCGACGACATCATAGAGCGCATCGGTGGCTCCCGAGGCACTCTCTATATCTACTTCGGCAGCAAGCTCGAACTGTTCGAAACCATCGTCAGAGAGGAAGCCGATCGCTTCTCGAAAACCCTCGACGATGCATTTGCGATGGGTGCCGATGACATGGCACTCGAGGAGGCGACGCAAAAGCTTCTCGATCTGGCCCAAAGCGAAGATGCAATCGGCCTATTGCGTATGGTCATCGCCGAGCGGCAAAAGTACCCCCAGATAGGCAACATCTATCAAATGGTCGTATCGCGGGTCAAGGAAGCGGCGCGTCGGATCGTCCGACCGCATCTGCGCTGTGTCACCGGGGAAGCACAGGATTTTCTCGCCGAGATGTTTTTTGCGATCGTCGTCGCCGACACGCAAATGGCCTTCCTTACCGGCACGGCCGATGATCAGCTTGCGCAAGAGCGTGGGAGATGGATCACCCGACACCTTGCGACACTAACGAACCTCTCGGGGGAACCGAACTGCTCCCGCGCAAAAACGGGCCTTTTCAGCCCCTCCAAGACAGCTCCCTCAGTTTGAAATGGACTCGCATGGCGATCGACGATCGCACTCGTTGTCTGCGATGGTTCTGGAAACCATCGTCAGGATGGCTCCCGCAAATTTGCACTTGTAAAACCGTCTTCGCAGGTGCAGCATTCTTATGCCTTTTAGGCATCCTCTCCCAACTCTAGCCGGCGTGACGTCGGCCTCTTTTTGAGAAGGGTCAACATCGCCTAGCACTACTTTGGCAGTTTTGTATTTTTGCGATTCCCAAAAGGCAAAAACCCTGATTCATGGAGAGCCAGCTATCGAAAGGGCTGGTGATGGATACGGAATGGAAAGAGGATCTGGAGGGCTGGCTTGAGCCGTTTCTCATCGCTCTTGGGCACAAGACGCGCCGTCGGATGTGCCCCGCCTACATAGCAGGTCTGATAGGCCCAGGAGACCGTAAGAGCGTTCAGCCGATGGCATCGCGAGCGAGCGAGATCGGCTATGATCAGCTTCATCATTTTGTCGCTGCGGGGGTTTGGGGCAGCGCTCCTCTCGAGAAAGTGCTGGTGCAAGAAGCAGATCGGCTGGTGGGCGATGCAGCGGGATTTCTCGTCATCGATGACACCGCCTTGCCGAAGAAGGGAACCCATTCCGTCGGGGTAGCTCCGCAATATGCTTCATCGCTGGGAAAGACCGCCAACTGTCAGTCCCTAGTCTCGGTGACGCTGGCTTCCCGGGAAGTGCCGGTCATGGTGGGGCTACGCCTTTTTCTGCCTGACAGCTGGACAAGCGATGTTGATAAGATGACGCGCGCGCAGGTTCCCAAAGAGTGTCAGATCGCCCGGACAAAACCAGAGATTGCGATGGAGGAGATCGATCGCGTCATCGCTACAGGTGCCCGCTTCGGCTGCGCGTTGGCCGATGCTGGTTATGGATCCAGCGGGTCCTTTCGCCAGGCATTGACTGACCGCGGCCTGCTCTGGGCAGTGGGCTTGTCGCGGCGTCAGAATGTATATCCGTCTGACGTGGCGCTGATATTTCCGGTCGCTAGCATGGGGAACAAGCGCAAGTACCACATCCCTGATCAACAGCCGGTCTCAGCCGAGACCATGTTGGCTAAGGAAAAATGGAAAAAGGTTAGCTGGCGACGCGGTACTAAGGGAAGACTGACATGCTTGTTCGCCGCTCGTCGTGTAAGGGTTGCTGATGGACATCGCCATCGCATGCTCGATAACCGCGTCCAGGCCATGCCAGGCGATGAGGTCTGGCTTGTTGGAGAGCGCCGTTTGACCGGTGAGCAAAAATACTACGTCTCAAATTTACCTGCCGACGCCACCCTCAAAATGCTCGCCGCGACGATCAAGGCGAGATGGATCTGCGAGCAAGCACATCAGCAGCTCAAGGAAGAACTGGGCCTCGATCATTTCGAAGGCCGCTCCTGGGTTGGATTACATCGACATGCATTGATGACAATGATCGCATACGCTTTCCTTCAAGCCCGCCGTCTCAAAGCAGCGGGGCGGAAAAAAAAGAGTCGGGGGGCCGCCGCCACAACCGAGCATGCCAGCTATCCGACAGGCGATCTTGAACATCTTCATAAGGCCTCCGCCACTTCGGTGCCCCCATTGTGAAAAGCTCCTCGTAGACAGGCCTGAACAAAAACTGCCAAAGTAGTGCTAGTCACCTGAATCTGAAGTTCGGCTCATTGTTTTTTGGCAGAATCGTTTGACGGCGGCGAGGATTTCGTCGGCGGATTTGACCCATTTGTAGGGCTTGGGGTTTTCGTTGTGCGCCGCGATGAATGCGGTGATGTCGGTCTCAAGTTCAGCGGTTGATCGGTGGACACCGCGCTGCAACTGCTTGCGGGTCAGTTCTGCAAACCATCGTTCGACCTGATTGATCCAGGACGCCGAAGTCGGTGTGAAGTGAGCATGCCAATGCGGGCGGCGTGCGAGCCAGGCCTTGATCTTTGGCGTCTTGTGGGTCGCATAGTTGTCCATCACGAGGTGGACGTCTGGCCCCTTGGGGATCGCGGCGTCGATCCGCTTGAGGAAGTCGAGGAACTCGGTTGCCCGATGGCGCTTGTAGCATTTCCCGATCACGGCGCCGGTGGCAATGTCGAGCGCGGCGAACAGGGATGTCGTGCCATTGCGGACGTAGGTATGGGTGCGCCGCTCAGGAACCCCCGGCGCCATGGGCAAGACCGGCTGCTCGCGATCCAGCGCCTGGATTTGCGATTTTTCATCCACGCACAGCACGATCGCCCGGTTCGGCGGCGACATGTAGAGCCCGACTATGTCCTGCACCTTGTCGACAAATAGCGGATCGGTGGACAGCTTGAATGTCTCGGACCGGTGCGGCTGCAGGCCGAACGCGCCCCAGATCCGGCGGATGGTGGTGTGTGACAGCCCGGACTTGGCGGCCATGGAACGGATCGACCAATGCGTGGCGTCCTTGGGGTCGTGTTCAGCGTACGCTCGATCACCTGAGCTACTTGCGTGTCAGATACTGTTCGTGGCCGACCCGCACGATATTCGTCAGTCAGTCCTTCAATGCCAGCCTGCACGAACCGGCGGCGCCATTTGCCAACCGTGTGCTCGTGAACGCCCAGGCGTTCGGCGACTTCCTTGCTCTGCAGCCCTTCTGCACAAAGCAGGACCATCCGGCATCGATCAGAGAGTGAACGCGGCGCTTTGTGGCGGCGGACCTGAGCTTCGAGAAAACGCCGGTCATCTCCGCTCAAGACAACCAAATCCGCCCGTCTGCCCGCCATCACATTAACCTCCGTCTGATCTACAAGGGCTTATACAATGAAGCTTACTTCAGTTCCAGGTGACTAGATCAACACCCGTTCCACCTCATCGAGCGTCACGTCATCGGGCCTCCGATCGTAGAGCTGGGTCGTGCGCGTGGAGCTATGGTTCGCCATCGTCGCGGCCGTCTCCAGCGTGCCGCCGTTCTTCAGGTAAGTGGTAATCCCGGTCGCGCGGAACGAATGGTTGCCGATCGCCGTGCCGATCTCGGCCGCCACCGCGCGTCGGCGCACCATCGCGAACGCATTGGCCTGGGGCAGGGGAGTGTCGCTTAGCCGCTTGGTCCCGCGCGCGATCGTGCGGAACAACGGCCCCTTGGCTTGCGCGCGCAGCTCACACCCGTCGATATAGGCGGTCAGATAGTCCTCAAGATTATGGTGGCAGGGCATTTCGTGCTGCTTGCCGCCCTTTTCGTGCAGCCGCACCCAGAGACGGCGGTTCTGCATGAAAACGTCCTCGACACGCATGGAGAGCGCCGCGCCGATCCGCGCGAACGAATAGACCATCAGCCCGATTAGCGCGCGGTCGCGCAGACCCGCCGGCCCACCCACGTCGATCGTATCAAGCAGCCGCCGCGCCTCGTCGGGGGCCAGCACCGGCGTCTTGCCGCGCCGCTGACTATGCGCCGGCCCGCGCACCGATGCGGCGGGGTTCACCGGCATGACCTGGCCTATCACCAGCCAGTCGAACAGCCGACGCACGCCGGCGAGCTGCTGCTTGACGCTGGGCGCGCTCATCTCGCCTCCCAGCGCCTCGATCCACGCGCCGACGTGGAGCGGCTGCACGGCCCCAAGGGACGTGACCCCGCGCGCCGCTACCCAGGTCAGGAAGTCGCCAGCCGCGCGCGCATAGGCGCGGCGCGTATGCGCGTTGCGGATGGTGACGGCGAAAAACTCCAGGAACCGCAACCGCGCGCGGTCGTCGGCCGACGCGATCAGCGCCGGCAAGGCCAGCGTGGGCGAGGGAAGGGGGCGAGCTGAGCCATTACCCCTCTCTCCGCCAGCGTGCGGGCACGGCGCGCGGTTCGACGCGACGGCGCGCCATCTCCGCTTGCACCTGTTCATGGGGAGTGCCCGGCCTCGGATCATCGACCGCCGCCTGCAACAACCGGCGCAGCAACGCGTCGCGCAGATCACGATGCGGCTCCAGATCGCGGAAGTTGCCGACGATCGCGAACACCGCCTCCGAAGGATCGGCGAACATGCCGCGCTCGATCGGTTCCAACAGCCAGTCGGCCAGCGCCGGGGGCAGATAGGCCTCAAACCGCAACCCGCCCGCGCGGGCCTGCTCCCGCAAGCTCTCGGCCTGGGCGCGGGACACGGGATTGTCATACGGGTAATCATCCTCGTCGTGCATGTCGGGGACACCGCCGATCTGGGTCATGGCCGGCCCCGGACATGGGCGGCGGGATCGATGATCGTGATGGCGTCGCGCGAGCCGTTGGCGACGGCATCGGCGATCCCGAAGATCTCGACGCGACCGCCTTCGTTGTAGATGCGTCCCGCCACCGTGCCATGGATGATTGCGCGCGCGCCGGTCTCGATCGTCAGGTTGCCCGTAATTGTGCCGTGGAGGATGAAACGGATGCCCCGATGCAGCGTCGCATCGCCAGCGACCATGCCATAGAGGGCGATATTCTCCTCGATGGCGAAGGGGCCTTCGATCTTGTCGTGCACCGCGCGCATTATGCCGCCGCCTCTATGTCCGTCAGGGCAAAATCATTGCCCTTGAACAACAGCGGCTCGTCGGTCGCCTTGGCCAGCGCATAGGAAAAGCAGTCGCCAAAGTTCAGGCCCGCTTTGTGGCGGCCCTTGCCGAAATCGAGAAACGCCTGTCGCGCCAGTTCGCCATGATCGAGCGTCACCGGTTCGATCGTGATGCCGGCGCGGCGAAAGAAAGCTTCGGTCTGGCGCATCCCTTCGGGACCGAGCTGGCGTTCGATGACCATCGACAGCTCGACATAGCTGGCGACGCTGATGCGGCAGGCATCGGCATCATGGATGGCTTGTGCGAAGGTCGCCGCTTCGGGTTCGCGATAGAGGATCGCGACCAGGGCCGAGGTGTCGAGGATCATTTCGGCAGGCCATTATCGTCATAAAACAGTTCGGCATGATCGACATAGGGGCGCTTCACATGCGTGGCGGCGCGATCGGCGATCGTTAGCAGTTCCGCGACGCTCGCCTTGCTTTTCTGACGCTCGATCCTGGCGAAGCGCTCGCGCAGCGCCTCCGTCACCACGCGGGTCATGCTCTGGCCGGTCGCTTGGGCGATGGCCTGCGCAAGCCGATGGGCTTCAGGGTCTTTAACATTGAGGCTCATGGTCCGCCTTTCTAGAAAATTAGCCACCTTTCTACCATGCAGCGCGCCTAAGGGGAAGAGTGTATGATAAAGGACATTATCACACATAGAACGGCGCGTGAATCCGCGTCAGATTTCTGTATGGGCAAGGTCCAAATTGTTGCCGGGTCAGCCTCGATGCAAAACTTTTGATCTGACTATCCTAGCATCTCGATTAGAATGCTGCTTTGGAACAACAGGTTCAATGGAAGTTGAGCGACGGTATCTGCTAACTCCGCATTTTAGTGCCCTGTCGCTTTGGAAAAGACGTTCATCACGATCACACCGCAGATGATAAGTCCCATCCCGATCATGGCTGGAGCGTCGAGTTTTTGACCCTGGAAAACTGCTGCGGCGGTAGCGATCAGAACGATGCCTGCCCCTGACCAAATGGCGTAGGCGACGCCGGTGGGGATAGTTTTGAGAGTTTGTGAGAGGAAGAAGAATGCGATTGCATAGGCCAAAGCCGTAACGAGGCTAGGCACGAGCCTGGTAAAGCCCTCGGACTGTTTCATAAACGTGGTGCCGATCACTTCGGAAATGATCGCTATGGCAAGATAGACGTAATTCATGTTCGGCTCCGCTCGTCGGATCAGCGGGCCAGCATGTTATGCGAAGCGCCCCTGAACCATTTCAAGTTAACGCCGTGGCAGGGAAGATCCGCGTAGCGAACGCAGGAGACACCACCCTGCTACTCTATTCTCGGCAAAGCGCCTCTACATCACCATCGCGCGAGCGTCACGTCAGCTAATCGCCAGACCCTAATTGAAAACATGATGCGGAAATCTGAGCACCGATGATCGACAGACAGCCTCAGCACGGTTTTAGTTGCCCGAAACCCCGCGCGGTTGAGACGAAAAACAGGAGAACACCCCCGCTGATGCAGAACTCACAAGTTTTGCATCAGACTAGAAAGCGCAGAAATCTGCGCCTCTCCGTGATGCAAAAATCTGATGCACATTCTGGCGCTGTTCTGCTGCCAGTATCCCTGTTTCAAGCACCATCGCCCTGATGCAAAAGTTTTGAGTTACGCATCACCCAGATAATGGCGAGCGTGCCCATAACTGGCCTTCTTCACATTGACACTCCTTTCCGCCCACCCTTAAGCAGTACGCTAAGCGAAGGTGCCGTCCACGCGCTGCCATTGGGCGGATGCGGGGGGACGGTGAAAAGGGAAGCCGGTGTGATTCCGGCGCTGTGCCCGCAACCGTAATGCCAGTGCGCGAGCCTTCGGGTTGAGCCGGCAAGTCGGGAACCTACCCTCGCCGTCGTCCGCGCCCGGCCGGGTCCAGCCGCAAGCGCGTGGAGAAGTGTGGGCCTTTGGCGGGACCGTGCCGATCCTCTGGGGCGACAACGTATGTCGCATTACCCGGAGGAATTTCCATGCCCATCGCCCTACTTCTTGCCGCTGCCGCTGCCGGACCTGTCACCGTGGACGGCGCGGTGCCGCCCGATATCGTCGTTACCGCTGCGCTGGTGCCCGTAGCGTCCGCTGACGTGCCCGCCTCCAGCTCGATGCCAAGACGATCGAGTCACTGGGCCAGCCCCTCGCGCTCGACCTTATCCGCCTCACGGTCGCGTCATCGGGCACGCAGGGCTCGCTCACCCAGATACGCATTCGCGGAGCGGAGGCGAACCACACGCTGGTCTTTGTGGACGGGATCGACTTCAACGATCCCGCAGCCGGGGATCGATCCCGAAGACGCGGCGATGATCCAGGGATTCCTCATCAACAAGTTTCGCGGTGATCCCGCGCTGTTCGAGGACCGCTATCGCGACATCGAGCGCCTTTCGGGCTGGCCCGGCTTCGGCGTGGTGCCGTGGCTCGCAGAGTGCGCGCGGCTCCCGAGCGAGGATGCGGTCGTGCTCGAAAGGCGGCAAGCGCTCGCCTCCGGCCGATTGCTCATCGCCTGCCTCGTCACGCCGCGCATCTCCAATTTCGACGATCTCGATCCGCTCAAGCTCGAACCGGGCATAGAATTGGCGATGATTTCCCCGGGTCAGCCAATCCCGGTCGAGGCTGCTTTGATCGTGCTGCCGGGCTCCAAGGCGACCATCGCCGATCTTGCCGCGATCCGGCGCGAAGGCTGGGACATTGATATCCTCGCCCACCATCGTCATGGCGGCGCGGTTTTGGGCCTGTGCGGTGGTTATCAGATGCTCGGCAAGCGCATCGCAGACCCGGACGGCATCGAGGGCGCACAGGCTGATGTGGCGGGCCTCGGCCTGCTTGATGTCGAAACCGTGCTAGCTGGAGAAAAGACGTTGCGGCGGGTCGCGGGCGAGGCGCTGGGCGCGCGGTGTGAGGGCTATGAGATGCACATCGGCGCTACCTTTGGTCCCGATACAGAGCGCCCGCTCGTGCGGCTCGACAGCGGCCGCAACGATGGTGCCGTGAGCGCAGACGGCTTGGTCTCGGGCACCTATCTTCATGGGCTGCTGGCGGATGCCCGGCAGCGGGCAGCATGGATCGCGCGGCTCGGCGGCAATGGCGCGGGCGTCGATTATCACGCCTCGGTCGATGCCGCGCTCGATGGTCTTGCCGCCGAACTCGAACGACATATCGATGTCGATACGATCCTCGCCCTTTCATCAAAGGCGAGCCGAGATTGATAGTAGCACGGCTCCGTTTAAACGCTCTCCGTCCAATCGCCGGCGACTGTCATTGGTCTATAAGGCACTCCGATCCGGATTTTGGCGGTGCCCCGCCGGCGCAGAGTGGCGGCGATATGACGCTCGGCCGCCGCGCGATCGGGAAAGGCGTGGCGCTGCGCCTGGCCGCGTGTGCCGATCCGGCCCCAACGGGTTTCGACAACGATCATGCCGAACAGGTCGAGGCTCGCGGTGATACTATAGCGCCGGCGGATGTTGCGCGCCGGATCGAGCGCCACCAACTCGATCGCATCGGGGATAATTGCGCCTTTCATGGCGCAAAGCCTACAAAATCAGCTCTGCGTTGTCCGACGACTTCTTTGAATCAAAAGCCGCCCATTGATTCACAAAGTCTATAGAAGTGTCGCGATAACTCAGCCGGCAATGCTTGATGCTCTCCCTGGTTCAGTTCATGTGTTTTTTCATGCGCCATAGGGCTTCGACCGTAGCAGCCTTGATGCTCGCGATCGGCGCGGCCTCGCCGATCGCCGCGCAGTCGGCCGACCAGAAGGCTCCGCAACCGCGCATGGTCTATGTGCCGGGACGCGGCACTGTTCTTGTCCAGCCCGTGCCAACCGATGATCCCCGTGCGGTTGCGCGCACGGTCATCGTGCCGGGTTACGGCGAGGTTTATGCCGTACCTGTGCGGCCAAAGGATACCCGGAGCCCGAGACCACGCTGTGTGGATGAAGAAGTTGCGGCCGTAGGTGGCTCGCCCTCTTCCCTCGCCATGTCGGCGATCGACCTGAAGCGCAGTAACGCTAAGCGTTCATCCACCGCATTGCCTGTCGGTGCCGCGCATGCCATTAAGTCGCCGATGACCGACTCTGCCACCCTGTTCTGCGCGGACTATTGGCGCTCCCTCTAGGGAGCGGCATGTCGTCATCATTCATGACCATCGCCGCCGTGCCGGGGGGAATGGTCTAATCAGCAAACGTCACCTGTCGCGGCGGCCTCCGAGGGAGGAAAGCGAAGTGACGTTCTCGAACAAGGTGAGCTGGGCTATCGAGCCCGGCCGCTGCGCGCTGCTGATCCACGACATGCAGCCGCACTATCTCGGCGCACTTCCCGAGGCTTGTCGCCGCCAGCTTGTCGCCAACGTGCAGACGATCGGGATGGGGTGCATCGCGCGCGGAATCCCGATCTTCGCTTCCCAGGTGCCGGCGCAGGACGCGCGCGAGCGTGGCCTAATGCTCGATATGTGGGGCAGGGGACCCACCGCCGCCAGTGACGCCCTCGATCCGGAGCTTAGGTTTGACGGGCTCCCCGTCCGCCTTCTGACAAAGCGGAGCTACAGCGCCTTCTACGGCAACGATTTCGAGGTGCTGCTTCGCCGGCTCGGCCGCGATCAAATCCTGATCGTCGGCGTCTATACCTCGATCGGCTGCCATTGCTCGGCCATCGATGCCTTCATGCGCGACATGCGCGACATGCGCGCTTTCCTCGTCTCCGACGCCACGGCAGACATGGAGCCTGCCGATCACGCCAAGGGGCTGGAAGTTGCCGCTCGCCTCTGCGCCCGTGTCGTTGATACAGAAACCGTCAGTCGCGCCCTTGAACCCTCACCCGGACGCGATGGTGTCTGAGTGCGGTCACCGCACGATCGCCAGTCCGACCCGCAGGCGCGTCATGCGGCGGTTATAATCGAGCAGGTTCTCGCCATATCCGGTGAAGGCTTGGCCGAAGAGGTAGAAATTCAGATTTCCGCCGATCAGCCGATCGATCGGGTAGGATATGTCGGCATCGATCGCGCCTTTGCCCGACCCGAAATTGAACCGGGTATTGGTCGTGATGCGAAGCCCGTCGTCCTCGCCGATCTCTGCAAACAGGCCCGTATTGCCGCGATAGCGCTTGATATCCGGATTGTCGCTTAGGCTGCCGGCGTAGAGCCAGAGACGCGGGCCGATGCTGAGGCGGTAATTCCCCAGCGCAACCGATGCGACCGGCTGCACATAAAACGTGTTGAGGCTTCGCGATCCGGTGCCCGATCGACCATTGGATTCGTGCCGGAAGCCGCCTTGGCCGCTGAGCGAGACGCCGCCTCCAATGCCGATGGTTGGAGCGAGGTAGAACAACTCCGGCATGAAGTCGATGTTGCGGAACGGAGACGACTTGGCTCCGAGGTCCCAAAACATGCGTTGGGTGTAGGCAAACTGGAGTCCCTGCTCCCAGGATTGTCGCCGGTCAGGCGTGGCCGGCGGGCCGAATAGCTGATATTTGAAACTGATCTGCAACCGGGCGTCGCTATTTGTGCCGGGACCGTAGACGGCATAGATCGGCGCATAGGCGGAAAGATTGGGCAGGAAGGCATTGCCGACCGCGACGTCATTGGCCGCAAGGTGCGCCTGCGGGACAGGCGCATCCCTGCGTGGCATCGCGGAACCGGTGCCTCGATCCGCCAAAGCCGGCGGCGGAGAGGACATATTCCCCTGTACCGGCCCCCGTATCGCAAACGCGACGCGCTGGACCTTCCACCCGGGTACGGCCAGCACTGCCTCTCCGGCCGTTATGCCCGGTGGCACGTGCAGGGTGTAGCGTGCCCCGGCGAAGCCGCCGGCAGGCACGGTCATGGCCACCGGCATCTCCGGCGCTCGCTCAAGGCTGACATTGCTAGTGCTGCCGTTGACCGTCAGCTCGGCTTCGATCTGCGGCGGCAGGACCATGGTTTCGGGGGCGGAGCCGCTGTTGAGCAGGCGAAGCTCGACGGAGGCGGCGCCGAAGGCATTCGGCTCTGCCACAGCGCTGATCACAAGCTCGATCGGCGATGCTGTCGCGCCCGCGTCCGCGCGGGCCGATCCCACCGCCAGTCCGAGAGCGATGCACACAGCGCCACCATATCGAATCATCCGCCGAGCGTGCCTCGCCCCTGAAAGGGGTAGGACGGATACCATGACGCCATGCCGGGCCGTGCTCGCGGCTTTCCTGTTCAGCTCGAACAGCGCTCTCGGCATCGCCAACATCACATCTTGCAGGTCTGGGGCTCCTGGCCCGGCCTGGTGAGTTCTATGGTGGCCCCGTCGCCGGCTACCGTGTGCTTGCCATCGGTGAACGCTTCGCCCGGTGCGGGCGCCTTAAGCTGCGATATGGTGCCTTCGCTGCGCAGATTGACCGACACGTCGTCTGAAAGGAAATCGATCGTGACGACGCTGTTATCCTCGCAGCGATAGGGGTGGCTCGCTTTGATCGATGGCGGCAGCGTCACCTGCACGTTCTCGACGGCGTTGTTCTCCGCGCTATCCGTACCGGCGTCCTGTCCGCACCCCGTCAGTGCGAAAGTCGTGGATGCGAGTAAGACGACAAAAGCGGCTGTCGATGTCCTCGGACGTTGAAATAGCCTCATATGCGCTGCGCTCTCTCATGGCCCATCGAATCGGAAAACACTGATCTGCGCGAGAGGACAGGCATGATCTGGGCGCGGGACCGCCGCGTGCCGCTATGTATGATGCGCATCATTCGGAGCGCCTGCCGCCTCGGCGCTTGCGCCGTGCGGCCTCAGGCCGATCGCGGCCAGGGCTTTGCTCGCTCGCATGATCGGCGGGCGATAAGCCCGCTGAATTGGTTTGCGACACACTGGTCAAATCGGTCGCTTGGCGCAGGTGCAAGATCGGCCTGTGACGGTCCGGGCCGTTCGTATCATGGCTCATTCAAACATCCTTCCACCTCGATCTGTCGGCCGAACGCCATGCGAGCGCCTCGCCGGCCTTCGACCTGGGCCTGACGAGGCAGCTCGGGAGCAGTGTTGAAAGGGTCCTGCCAGCCGACGCCTGTGACCCAGGGAGACACGCCACGCGGCTTCGGGATGATCGGCTGGCAGGACGGCAGGCATAAGCCATACCGGAGGGGGCAATCCGGCGAACGCTATGCCCGCCAACCGGGGAGGGCTGCAAGATTGTGATGGTCGTTTGGTAGATGAAGCAAGACGTCCTGCGCGCTCGAGCGGAGGAACAGGCGCAAAAGCGCCTCTCGGGACTGAAAAGGCATATCGCGATTGGTCGATTTCGTCCAAATCAGGTCCTTACTACCGGAGTGAGCGCTCATTCCGATAATCATGTATTGCATCAAGACAGCTTGAGAACAAGGCGCAAACCGGAGAGGGTCGGCGTATGGACCATCAGCCACGACAAGAAGCTCCGCGACAGAGGATCATCAAGGCGGCACGCAAGCTGTTCGACGCCAAGGGGTTTCACGCGACGACGACAGCCGAACTCGCCACCGAGGCGGCGGTCAGTATCGGCCAGATCTATCGGCTGTTCGAGGGCAAGAACGATGTGATCCTTGCCCTTGTCGAGGAGAATACGCAGGCGCGCATCGCGAAAATGCACGCGATTTTCGGCGCGGTCGAGGGGGGGCGAGCACTCGGTGTTCGATGCGATCAAGGCCATTGCGAACAACTCGATCGTCAAGAGCGACGGCGGCCTCTCCTTCGAGATTCTTGCAGAAGCCTGTCGCAATGCTTCCGTCGCAGACCGACTGTCTGCGCTTGTCGTCTGCTATCGTGATGGCGTTCGCCGACTCGCCGCGCTCACCCGACCCGACGCAACGGCGGGTGAGTTGGAGGCTTATGTCGAGATCATGATGGCGTGCTTTTTTGGCCTGGGCCATCGCACGTTGATCGGGCCGGCGACGGATGTCGATCAGATAAGCCACGAAACGGCATGTCTGCTGATGCGCGCCTTAGGCGCACCGGATCAGCCGGCCTCGCCCCGGGGTCAGGGAATCCAGCACCTGCCGGGGCGCTAGGCCGGTCCGCCCTGAGTCCCCGCAATGTCGCGGAAATATCTTCGAGCGGCCGCTTGATGTCGCTGTTCACACTATGTCGGCGAAATCGTTGTTTGGCGCACAAACCTTGAGGTAATGCCGTTTTTGCCAGGCTATTCGGCCACGTCACGCTCGCCCGATCACCAGGCTCTCCCCACGCGGCCTCCACACGGCCCGAGGGATAACGTTCGTATCGTTCACACTGACCATTTATCATGGCACCATGTGGCCAAAAGGCGTGACACTCACATTTTGGAGCAGCAATTCCGTGGGCAGTTTCAAGATCATTTGTTGAGGACCTGGCGATCGCAAGGCGGCGGCTTGCTGAGAATCAAGGCGCACTGGCCTCCCAACCTCCTCCCAGCGCCAGAAAGATGCGCACACGATCCGACGCGAGTTTGGTGTTCGATACGGCCAGCGCGGCTTCCGCGCTGGCAAGCGTGCGCTCGACATCCAGCACTTCCAGGCTCGATACCGCGCCGCCTCGGGCAAGTCTCGTTTGCAGCCCCGCAGCCTCGCGGCTTCTATCTCGTGCAGTGCGCAGCCGCGCATTCTCGTCGAGGTCATGGGCGTATTGCGTGAGCGCGCTCTCGGCCTCCTGAAGCGCCCGTAACACCGTGCCGTCGAACTCGGCGAGCGTCGCCTTGGCCGTCGCGCTTGCTTGATCGATCCGCGCCCGCGCGACGTCCCGATTGGGAAAGTTCCAGGAAATGAGCGGGCCGATGCTGAAATGCAGCGCGGAATCACTCACCAGACCCTCGATCGTACGGGATGTCGTACCCGCCGAGGCGCCCAGACTGACCGTGGGATAGAGGGCTGCGGTCTCGACGCCGATCCGGGCGGTCGCGGCGGCGAGCCGGCGCTCGGCCTGCCGGACATCCGGCCGCCGCCGGATCAGAGCTGCGCCATCGCCCACAGGGATCGGCCGATCGAGCGAGGGTATCGATGCACAATCGACAAGATTCGCCGGATAGTCCTGCGGGGCTCGCCCCAGCAGCACCGCGAGCCGATAAAGCGCGATGCGCCGCACGGCGATATAGCCAGGCAACGCAGCCTCGAGCTGGGCGAAAAGGGCGCGTGAGCGAGTGACGTCGATGGAAGGGAACAAGCCACCTTGTACGCCACGTTCCGTCAGCTCCAGCGACCGACGCTGCAACCCCACGGAATGCTCGGCAACCGCCAGCGAAGCGCCCGCCGCGCAGGCATCGGTATAAGCACCCACGACCGCCGCCGCGACCGTGGTGCTGGCAAGGTCGAGTGCTGCCGCCTGCGCTTGTTCGTCGGCGGTTGCAGCCTCGATTACACGGCGGATACGGCCGACGACGTCCACCTCGTAAGAAATGCTGCCGCCAAGGCTGAACAGATCGTGGACGCCGGCCGGATTGCCGATACCGAGATTGGAGGCTTCCCCGACGCTCGCCGATCCATCGAGCGACGTCTGGGCGCCGGACACGGCGCGCACTTCGCGCGTCAGCGCCCGGGCACGCTCGAGATTGGCGGCGGCAACCCGCAAGTCAGTATTGGCGGCGAGTGCCTGTTCGATCAGCCCATCGAGGCGCGGATCGTTATAGAGGCGCCA
>NZ_CP020539.1:770000-959196 GCF_002080435.1 Sphingobium herbicidovorans | reverse complement strand
CATCCCCGTGGTCGGCGCGCTCCATGGCTTCATCATCGGCGGCGGCGTCAATATCGCGGGCGCCTGCGACGCGCTGATCGCGGCGGAAGGGGCCTATTTCTCGCTGCCCGAGATCGATCGCGGCGCAATGGGGGGCGCAGCCTTCATGAGCCGCATGCTGCCGGTCCAGATGGTGCGCGCCAATTTCTTCACCGGCGGGCGCATCCCGGTCGAGGACGCCCATCGCCACGGGTCGGTCCACAAGGTCGTGCCATTGGAAAATCTCAAGGACGAAGCCTACGCCTTTTGCGAGGTGATCGCGTCCAAGAGCCGCGCCGCGCTCGTCATCGCCAAGCAGGCCCTGAACCTCATCGAGCCCACCGATCCTTCCGCCCATTACCGCATCGAGCAGGGCTTCACGCTCGAAATGTACATGCATGAAGACAGCCAGAAGGCGCGCGACGCCTTCGCGCAAGGAAAGGGCACGGCGAAGTTCTGATGGACCTCAACTACACTCCCGAGCAGCAGGCGTTCCGCGCCGAAGTGCGCGCCTGGCTCGAAGCCCATGTGCCATCAGAACCGCTTGAGCATTTCGACGCGACCCGCGAAGGGTTCGAGGCGCACCGTGAATGGGAAAAGACGCTGAAATCGGGCGACTGGGGCATGGTGACATGGCCGCGCGAATATGGCGGGCGCGGCCTCGACCTCATCGAGTGGCTGATCTTCGAGGAAGAATATTATCGCGCGGGCGCGCCGGGCCGCGTCAACCAGAATGGCATCTTCCTGCTTGGGCCCACGCTGATCGAATTCGGCACCCATGAGCAGAAGCAGCGCTTCCTGCCCAGGATGGCGTCGGGCGAGGAAATCTGGGCGCAGGCCTGGTCTGAACCGATGGCGGGATCGGACCTTGCGGGCGTGCGCGCCACCGCGACGCGGGAGGGCGACGACTATATCCTCAATGGCCACAAGATCTGGTCGAGCCGCGCGGTGTTCGCCGACTGGGCGTTCGGCCTGTTCCGTGAACCCGGCTCCGAGCGCCACAAGGGGATGAGCCTCATCTTCTTCCCTCTCGATGCACCCGGCGTCACGGTCAACGCCATCAAGAAGATCAACGGCCATGTCGGCTTTGCCGAGATCTTCCTTGAAAATGTCCGCGTCCCCGCCTTCAACCGCTTGGGCGAAGAAGGCCAGGGCTGGCATATCTGCATGGCGACCGCAGGGTTCGAGCGCGGCCTCATGCTGCGCTCGCCCGCCCGCTACCAGGTGGCGGCGAAGAAACTCGCGGAGCTTTGGGCCGCCAACAAGGAGACGGCCGACCCCGGCCTCGAGGCCGATGTCGTACGCGCGCACATGAATGCCGACGCCTATGCGCTCAACATCTACCAGACCGCCTCGCGGCTGATGGCGGGCGCGAAGATCGGTCCCGAAGCGTCCACCAACAAGATCTTCTGGTCGGAAATGGACATTCACCTCACACAAACCGCGCTCAATATCCTGGGGCCGCAGGCGGAACTCACGCACGAAGCGCCCGACGCCTGCGCTGTCGACTGGATCGACGACTATATCTTCGCGCTCGCCGGACCCATCTATGCAGGCTCGAACGAGATCCAGCGCAACATCATCGCCGAGCGCATGCTCGGCCTGCCGCGCTAAGGGGAAGAGAGAGATGGATTTCACCTTGAGCGAAGAACAGCTGATGTTCGCCGAGACCGCGCGCTCGCTGTTCGCCGACAGCTGCACGCCCGACCATTGGCGCCGCATGATGGAAGCGGGCGAGGCCATCGATCCCGCCCGCTGGGCCGCGATCGTCGAAACCGGCCTGACGCTGGTGTTGCTGCCCGAAAGCGCGGGCGGCATTGATCTCACCGAGACCGACTTTGCCCTCATCGCACAGGAAGCGGGCTATGTCGCGCTCCCTGAGCCGCTCATCGAAAGCGCAGGCGTTGCAGCGCCCATGCTCGCCGCCCTCGCGCCCGACCATGCGCTGCTGGCCGATCCGACCGCGACGATTGCAATCGCGCATCCCGCCAATCCCTATGTCGCCAATGCCGACAGCGCGGGCGGCATCATCCTGCATGACGGCGGCGACGCCTGGCTCGCCACGCCCGATCAGGTGACGCTGACGGCGCAGCCCAGCATCGATCCCTTCCGCCGCCTCTTCTCGGTCGCGTGGGACAAGGACAAGGCGACAGCGCTTGGGCGTGCCGACTGGAACCTCGCCTTCGACCGCGCCGCCCTCTTCAACGCGGCCTTCGCCCTGGGCCTTGCCCAGCGCTCGGTCGACCTCGCCGTCGACTATGCCAAGGAACGCCAGCAGTTCGGCAAACCCATCGGCAGCTATCAGGCGGTCAAGCACCATCTCGCCTCCGCCCAGGTGGCGATCGAGTTTGCAAAGCCCGTCGTGGCCGCCGCCGCCGCCGAAATCGGCGCGCGCGACACGCAAGCCCGCGCCCGCGTCAGCCATGCCAAGCTGGTTGCGCTGGAAGCCGCCGACAAGGCCGCCCGCGCCGCGATCCAGGTGCATGGCGCGATGGGCTACAGCTGGGAGGTGGACGTCCACCTGTTCCTGAAGCGCGCCCTTGCGCTGACGCAAACATGGGGCACGCCCTCCACGCATCGCGCGCGCATCGCCACGCGCATCTTCACCCAGCCCATGGGGCCGGACCAGACCTTCGCCAGAGAGACGGAAAATGCCTGAAGCCTATATCATCGACGCCGTCCGCACCCCCATCGGCCGCAAGAAGGGCAGCCTTGCCGCCGTCCATCCCGCTGACCTTGGCGCGCACCCGATCAGGGAACTGGTCAAGCGCACCGGCATCGACCCGTCGAAGGTCGATGACGTGGTGTGGGGCTGCACCGAAACCATCGGCGGACAGGCGGGCGATATCGGCCGCACCGCATGGCTGGTCGCGGGCCTGCCGGAGGAAATCCCCGGCGTCACCGTCGATCGCCAGTGCGGCTCAAGCCAGCAGGCCGTCCACTTCGCCGCGCAGGGCGTGATGAGCGGCACCCAGGACCTGGTGGTCGCAGGCGGCAGCCAGGCGATGAACCAGATCCCGATCATGGCCGCCATGATCGCAGGCGCCCAATATGGCTTCGACAGCCCCTTCCACGGGTCCAAGGGCTGGGTCGAACGCTATGGCATGGAAGAGGTCAACCAGATCAGGTCGGCCGAGATGATCGCCGACAAATGGGGCATCAGCCGCTTGGGCATGGAAGAATTCGCGCTTGCCTCCCACCAGCGCGCGCAGGCGGCCTGGGACAATGGCTGGTTCGACAAGGAAGTGGCGCCGTTCGAGGGCCTCGCCCGCGACGAAACCATCCGCCCCACCACCTCGCTGGAAGGCCTCGCCTCGCTGAAGCCCGTCAATGAAGGCGGCATCATCACCGCAGGGGTCGCGAGCCAGAATTGCGACGCCGCCGCCGCTCTCCTCATCGCCGGCGAACAGGCGGTCAAGGATCATGGCCTTACGCCCCGCGCGCGCATCCATCACCTCTCGGTCCGCGCCGCCAATCCGGTGTGGATGCTGACCGGCCCGATCCCTGCCACCCAATATGCGCTCAAGAAAGCGGGCATGACGATCAGCGACATCGACCTTTTCGAATGCAACGAGGCCTTCGCCAGCGTCACCATGGCCTGGATGAAGGAACTCGATATCCCGCATGAGAAGGTCAATGTGCAGGGCGGCGCGATCGCGCTGGGCCACCCCATCGGCGCTACCGGCGCGCGGCTCATGACCACGCTCCTCAACGCCCTTGAGCGCACCGGCGGCCGCTATGGCCTCCAGACCATGTGCGAAGGCGGCGGCCAGGCCAACGTCACCATCATCGAACGGCTCTAAAAGGGACGGCGCGATGCCCGCTTACGCCTATCAGGGGATCGTCCCCGTCGTCGATCCGTCGAGCTACGTCCATCCGCTGGCGTCGCTGATCGGCGACGTGATCGTGGGACCGGGCTGCTTCATCGCGCCCGGAGCCTCCCTGCGCGGCGATTTCGGGCGGATCGTAGTGGAGGGCGACAGCTCGATCCAGGACAGCGTCACCGTCCACGCCAACCAGCTGCGCGACACGGTGATCAAGCGCGGCGCGACCATCGCGCATGGATCAATCATCCATGGCTGCGAGATCGGCGAAAATACGCTTGTCGGCATGAACGCGGTGATCCTCGACAATGCGATCATCGGGGATGAAAATCTCGTCGCCGCGCTCGCCCTGGTAAAGTCCGATACGGTCACGCCGCCGCGCAGCCTGGTCGCGGGCAACCCGGCCAAGGTGGTCAAGACATTCGAGCCGCAGCAGGTGACCTGGCGCAACAATGGCGAGGGGGAATATCAAAAGCTCGCCCGCGCCGCGCTGACCGATCTGGTCGAAGCCGCGCCGCTGCGCGAAGCTGGCGCAGAGCGGCAGGCCCAGCGCATCCAGTCAGACGCCATCGCCGTGCGCCTGTCGGGCAGCAGCGCGCAGATCCGCGAGCAGCGCGCCGCCGAGCGGGAAGCCAAGACATGAACAGCGCCACGGCGATCACCAACCTCCTCTACCGCTATGCCGAACTGATGGACGAAGGCGACCTTGAAGGGGTCGCCGCCCTGTTCGAACGCGCCCGGGTCAAGACCGGCGGAGGCGAAGTGATCGAAGGGTCCGCGCCGATGCTCGCGCTCTGGCGCGCCCATGTGCGCCTCTATCCGTGCGGCACGCCGCGCACCAGGCATGTCGTCACCAATCCCATTGTCGAGGTGGACGAGGAGGCAGGCGCCGCAACCTGCCGTTCCTATTATACCGTGTTCCAGGCGACCCCCGCCCTGCCGCTCCAGGCGATCTGCGCGGGCCGCTATCATGACGCCTTCGTCCGCATCGAGGGCGCATGGCATTTTTCGCAGCGGGATTATTCGCTGCTCGATCTTATCGGCGACGTGAGCCAGCATCTGCTGATCCCGGTCGCACCATGACGCGCAAGGCATTTTGAGGAGTAGAAGAAGTGGGCATCTGCGAAGGACGTGTTGCGATCGTGACCGGGGCGGGCAATGGCCTTGGCAAGGCCTATGCGCTGGGCCTGGCGGCACAAGGCTGCAAGGTCGTGGTCAACGACCTTGGCGTTGGCGCCCATGGCGAGGAAGGCGCGACCAGGGGCGCGGCCGAGCAGGTGGTCGACGAGATCAAGGCGATGGGCGGGCAGGCCGTCGCCAACACCGATGACGTCGCTGAATGGGACTCAGGCAAGAGGATGGTCGAACAGGCGCTCGACAGCTTCGGCGCGCTTCATGCCGTGGTCAACAATGCAGGCTTCGTGCGCGACCGCATGTTCTTCACCTGTAGCCCGGAAGAATGGGATGCGGTGATCCGCGTCCATCTGCGCGGCCATTTCTGCACGAGCCGCCACGCCGCTGAATATTGGCGCGCGCAAAGCAAGGCCGGCAATCCGGTCGATGCGCGCATCATCAACACGACGAGCGGCGCAGGCCTGCAGGGATCGGTCGGCCAGTCGGCCTATTCGACCGCCAAGGGCGGCATCGCGACGCTCACCCTCGTCCAGGCCGCAGAGCTTGGCCGCCTTGGCATCACCGCCAACGCCCTTGCCCCCAACGCCCGCACCCGCATGACCAATACCGGCGCGTTCGACATGGAGGCCAAGGAAGGCGAGTTCGACCTGTTTGCGCCGGAAAACATGGCCCCGCTGGTCGCCTATCTGGTGTCGGAACAGTCGAAGGGCGTCACCGGCCAAGTGTTCGAGCTGAAGGGCGGCCAGGTCTTCCTCTCGCAAGGCTGGACCGACAGCCCCGCCTTCGACAAGGGCGCGCGCCTCGAAGCCAGCGAGATGGACGCGATCGTGCGCAAGCTCATCGAAACGCGCGAGCCTGCAAAGCCCGTCTACGGAGCGGCCTGATGGATTTCGCGCTCAGCGACGACCAGCGCGCGATCCAGGAAGCGGCCCGCGACTTCCTGACCGACGCCGCCAATCCCGACGTCATCCGCGCCGCCGTCGAAGGGACCACGGGCTTTGATGAAAGCCTGTGGTCGAGCCTTGGCGAAATGGGCTTTGCCGGGCTGATGATCCCCGAGGCCCAGGGCGGCCTTGGCTTGGGCGCTGTCGAAATGGCGCTGGTCCTGGAAGAAACCGGCCGCGTTCTTGCGCCCGTTCCCTTCTTCGAAACTGCCGTGCTCGCCGTGCAGGCGGTGCTCGCCGCAGGCAGCGAGGAACAGAAGGCGGCGCTGCTCCCCCGCCTCGCGTCCGGCACGCGGGCGAGTTTCGCTAGCGCCGCAAGCCGCCCCACCCTCTCGAACGGCCGCTTGACCGGCGCCGCGCAGTTCGTGACCTTCGGCCATGTCGCGCAGCTGATCATCGTCGCCACCGCCGACGATAGCCTGGTCGTCCTCGAAGCCGACACCCCCGGCCTTGCCGTCGAAGCGCTGCCTGCGCTCGACCGCACCCGCCGCTTTGCAACCCTGACCTTCGACTGCGCGGTCACCGACGCCATGATCCTGGGCGCGCCCGGCAGCGCCAAGGCCGCGATCGAGCGGACCCTCACCATCGGCGCAGGGCTGCTCGCCGCTGAACAGACCGGCGGCATGCAATATAGCCTCGACGCCACCGTCGACTATGCCAGGCAGCGCGTCCAGTTCGGCCGCCTCATCGGCTCCTTCCAGGCCTATAAGCATATGCTCGCCGACATGATGCTGCTGGTCGAAGCCTCGCGCTCTGCCGCCTATTATGCCGCCGCCGCGATCGATGAGAATGGCGAGGAACTGGCCGAAGCCGCGCACGCCGCGCGCGCCTATGTGTCGGACGCCTATTGCTCGGTCACGGGCGACGCCATCCAGCTCCATGGCGGCATCGGCTTCACCTGGGAACATCACGCCCATCTCTATTTCAAGCGCGCGCGCGCTTGCGCCAGCTGGCTCGGCACCCCCGACCAGCATCGCGAAGCGCTCGCCGCCATCATCATGAAGGACGCCGCATGACCCCGACCTCGCCCGTACCGCCCTATCCCACGCCCTTAGGCATGCTCAAGGGCAAGACCGTGGTCGTGACCGCGGCGGCCGGCACCGGCATCGGCTTTGCCGCCGCCAAGCGCGCCGCCGAAGAAGGCGCGAAACTCCTCATCAGCGACTTCCACGAACGGCGCCTCAATGAAGCGGCCGACCGCATTGCCGAGGAAGTGGGCTGCGAGCGGCCCGCCCTGTTCGTGTGCGACGTCACCAGCGAGGAGGCCGTGCAAGCCTTACGCGATGCGTCCCTTGCCGCGCTGGGCCGGGTCGATGTCCTCATCAACAATGCAGGGCTGGGCGGCGAGGCCGATATTATCGACATGACCGACGAGCAATGGGCCCGCGTGTTCGACGTGACGCTGACCTCGCTCTTCCGCATGACCCGCGCGTTCCTGCCGTCCATGTACGCCAACAAGTCGGGCGTCATGGTCAACAACGCCTCGGTGCTGGGCTGGCGCGCGCAAAAGGGCCAGGCCCATTATGCCGCCGCCAAGGCAGGGGTGATGGCCTTCACCCGCTGCGCCGCGATCGAGGCGGCCGAACATGGCGTACGCATCAATGCGGTCTCGCCCTCCCTTGCCATGCACCCCTTCCTCGCCAAGGTGACGACCCAGGAAGCATTGGACAAGCTGGTCGAGAAGGAAGCCTTCAAGCGCCCCGCCGAGGTCTGGGAAATCGCCAATGTCATGATGTTCCTGGCCTCCGATCTCTCCTCCTACATGACCGGCGAGATCGTCGCGGTCTCAAGCCAGCGGGCCTGACCATGGCGACCATCTTCGAAAATCCGCGCGACCTGCTCGGCAAGGAGGGCGTAAAGCTCGACACCTCCGACTGGCTCACCGTCGAACAGTCGCGCATCGACGCCTTTGCCGACTGCACCGGCGACCATCAGTGGATCCATGTCGATCCGGTCCGCGCCAAGGACGGTCCCTTCGGCGCGACCATCGCCCATGGCTACCTCACCCTCTCCCTCGTCAACCTGTTCATGCCCCAGATCATCGAGGTCCGCCGCTTCTCCGCAGGGGTGAACGTGGGCATGGACAAGACCCGTTTCTTGTCCCCGGTGATCGTGGGCTCGCGCATCCGGGGCACCGGCGAGATCGTCTCGGTCGAGGAGGTGAAGGGCGGCGCCATCCAGGCGGTGATCCGCGTCACCGTCGAGATCGAGGGCCCAGATGGTCAGCCAACCGCCAAGCCCGCCTGCGTGGTCGATACCATCAACCGCTATTTTCCGGAATAGCGGCCTTGGCCCGCGCCATCATCGCCCTCACATTGAGCCTTCTCGCCGCTACCCCAGCTGGAGCCAAAACCATGCCAGATCCTGTTAAAATGGAAGCCGCCGTCCACGCCTATGTCGCAGCGTTCGAAGCGGGCAGCGCCGATCAGGTCGCCGCCCTCTATGCGCAGGATGCAACCGTTGAAGACCCGATCGGCTCCCCCATCCACAAGGGCCGCGAGGCCATCCGCGCTTTCTACGCTGAATCGATGAAGACCGGCGCGAAACTGAAGCTTGAAGGCCCGGTGCGCGTGGCGGGCGACTATGCGGTGTTCCCCTTCTCGGTGAACCTGAACTTCGACGGCGGGGCCAAGCGCATCGACGTCATCGACACCTTCCGCTTCAACGACGCCAATGAAGTGATTGAAATGCGCGCCTTCTGGGGCCCCACCAACATGCACGGCTTCTAAGCCGCCCACCTTCTCCCGGCGGGCGCGAAACATAGAAATAGACAAGGACATTTACCCATGCGTGAAGCAGCCATCATCTCGACCGCCCGCACTGGCGTTGGCAAAGCCTATCGCGGTGCGTTCAACGACACCGAAGCGCCGTTCATGTCCTCCCATGTGGTCGATGCCGCCATCGCCCGCGCCGGGATCGATCCCGCCCGCGTCGACGACGTGTATCTGGGCGTCGCCAACCAGTGGAACACGCAAAGCTACAATGTCGGGCGCCTGACCGTCCATGGTTCGGTCCTCCCCGACACCACCAGCGGTTTCTCGATGGACCGCAAATGCTCGTCGGGCCTCAACGCACTCGCCTTCGCCGCGCGCGGCATCATCGCCAACGAGATTGACTGCGCCATCTCGGGCGGCGTGGAAAATGTCTCGCTCACCATCGACAAACATTATCCCGCCTTCCGCAACCGCTCCGAGTTCATCAAGGCGCGCGATCCCAACGCTTACATGGCGATGATCGAAACCGCCGAGGTGGTCGCCGAACGCTATGGCATCAGCCGCGAGGACCAGGACCGGTTCGCAGCGCAGTCGCAGCAGCGCGCCGCCGCCGCCCAGGAAGCAGGCAAGTTCGATGACGAGATCGTGCCCATCACGGTCACCAAGGCCCTCTTCGACAAGGAAGGCAATGAGACCGGCAAGGAGGAACTGACCCTCACCAAGGATGAAGGCATCCGCGCCGGCACCACTTACGAAAAGCTGTCTGAACTCAAGCCCGTGTTCAAGAACGGCACGGTCATCAAGGAAGGCAAGCATGTGACGGCGGGCAATGCCAGCCAGCTGTCCGACGGCGCATCGGCCCAGCTGGTCATGGACCTTGCCACCGCGCAAAAGGAAAATCTCCCCATCCTTGGGCTCTATCGGGGGTTCCAGGTCGCAGGCTGCGGCGCTGACGAAATGGGCATCGGTCCCGTGTTCGCCATCCCCAAGCTGCTTGAGCGCACCGGCCTCAAGATCGACGACATCGGCCTTTGGGAAATCAACGAAGCCTTCGCCAACCAGGCGATCTATTGCCAGCGCACGCTCGGCATCGATCCTGAAAAGCTCAACGTCAATGGCGGCGGCATCGCCATCGGCCACCCCTTCGCCATGACCGGATCGCGCCTGGTTGGCCACGCCCTCATCGAAGGCAAGCGCCGCGGCGTCAAATATGTGGTCGTCTCCATGTGCGTCGCCGGCGGCATGGGCGCGGCCGGCCTGTTCGAGGTCGCCTGATCCATGCAGCTCGCCTTCGCCCCTGAACTCAAAGCCTTCCGCGCAGAAGCCGCCGACTGGCTCAACGACCAGCTCGCCGGTCCCTTCAAGGCCATTCGCGGCCAGACCAACCAGGTCGACAATGTCGAGGAACGCCGCGCCTGGGAAGCGGCGCTGGGCGAAGCGCGCTGGAGCGTCATTGGCTGGCCCGAGGAGTGGGGCGGGCGCAATGCCTCGATCGCGCAGCAGATCATCTTCGCCGAGGAATATGCCAGAGCCAAGGGGCCGCCCCGCGCCGGGCACTTAGGCGTCGAGCTGCTCGGCCCCACCCTCATCGCCATGGGCAGCGAGGACCAGAAGGCCCGGTTCCTTCCCGACATCGCCCATGGCCGCGCCATCTGGTGCCAGGGCTATTCCGAACCCGGCGCAGGATCAGACCTTGCCAACGTCAAGACCAGGGCGCGCCTGGAAGGCGACCGCTACATCATCGACGGCCAGAAAATCTGGACATCGATGGGCACGATCGCCGACTGGTGCTTCGTGGTCGCCCGCACCACGCCCGGCAGCGTCGGCAACAAGGGCCTCTCGTTCCTCATGGTCCCCATGGACCAGCCCGGGGTCGATCCCCGCCCCATCCGCCAGATGACCGGCGAGGCCGAGTTCGCCGAAGTGTTCTTCGACGGCGCAGAAGCGCTCGCCATCGACCGCATCGGCGAGGAAGGCGATGGATGGAAGGTCGCCATGGCGCTCCTCGGGTTCGAACGCGGCGTATCCACCCTCGCCCAGCAAATGCACT
Organism: Sphingobium herbicidovorans; assembly: GCF_002080435.1. Classification (NCBI taxonomy): domain Bacteria; kingdom Pseudomonadati; phylum Pseudomonadota; class Alphaproteobacteria; order Sphingomonadales; family Sphingobiaceae; genus Sphingobium; species Sphingobium herbicidovorans. Next base: position 948,512 of record NZ_CP020539.1, on the reverse strand, counting down.
TCAAGAACGAACTCGACGACATCATCGCCGCCGCCAAAGCCAACGGCAAGGCCAACGACCCCCTCACCCGCCAGAAAATCGCCACCGCCCACGCAGGGCTCAAGATCATGCGATACAACGCCCTGCGCATGCTGTCAGGCGGCGAAAACAACCCCGAACTCTCCGGCGCCGCCTATACCTACAAACTCTACTGGTCCAGATGGCACGTCGCATTGGGCGAACTCGCCATGGAAGTGCTCGGACAACAAGGCGAAACAGGCAGCAACGAAGATCGGTTCGACAGCCTCACAAACATGTACCTTATGTCCCGTTCCGACACCATCTACGCAGGAACAGACCAAATACAACGCAACATCATATCAGAACGCGCCCTCAATATGCCCAGAGAACCAAGAGGGTGAAAGGGGAAGCCGGCGGCGCTGAAAGCCGCCGACCCGTAGTTCAGATAATCTTCGCGTCTTGCAGCTCGGTGATGCGCGCTTCGTCATAGCCCAGCTCGCTCAGCACCTCTGCGCTATGTTCGCCAAGCAGCGGAGGTGCGCGGCGGATCGTCGCCGGGGATTCCGACATATTGGCCAAGGGGCTGGCGATCAGGTCGACCGTGCCCGTCTCCGACCATGGATGCGGCGTCGTCACCCGCAGGCCGCGATGCTGCACCTGCGGGTCTTCCCACACTTCGGGCAGCTCATTATAGCGGGCAGCGGGAATGCTCACTTCGTCGAACTTCGCCTGAAGCTCTTCCGAGGTGAAATTGCGGCTCCACGCGTTGACGATGTCTATCAATTCAACCCGGTTCAACTTGCCCCGCTTGTAGTTCTCGTCGAAGCGTGGGTCCTGATACAGTTCAGGCTGGCCCATCAGCACCGTCAATCGCCGCCAATGCTCGTCACCACCCGCCGTCAGGTACAGCATGCCGTCTTTGGTATGGATGAGATCGGCCGGACCGCCCCCATTTCCACCGTTGCCCAGTCGGGGCGGGACCACGCCACTCAATAGATAATCCTGCATGATATGGCTGACCATCGCCACCGAGCTATCCAGAAGGGCGATATCGATATGTTGCCCTTCACCAGTCTGGTTACGATGCTGGAGAGCGGCAAGAACCGAAATGGCGACGTTATGGCCCGTGATAAAGTCCACCAGGCTAGGACCAGCCTTGAGCGGTCCCGCACCGGGCTGCCCGTCGGGAATGCCCGTGACGGCCATCATGCCGCCCGTCGCCTGGAACAGACCATCATAGCCCGGCCGCGCAGCCATGGGGCCCGTCTGGCCAAAGCCTGTAACGGAACAATAGACAAGGCGCGGGTTGATCGCCTTCAGGCTTTCATAATCCAGGCCGAAACGCTTGAGATCACCCACCTTGTAGTTTTCGATCAGCACGTCCGCGCCTTGCACCAGCTTGCGCAGGATTTCCTGACCTTCAGGCTTGCTGTGGTTCAGCGTGATCGACCGTTTGTTGCGGTTCGCCGCCGCGAAAAAGCCAGCCTGGCGGACATTCACCCCATCCTTGCCCTTAACCTCGGCAAGGCCATAAACGCGCCCATCGTCGCCGACGCCGGGACGTTCCACCTTGATCACGTCCGCGCCCAGGTCGCCCAGGATTTGCGCGCCGATGGGTCCGGCGAGAACGCGGGTCATGTCGATGACGCGGATGCCTTCGAGGGCTGCCTTGTTACTGCTCATGGTCGCCTGCGGGTCCTAACTGATATGCGTAGCGTTTGGCGGCGCTTTATCCACTTTTCCATCAAAATACCAGACAAGAGCCCACGAAACTTGCAGGCCAAAAGCGATATTTCTGCTGGTTCATAGCTGCGGAAACTGCGCAAACGCGCTCGCTCATCAGGCAAAAGGCGACAGTCCCGTCAGGATCATCCGCACAAGATCCGCCTGACCCTTTGTCCCCGTCTTTTCATAGATCCGCTTCGAATAATTGCGCGCGGTTTCACTTGTCAGGCGCAGCCTTTCGCCCGCGCTGACAATGGTTTCACCCATGCTGAGGGCATGGGCCAGCGCAGCCTCGCTGTTCGACAGGCCATGCAATGCCGCCAGTGTCCCGATCGCAGCCGTGGCCGGTTCACGCCGGGGCATGCGCAATATGCCGATCACCGCAGGCAAGGCGCAGGGTTCGCTCAGCGCCAGATCCGATTTGCGCAACAGCAGGTCGATCCCCCTTGCTTCATCGATCCGAATGACCCGGGTCGCGCCCGGCGGCGCAGCGGCCATGTCCGCACAGGCGATATTCAGTGCGTGCGCCACATCCGGGAGCAGCTGCAAACGCCGTTCAGGACTGGGGCCAGGTTTGACGGTAAAGGCCAGCATCGCCTCTGCCGCCGGGTCGGCTGCCATCACGCGCCCGCCCCGGTCAAACGTCAGTTGCGCCACGCCCAGCCGGGCAAGCGCGCCCTGCGCCATCGCCACCTGCAACCGCGCCTCGATCAAGGCGACCAGCGTGCGCAGCGCCGCCCCGAAATGAGGCGCGATGCTGGACAGGACGGAGACCGCCGAAGCCGAAAAATCCTCCCGCTCCCGCACCAGCAGGAAATGTGCGTCCGCCACGCCGCCCGCGGCAACGCGCAGCCAGCGACCGTACCGAATGTTCATTTCACTCAACGCCGCGCGCTGGCGAGCCAGCTCAGCGGCATTGTCGTAATTGAGCATCTCGTCCAGCGCATAGACGCGTCCGGCGCGCAACGACCCATAGGGGTGCAGCCGTAGAGCCTCCAGCCGCCGGAAATCCAACGGCGGCTCCTGCGACGCACGCGGCGCGGCGATATGGATGACGGTCGGTTCCTGGTCGGCCATGGCATTGGCGAGCGAAATGATCAGGAAGGCGCGCCGGGCATAGGTGCGCCCCACCAGATTGCGGATGAACGCGCCAAATGGCGGGCTTTCATGGATGCCCTCCACCAGCGGGAGGAACAGTTCGTTCTGATCGGCCCAAAAAGATGGCATGCCCCATCACTCCCATATGGGAGGTTTCCGGTCAAGCCACAGTCATCGGCGCGCCAGCAGAGCCAGCGCTTTTTTCAGATGCGGCCGGTCGATCATCTTGCCGTCCAGCATCAGCACTCCCGCGCCCGGATTGGCGGCAAAGGCATCCACCACCGCCTGCGCGTGAGCAATATCCTGGGGGACGGCGCAAAGGCGGCGTTGATCACGGGCACTTGGTCGGGATGAACGGCCATCATGCCGACAAAGCCGTCGCGTGCGCCGCGCGCCGCATAGGCCGCCAATCCTTCCAGATCGCGGATCGCGGGATAGACCGTCTCTATCGGCGCTACGTCGGCCGCGCTTGCTGCGAATAATGTCAGAGCGCGGGCGATTTCATAGGGCGGCGTGTAGCTGCCATCGGCAAGCCTTGCAGCGAGCGAGCCAACCGCAGCGGGCAGATCCTCCGCCCCCCAGGTCAGCCCCGCCAGCCTTTCCCTCACATCCGCATATTCGCCGAGCCGGAATAGCGCTTTTGGCGTTTCCGTCGCGATCGGCAGGATCAGCGCCCGGTCGACGCCGCGCCTGCGCAACCGCCCATCAAGGTCGATGATCGACGCCGCGCCTTCGGCCTTGGGCAACATGATCCCGGCCGGGCTTGCTTCGGCGATCGCGTCCAGATCCGCATCGATCAGCCCGCCGTCCAGCGGGTTCACCCGAACGAAGAGCGGCACGCCGCTGCCCGCCGCCTCGTTCAGGAAGGCGGCAACCTCATCACGGGCGCGCGCCTTTGCATCGACCGCGACGGAATCCTCCAGGTCCAGGATCAGCGCGTCGGCGGCGCTGTTCAGCGCCTTGCGCATGCGATCGGGCCGGTCGCCGGGCACGAACAGCATCGACCGCAAACGCTTGAACCCCTGGTTTTCGATTGCATCGGTCATGAATATGCCGCCTCTACCACGCGCCAGGAACCATCAGGCCGCAAACTGCCGCTCGACGGTCCCGTAAAGCGTTGTCCGTTGCCGCGCATGCCGGCCCGCCGCCTGCGCCGTGCGGTGCATCTGCGCGACATCGAAACATTGGCCGTGCGCGCCGCCGGCTGCCCGCGTGATGGATTCTTCCATCAGCACGCCGCCCAGATCATTGACCCCCGCACGCAACGCCGCGATCACGCCCTGTTCGCCCAGCTTCACCCAGCTCGCCTGAATGTTGGGAATCACGCCATGCAGGGCGATCCGCGCCACCGCCTGCATCAATATCGCCTCGCGAAAGCTGGGGCCGGATCGCGCCTTGCCCTTGCGCCACATCGGCGCTTCCATATGGACAAAGGGCAGTGGCACGAACTCGGTAAAGCCGCTCGTCTCCACCTGCACATCGCGCACGATCTGCAAATGCCGCGCCCAGTGGCTATAATCATCGACATGGCCGAACATGATCGTCGCGGTGCTCTTCAGGCCGACGCGGTGCGCCGCCCGCATGACCGCGACCCACTCATCGGCCGACACCTTGTCCGGGCACAGGATCGCCCGCACCTCCTCATGCAGCACCTCGGCAGCGGTGCCGGGCAGGGTCGATAGCCCTTCCTCCTTCAACATCGCCAGATAAGGTTCCAATCCCATCCCCATGGTCGATGCGCCATGCGCAATTTCCAGCGGTGAGAAGGCGTGAACATGAATGCCCGGCGCGGCATCGCGCACTGCCCTTATGATCGACAGGTAAGTTTCGCCATCATAGTCCGGGTGAATGCCGCCCTGCAGGCACAACTCGGTCGCTCCGCGCGCCTGCGCTTCAGCCGCCCGGCGAGCCACCTCGTCCAGGTCAAGGCGATAGGCTGGGCCGCGCAACGCCTTGGCCGTCCCTTTGGAAAAGGCGCAAAAGCCGCATTTATAGGTGCAGATATTGGTATAATTGATGTTGCGGTTAACAACATAAGTGACGACGTCGCCCACCACCTCTTGCCGCAGGGCGTCGGCGGCCTCCATCACCCGACCGGCGTCGGGTCCGGCCGCCTGGAACAAGGTGACGATCTCACCTTCCCCCAGCCCCCGCCGATCCGCCGCCTTGTCGAGGATCGCGTCGATCCGCCCGGCCGACAGGGTGCGCCCCGCCCGTGGCAATAGCGGCGGCGCTTCGCCCGCTCCCGCCCGCCAGCGTTCGACGATCGGCAATCCGCGCGCATCCACGGCCCGCCGCACCTGCAGGGCAATTGCAGGTTCCAGCCAGCGTTCCGGTTCCTTCGCATAGGCAGGCCCGACCGCCAGCCGTTCGGTCAACACCCGCCCGGCGGCCGCCGTCGCAGCGGCCAGGGCCATCAGATGCGGCCAGGGCGCTTCCGGGTTCACATGGTCGGGCGTCACCGGCGACACCCCGCCCCAATCATTCACCCCGGCCCGCATCAACGCGGCCAAGCCGTCCGGCTGTAAATTGGGCGGCGCCTGGATGGTCATGGCAGGGCCAAGGATCAGGCGCGCCGCCGCGACCGTCCACAGATGCTCCTCCAAGGGCGGTTCGGCATGGTCGGCCATCCGGGTCGCGGGCTTGGCGCGAAAATTCTGGATGATGACTTCCTGCACATGCCCATGGCGCGCATGCGCGTCGCGGATCGCCAACAGCGCCTCGATCCGCTCCATCCGGCTTTCGCCTATGCCGATCAGCAGGCCCGTGGTGAACGGCACCCGCGCGCGCCCCGCCGCCTCGATCGCCGCCAGCCGCACCGCCGGAACCTTGTCCGGTGATCCATGGTGCGGCCTGCCCTTCGCGCACAGCTGCTCAGACGTGCTTTCCAGCATCAGTCCCATTGAGGCCGCGACGGGCCGCAGCATCGCCAGATCCTCGTCCATCATGATGCCGGGATTGAGATGCGGCAGCAGGCTGGTTTCCGCCAGCACGGCGGCAGCCGCCTCCCGCAGATAGCTCAGGGTCGATGCATGGCCCATGCGGGCAAGCGCATCGCGCGCCACGACATAGCGATCCTCTGGCCGGTCGCCCAGAGTGAACAGCGCCTCGCGGCAGCCCGCTTTTTCCCCTGGGCGCGCAATCTCCAGCACCTGATCGATCGTCAGATAGGGCGCCCCGGCATTGCGCGGGGCCTTGGCAAAGGTGCAATAATGGCAAACGTCGCGGCAAAGGTGGGTCAGTGGAATGAAGACCTTGCGCGAATAGGTGACTGTCGCGCCAAATGATGCCAGCGTCATCGCTTCGGCCTGATCCAGCAACGCCTCGATCGGCATGCCACCAAGCATTTGCATCCACGAAGCCGCCGAATCCCGGTCTTGCGTCCTCATTCCTCGCCTCTTGTCATGCTGTCGATATCACGACAGCGTTTTTTATGCGTTCAATCCGTCCACGCGGATCATTGTCGGTCAAAACACGCCGATGCGCGGCAGGTGAAAGCAGTGGCCGTTCGGCGGTATCAAATCAAGCTTTTGGCGACAGTAAGAGCGCTGCGTCCTTTTTCCACTTTGCCCCCGCCGCAATCGCATGCACAAAGCTTGCCAATTGCCATGGCCGGTCTGGTGTTTTATCGCCACTTAAGCATGTGGCAGCAAGGACAAGCGATGGACGACCTCATGATCCAGGACCGGCAGGGCGCGTCAACGCCCCTTTCACCGCAGGAATTGGGGGATGGACTGTCCGTCATCTCGATCGCTAAAAGCTATGACAAGCGCACGGTCCTTACCGACGTGTCTCTGACCGTCGGCAAGGGCGAGGTTGTCGGCCTGCTCGGCCCCAATGGCGCGGGCAAGACGACATGCTTCTATTCCGTCATGGGCCTGGTCCGCCCCGATCATGGCCGCATCATGCTGGACGGGCAGGATATTACCGGCCTGCCCATGTATCGCCGCGCTATCCTTGGCCTTGGCTATCTGCCGCAGGAGACCTCGATTTTCCGGGGCCTGACCGTCGCGCAGAATATCAGCGCCGTGCTGGAACTGGCCGAACCCGACAAGAGCGCGCGGGAAGCACGCCTTGCCCAGCTGCTGGAGGAATTCGGCCTCACCCGCCTCGCCAACTCGTCCGCCATGGCCCTGTCGGGCGGTGAACGCCGCCGCTGCGAAATCGCCCGCGCGCTGGCGGCCAACCCATCCATCGTCCTGCTCGACGAACCCTTCGCCGGTATCGACCCGCTGTCCATCGCCGACATTCGCGATCTGGTGAAGCAATTGAAGACGCGCGGCATCGGCGTCCTCATCACCGATCACAACGTCCGTGAAACGCTGGAAATCGTCGATCGCGCCTGCATCATCTATGGCGGTCAGGTTCTCTTCGCGGGCAGCCCGAAGGAACTGGTCGCCAATGCCGAGGTTCGCCGCCTCTATCTGGGCGAGAACTTCTCGCTCTGATGAGCGGACTGCGCGCCTCCCCCCTTATTGACGGCACGGGCACCGGCTGATGTCGCTCGCACCTCGCCTCGACATTCGGCAAAGCCAGTCGCTGGTGATGACGCCGCAGCTTCAGCAGGCGATCAAGCTGCTGGCGCTGTCCAATCTGGAGATTGAGGCGTTCGTCGCCAGCGAACTGGAAAAAAACCCTTTGCTGGAGCCCGGCGTGCCGCTGGAACTGGCCCCGCCGCCCGATGGCGTCGATGCGCAGGTCGATCGTCCCGCGCTGGCTTCCGAAACCGGCGGCGCCGACGACCTGATCGGTCAGGGACTGGGGGAATCCGACGCGCCACTGGACGTCGATTATGGCGCGGAAACCTTCATCGACGATGGCCCGGGCGACCGCGTCGGCCCGTCTGTCGGTTCTGGCGGCCCCGACATGCTGTCCGGCAGCGGCGAGGCGTTCGACTTCGACAGTGTCGCCAATCCTGAGCAGGGTTTGCAGGAACATCTGATGGAGCAGGCGCGCGGCGCGCTGGACGGCATCGACCTGCTCATCGCCACCCAGCTTGTCGGGCAGATCAGCGAAGCGGGCTATCTGGAGGCGAACCTCCTTGAAACGGCCCACGGCCTTGGCATCCCGCTGGCGCAGGCGGAGCGGGTGCTGGGCGTCATCCATGGCTTTGATCCCACTGGCGTAGGCGCCCGCTCGCTGTCCGAATGCCTGATGCTTCAGGCGAAGGAGGCCGACCGCTACGATCCCTGCATGGCCAAGCTGCTCGCGAATCTGGACCTCCTCGCGCGGGGGGCGCTGCCTCAGTTGCGCCGCATCTGCGGCGTGGATGAGGAAGATATGGCCGACATGATCCGCGAACTGCGCGGCTATGATCCAAAACCCGGCCTGCGCTATTCCACCGAGCGTACGCCGCCTGTCACGCCCGACCTGTTCGTCAATCCCACGGCGGATGGCTGGTCGATAGAGATAAACAACGCGACGCTGCCACGCCTGCTCATCAATCGCAGCTATTATGTCGAGCTTGCCTCCGGCCCGCAGGACCGCGCGTCAAAGGCATGGCTGGCCGACTGCCTCGCCAGCGCCAACTGGCTGGTAAAGGCGCTCGACCAGCGGCAAAGAACCATCATCAAGGTGGCGACCGAAATCGTCCGTTGCCAGGAAGAGTTTTTCCGCAAGGGCGTCGCACATCTGAAACCGCTGACGCTGCGCATGGTCGCCGAAGCGATCGGCATGCACGAATCCACCGTCAGCCGGGTGACGTCCAACAAATATCTCGCCTGTCCGCGCGGCGTTTACGAACTCAAATATTTCTTTACCAGCGGTGTCGCCGCATCCGGCGGCGAAGGATCGGTCTCGGCCGAGGCGGTCAAGAGTCACATCAAGGCGCTGATCGCCAGCGAAGCGCCTGACGCCATCCTGTCGGACGACACGCTGGTCGACCTCCTCCGCGCCAAGGGCATGGACATCGCCCGCCGCACCGTCGCCAAATATCGCGAGGCGCTGGGCATCGGCTCCTCCGTCCAGCGGCGGCGGCAAAAGGCGCTACAGGGCAAGGCTGCCTGACGCCTGCTCACGCGCAGCGCTCACCAGGGGGTCGCCCCCAACCTCCGTTCGCCCTGAGCCTGTCGAAGGGCGCACGCCCAAACCCGTCCCAAAGGCCCCGCGCCTAAACCAGTCCCAGCCGCGTCAATTCACCCAGCATCGCAGCGGGCATCGCATCCAGATCATCCGCCTCGCCCGATCCCAGGTCCGGCGGCGCGTCCTTCTCGTCCAGATAGCGCCACCCCTGATGCGCGCGCTTTGGCGTGCCGCGCACCGGGATCAGCCGCGGCTCCAGCCTGATCCAGTATCGTCCCTGCCCCGTTTCCTGAAATCCGATCAGCGGACTGCGCCCCACCAGCCGGTGCTGATGGACCCAATAAAGCGAGCCGCCCGCCATCTCCGCCACCCGCTTGGGCAGATAGCGCGTGGTCAGCCGCGCCTCCGGATTCTGGCTTTCCAGCCACGCCCTCAGCGTTGCGGGACTTTCGCTGCCAAAGGCGATCTTGGTGATGTGTAGCGGCATGGTCGCAAGATGGGCGTTGGATGAGCGCGGTCAAGCCATCCCGGCGCCCCTATAAGCCCCAGACGGTCGCCAGCCCGAGAAAAGAAAAGAACCCCATGACATCGGTCAGCGTCGTGACGAACACGGCGGATGACACCGCCGGGTCTATATTGAACCGATCAAGCGTCACTGGCACCAATATGCCCGCCAGCCCCGCGACCAGATTGTTGATTAGCATCGCGATCGCGATCACCAGCCCAAGGTCGGGATTGCCATAGATCAGCCCGACCGCGATCCCGATCAAAATCCCCAACGCCGTTCCATTCGCGCTGGCGATCCGGAATTCCCTCACTATCTGGCGAAGGGTGTTGGAACTGGTCAACTGGTTGGTGGCCAGCGCCCGCACCGCGACCGCCATGGTCTGCGTTCCCGCATTGCCGCCCATGCCCGACACGATAGGCATCAGCACCGCAAGCACGACATATTTGGAGATCGTCTCCTGAAAGAAGCCGACGACCGACGCGGCCAGAACCGCCGTGCCCAGATTGACGACCAGCCAGGACAGGCGCGTGCGCACGGCTTCCAATATGGGCTGGTTGATGTCGCCCTCGCCCGCACCGGACAGGCGCAATATGTCCTCGCCCGCTTCTTCGGCGATAATGTGGACGATGTCGTCCACCGTGATCATGCCGACCAGCCGGCCGCTGGCATCCACCACGGCGGCAGAGATAAGTGCATATTTCTGGAAACGCAGCGCGACTTCTTCCTGGTCCATATCGACCGGGATCAGCGTCTGCTCGCGCTTCATGACGTCCGCCATCGCGATGGAGCGGGGGCAGGTCAATATCCAGCTCAACTGGCAGGTGCCGATCGGCTTGTGCGCCTCGTCCACCACGAAGATTTCCCAGAAATCGGTGGTCAGGTCACGATTGTCGCGCAGATAGTCGATCACCTGCCCGACGGTCATATGTTCAGGCACCGCGACCAGATCGCGCTGCATCAAACGGCCGGCGGATTCTTCCGGATAGGACAGCGCGCTCTCGATCGCGGCGCGATCTTCGGGGTCCAGCGCATCGAGGACAGCCTGCTGGTCGGCCGCCTCCATGTCCTCGATCATCGCGACGGCGTCGTCGGTATCCAGTTCAGCGGCGAAGTCCGCGACCTGCTGCGGCTCCAGTGCGTCGAGCAGATCGTCGCGCACATAGTCGTTCAGCTCGGACAGCACTTCCGCGCCGACCAGATCGCCCAGCGCCGCCGCCACCTCACCGCGTCGGTCCGATGGGGTCAGTTCCAGAAGGTCGGCAATGTCCGCCGGGTGCAGCGGCGATACCAGATCCCGCGCCAGGTCGCGGTCGCCATCTTCCACCGCGTCCAGCACGGCGGACACGAAGTCCGGCCTCAGCCGGTCGTCCTCGTCATGGCGTGATTCCGCCTGATCGGCGGTCTTGCCGTCAACAGGCAGTTCGTCCGGCCGGGGTTCGGCCATGTCGGCTCGTTCGCTCATCGCGTCCCCTACTGTCCGGTTCCTGTAGCATTTCGCTGCTTTTGCCGATGAACGGGATAAATGCAATGCCTCAAAGGTTGATTGAGGCGCTTCCATCCACGCCCTAACGCTCTATATGAACCCACATTTCCACACTCCCCCGAAAGAGGAGAATTTCATGGCCGACGAAACGCTCACCCTCACCCTCGACAGCGGCGGCGATGTCGTCATCAAACTGCGTCCCGATCTGGCGCCCGGCCATGTCGAACGCATTGCCGCGCTCGCAAAGGACGGCTTTTACGACGGCGTCGTGTTCCACCGCGTCATCCCCGGTTTCATGGCGCAGGGCGGCGATCCGACCGGCACCGGCATGGGCGGGTCGAAACTGCCTGACCTGAAGGCTGAATTCAGCCGCGAACCCCATGTCCGTGGCGTCTGTTCGATGGCCCGCTCGTCAAACCCGAACAGCGCGAACAGCCAGTTCTTCATCTGCTTCGACGACGCCACCTTCCTCGACGGCCAATATACCGTTTGGGGCGAAGTCACCTCCGGCATGGAACATGTCGATGCCCTGCCCAAGGGCGAACCGCCCCGTACGCCGGGCAAGATCGTGAAGGCCAGCATTTCCTAAAAGCTGACCGCTCAATCCGCCTCGAGCGAAGCCGATTGACACAGCCCAGGCAGTGTCTCGGCTTCGCTCGACGCAAACCTGTCAGCAGGCGTCACTCCGCAGCGTTGCTCGCCGCGTCTGGATTTTCCGGCGGAAGATAAGGTCCGATCGCCTCAATATGCCAGCGCCGGTCCGCTTCACTCGATCCCGGCACATCATTCACCCGTCGCAGCGTCACCTGCCGCAGCCTGTACCAAGGCTTGCCGTTCGCCGCGAGCCGCCCGTAAACCTGCACGGGCACCGTCACATACAGCGATCCCGCCGCGCCCTCAATTTGTCCGGGCGCGCCGATATTGGCGTGGATCTCGCTGAAACTGCGGAATCGCCGCACAAAAGCTTCGACATCCTCAGCGCCCACGGCGCTCTGATCATGCCACAGGTCCTGCGCTTCGTCGAACCGCCGCTCCTCCAACAGGCCATAATAGCCCTGCACGACTTGCGCAGCGCCCTGCGGCCCCTTGGGATCGCCCGCTCCTTCTTCCAACGGCGTCCTGTCGTCGGGCAACCCGCCCGGCGTTCCTGGCTCAGGCGGCTTTAGCGGTTCCAACAGCGTACGCGCCTCCGCCTCCAGGTTGTTTTCCACCCGAGCCGCGTTGGCGCCGTTGGCGAGATTGTCGATCGCGCTTTCCTCCCGCCCGTCGCACGCGGCGAGCGAAAGGCATGCGACAATCGCGGCGGCTGCCCCCTTACCCCGCATCAGCGACGCAAAGTCCCGCGCCAATTATTGTCGCCGTCGGATCGTGAACCGCCCGAGTCACCCGATCGGCCAGACCGCCCACCGCTCCAGCTTCCACGCGGGCTGCCGCCCCGCGGCTCGCTGCGCGCTACGGGCGGAGCAACGGCATCGCCACGGTCGCGACCGCGGCCACCGCGCCAGCTCCGCCGCTCGCCCTGTTCGGGCCGCGCCAGATTGCCGCGCCAATGGTCGCCGCGCTGGGCCTGCTGGCCGCGCCGGCCTTCCCAATAGCGCCGCTGACCATCGTTCCAGCGATGACGGCGGCCACCGCGATCATAGACATAATAGCCGCTGCCGGGATAATAGAAGCCGTTATACCAACCGCCATAATAGCCCGGCTGGTAATAGCCCGGACCCCAATAATCATCATAATAACCGCCAGCATAATAGCCGGACCCGACACTTACGCCGCCATAATAGCCATTGTCATAGCCGCAGCCGCCAAGCGCGACCGTACCGGCAAGGCCAATCGCAGCCAGAAGCTTCTGTCCGGACCACGTCATCGCCTCTCTCCTTTTCTCCAATGATGGCAGGATAACGTTCGCCGGTTGAATTGGTTGTGAATGAAAACCAGACAGCTTCTGCTGTCCAGCGCTTTCCAGTCGCGCTTCGACTGCTTTGCCCCCGCACGACATCATCGTTCATCCAGCCTTCATCTGAACAAAGCGATTTGCCTGAGGGTCATTATTGGAAAGGTCGCGTGTCGGCCTGCCTCATGCCTTGCGCCTTCCTTCCAGAAGGCCAGGGGTTCGGGGCGGCGTGGACTGCCGCCGTCCCGGATTCCTCCTATCCGCTGTTGCGAAGCGCCGTCGCGATTGCGTTGATGGACAGCTCGATCCCTTCCTTGATGCGCGGGTCGTCCTCGCCGCCGCGATGCCGCTTCATCAATTCTACCTGCAGCAGGTTCAGCGGCTCGATATAGGGCAGGCGCAGCCGTATCGATTCGTCCAGCTTGGGATTCCTTTCCAGCAGCCGCGATTGCCCGGTCGCCGCCAGCAGCCCGTCATGGGTCAGTTCCCAACCTTGGCGGATCCGGTCGAATATCGCCCCGCCCGCCGCCTGATCCTCGACCAGCGGCAGATAATGGGCGGCAATTCCCAGGTCCGACTTCGCCAGCACCATCTCCAGATTGGCCAGCGCCGACTGAAGGAAGGACCAGCATTGCGCCATGTCGGCCAGCAGCGCCTTGTCCCGAAACGCCTCGAACGCCAGGCCCATGCCGTACCAGCCCGGCAACATCACGCGCGCCTGCGACCAGCTGAACACCCAGGGGATCGCGCGCAAATCCTCGATCCGCGTGCTCTTGGTCCGGCTAGCGGGCCGCGACCCGATCTTCAGGCCCGAAATCTCCTGTATCGGCGTCAGCTGGCGGAAAAATTCCTTGAACCCTTCCGTGCCGTAGACAAGGTCGCGATAGGCGGAAAAGGCGCTTTTCGACAACTCGTCCATCGCTGCGGTGAAGCGCGCCGCATCCCGGTCCGAAATACCCTGCGGCTCAAGGCTGGCGAGCAGCGTGGCGCTCGTCATCGCCTCCAAATTGGTCATCGCCACGTCGCGCGTGCCGAACTTGGCGGCGATCACCTCGCCCTGTTCGGTGATGCGAATGCGTCCCTGCACCGTGCCTTTGGGCTGCGCCTGGATCGCGGCAAAGGATGACCCGCCGCCGCGCCCCACCGCGCCGCCACGACCGTGGAACAGCTGCATCGCCGTCCCCGCCCTTTCGAACACCGGCGCCAGCGCCTTGCTCGCCTGGTACAGCGACCAGGTCGACGTCATATAGCCGCCATCCTTGTTGCTGTCGGAATAGCCGATCATCACTTCCTGATGACCGCGTTCCCTGACAACACCGGCTATTTCCGGCAGCCCGAAATAGGCGGCCATGATGCTGGGCGCGGCCTCAAGGTCGGCGATGGTTTCGAACAGCGGCACGGCCATGATCGCCGCCTGCGCGGGCGCATCGCCCTTACCCGTGCGCCACAGGCCCGCTTCCTTCAGCAGCAGATTGACCTCCAGCAGGTCCGAAACGCTTTCGGCCTTGGAAATGATATAGTGGCTGATGCAGCCCGGGCCGTAAATGCGGTGCGCGTCCGCCGCCGCTTGCACGATCGCCAGTTCCGACGCTGTTTCCTCCGAATATTCCGAAAAGCGCGTGCCCAGTGGCCGATTGCTCGCCAGTTCCCGCCGTAACAGGGCAATGCGCGCATATTCGTCCAGCGCCGCATAATCGTCTTGCACCCCCGCGACCTTCAGCAGTTCGGTAACGACGCGCTCATGCACGTCGCTATTCTGCCGCATGTCGAGCGTCGCGAGATGAAAACCGAACGTCTCCACCGCCCGGATCAAGCGCCCCAGCGCGCCGCCGGTCGCCAGCGCGCCATCCCCCTCGCCCGCCAGCCCCTGCGCCACGGTGACCAGATCCCGCCGCAGGTCGCCCGGCTGCGCATAGGGTTCGCCTTTCAGCCGCGAAGGCCGTGGCGGCTCATGCCCGACCATCGTACGATATGTCGCCGCCAGCCGGGCATAAATGCCGGAAATAGCGCGGCGATAGGGTTCATCCTGTCGGCTGGGCGATGTATCGCCGCTCGCCTCCGCCAACGCCAGCACGCCGTCCGGCACATGCGCCAGTTCGGTCGACAGCGACAGCTCCGCCCCCAGCGCGTGCAGCGCGTCCAGATAATAACCGACCGCCGCCTCGCACCCGCGCGCCAATGCAGACCGCAATTGCGGCGCCTGGACAAAGGGATTGCCGTCGCGGTCCCCGCCGATCCAGTTGCCCACGCGCAGGAAGCTGGGCGGCCGCACGCCCAGCACCCGCTCCCACCGGGCGTAAAGCGCGGGCAGGACAGGCAGGAACACGTCCTGGAAATAGGTCAGGACATTGTCGATCTCGTCCTGAACGAACAGCTTTTGCCGCCGCAATGGCCGCGTTTGCCACAACAACGCGATCTGCCGGGCGATCGCCTCGTCCAGATCCTCGCCATCGTCGGTCTCGCTGCGCCCCGCATCCTTCAACAGCATCAGGTCGGCGATGCGGTTCTTGTGGTCGATCATGCTCTTGCGCCGCACCTCGGTCGGGTGCGCCGTCAGCACTGGCACGATCAGCGCATTATTGAGCAGCGCCAGCACCGCATCCCGGTCAATCCCGTGCGACGCCAGCCGCTCTATGGCGGATTCAACATCGGCGTCGGGATCGGCCGCAACGCCCTGCCGATCCTCGGCCAGGTTGGCGAGCATCGAAAACAGCATGAAGCCGCGCACGAAGGACAGCGTATCATCCAGGCTCAACGCCTCCAGCCCGGTATCGACGACGTCGGCCCCATGGATGCCGCGCGCCCTGTCGACCGATGCCGACCGGATATATTCCGTCTGCCGATACAGCCTGTCCCCGCCATAGGACCGGATTACGTCCCCAAGTATCCGCCCGAGATAGCGAATGTCGGGATTTTGCGTGACGGGCGGAGTGGTGGATGCAGGAGTCGCCATAATAGGCGATGCTGCACCGCACCAATGATGGGGTCAAGCGGAACCCACCCGGCAAACACCTTCCCGTTCGGGATCAGCGTGTCGAAGCCCACACGCCGCCCTTGCGCGAATCCCACCGCATGGGCCAAAGGACATATGTGACCGCCACCATCAGCATAGGAACCGACGGCAACGGCAACCCCGTTCCGATCGACGTAGAGGAATTGCTCGCCACCCGCCTGCTCGTTCAGGGCAATTCGGGTTCCGGCAAGTCGCACCTCCTGCGCCGTTTGCTGGAGGAAAGCGCGGCGCTGGTGCAGCAGGTGGTCATCGACCCGGAAGGCGACTTCGTCACGCTGGCCGACGAATATGGCCATGTCGTCATCGACGCAGGCGACTATAATGAGCGCGAGATCGTCAAGATGGCGGCGCGCATCCGCGAACATCGCGCCTCGGTGGTCCTCAGCCTCGAAAGCCTCGAACTGGAAGCGCAGATGAAATGCGCCGCGACCTTCCTTTCGACCCTGTTCGACGCCCCGCGCGACCATTGGTATCCCGCACTCGTCGTGGTGGACGAAGCGCAGATGTTCGCGCCCGTCGCTGCCGGGGACGTCTCCGACGAAGCCCGCCGCCTGTCGCTCGCCGCCATGACCAACCTGATGTGCCGGGGCCGCAAGCGTGGCCTGGCGGGCGTCATCGCGACCCAGCGGCTTGCCAAGCTGGCCAAGAATGTCGCGGCGGAAGCCTCCAATTTCCTGATGGGCCGCACCTTCCTCGATATCGACATGGCCCGCGCCGCCGACCTGCTCGGCATGGAGCGCCGTCAGGCCGAGCAGATACGCGATCTTGAGCGCGGCCGCTTCCTCGCGCTTGGCCCCGCCATCTGCCGCCGCCCGGTGGCGGTGAAGATCGGCGCGGTGAAAACCAGCACGCGGGGCGGCACGCACAAGCTGATGCCGCCTCCCGCCGCCGCGACCGAAGACCTTCAGGAACTGCTCTTCGCCAGCGCGGGCGATGACGATGCGCTGCCGCCTCCGCCGCCGCGCGCGGATCCGCCACCGCTCCCGGCTGAAGAGCTGATGCGCGCCCTCGCCGCCGCACCGCTTGCCAAGCCCGCCGCGCCAGAACTCGACTTCGGCCAGAATGAGCCCGTCGTCATCGCCGTGCTGGAAGAAATCGTCGCCGACCTCGGCGACGCGCAGCCAAGCGTCGCCTCCCTCTATCAGGATTTCGGCGTCCGCTGCCGCATGAAGGGCCTGCGCACGCCCCCGCTGGACCTTGCCGCCTTCCGCAAGCGTTTCGCCATGGCGCAGGCGGGCATGTTCGATGCCGCCGACCCGCGCTGGGACGACGCGATGAAGGCCGCCCAGCCCCTGCCCGAAGACATGCTCGCTCCTTTCCTCCTTATCGCCCGCGCCGCGATGCAGGGCCTGCCCTGCCCGGACGACAGCGCCCTCGCCCGCGCCTATGGCACCAGTTCGCCGGGCCGCGTGCGCCGCCTCATCGACTATATGGAAAAGATCGGCGTCATCGTCGCCCGCACCGACTTCGGCGGTCGCCGCTCGATCGGCGTGCCACAGCTTGGCCTCTCAACAGCGGCAGCCGAGGGATGAGTGTGTCCGTCCTCTTCGTCTGCCTCGGCAATATCTGCCGTTCGCCCCTTGCCGAAGCCGCCCTGCGCGCCGAAGCGGAACATGCAGGACTTTCCATCAAGGTGGATTCCGCGGGCACCGGCGACTGGCACGTCGATTGCCCGCCCGACAACCGCGCCCAGGCCGTCGCCTTGCGCAACGGCATAGACATTTCCCATTACCGCGGCCGCCAGGTCACGCCCCAGGATTTTCACCGTTTCGACCACATCTTCGCCCTGGACGCGGAAAACCTGAAAAACCTCCGCCGCATCCGTCCCTCTGACGGCACCGCCAACCTCCGCCTCCTCATGGACATCGTCCCCGGCCGCGAAGGCTCCAGCGTCACCGACCCCTATTTCGGCGAGGATGCGGGCTTTGACGAGACATGGGCGGATGTAACGAAGGCGGCCCGTGCCCTGATCGAACGGCTCAAAGACTGATTTTCACGCGGGGACGCGGAGGCAAACCGGCCCGCGCAGCGCATCCCTCAAAAACCTCGCACCTGGCGCGAAGCCAGTCTAACGCACCCGCTCCGCGCCTCCGCGTCTCCGCGTGAAACAATGTCCGCGCAAAGACTCAGAAACTGCAGAGCAACGCCCGCCCAAAACCCTCAGCGAACTCTGCGCCTCTGCGCGAAACGCAAAAACCCGCGACGCCCGATCAAGCAGCTATCTTGGCCTTCGCCCGATAAGCATGCAGCAACGGCTCAGTATAACCGTTGGGCTGCGCCACGCCTTCGAAAACCAGCGCCCGCGCCGCCTGGAACGCAATGCTCTCATCCTCGCGCCCGCTCATCGGCTGGTAGAGCGGATCGCCCGCATTCTGCGCATCGACCTTTGCCGCCATCCGCCGCAGCGCAGCGTCGACCTCTTCGGCCGAACACACGCCATGCAGCAGCCAGTTGGCGATATGCTGCGATGAAATGCGCAGCGTCGCGCGATCCTCCATCAAGCCGATGTCATGAATGTCCGGCACCTTGGAGCAGCCGACGCCCTGATCCACCCAGCGCACGACATAACCCAATATCCCTTGCGCATTATTGTCCAGCTCGTCGCGTATATCCTGCGGCGACCAGTTCTGCCCCGCCGCCAGCGGGATCGTCAGCAGCGCGTCCAGGCTGGCGACGGCTTCGGCCTTCCGCTCCGCCTGCCGCGCGAACACATCGACCGCATGATAATGGGTGGCGTGCAGCGTCGCTGCGGTGGGCGAAGGCACCCACGCCGTATTCGCCCCCGTCATGGGATGGCCGATCTTCTGCTCCAGCATGTCCGCCATCCGGTCCGGTGCGGCCCACATGCCCTTGCCGATCTGCGCCCTGCCAGACAGTCCGCACGCAAGGCCGATCTGAACGTTGCGATCTTCATAGGCCTTGATCCACGCCGCGCCCTTCATGTCGCCCTTGCGCACCATCGGCCCCGCGCGCATCGACGTGTGGATTTCGTCGCCGGTGCGATCGAGGAAACCGGTGTTGATGAACACGATCCGGTCGCGCACCGCATGAATGCAGGCAGCAAGGTTGGCCGAAGTCCGCCGCTCTTCATCCATCACCCCGACCTTCAGCTGATGCCGGTCCAGTCCCAGGAGGTCCTCAATCGCGTCGAACAGGTCGTTGGTGAAGGCGACCTCTTCGGGCCCATGCATCTTGGGCTTGACGATATAGATGCTGCCCGCGCGGCTGTTGACGAAACGACCCTTCCGACGAAGATCATGCAAGGCGATCAGGCTGGTGACGATGCCATCCAATATCCCCTCGGGCGCCTCCGTCCCATCGGCCAGTCGCACCGCGGGCGTCGTCATCAGATGGCCGACATTGCGCACGAACAGCAGCGACCGACCCGGCAAGGTGAAGCTGGTCCCGTCCAGCGCGACATAGAAGCGGTCGCCATTCAACCGCCGCGTCATCACCGCGCCATTCTTGTCGAACGTCTCTTCCAGGTCGCCCTTCATCAGACCCAGCCAGTTGGCGTAGGCCGCCACCTTGTCGGCGGCGTCCACCGCCGCGACCGAATCCTCTAGGTCGCAAATCGTCGACAGCGCCGATTCCAGGATAACATCCGCCAGATGCGCCGGATCATCCCGCCCGATGGGATGGGCAGCGTCGATCACCAGCTCGATATGCAGGCCGTTGTTGCGCAGCAGGATGTTGTCGCCAGCCCGTCCCGCCAGTTGCGAAGGATCGCGCAGCACCGGCGCGCCGCCCGTCCACTCCGTCCAGCTTCCCTCGGCCAGCGGCGCCGCCCGATCCAGGAACGCCTTGGCCCAACCGATCACCTGCGCGCCACGCGCCGCGTCATAGCCCTTGCCAGCGGGCGCGTCGGTAATCGCGTCGGTGCCGTACAGCGCGTCATACAGGCTGCCCCAGCGCGCATTGGCGGCGTTCAGTAGGAAGCGCGCGTTAAGGATCGGCACGACCAGCTGCGGACCGGCCAGCGTCGCCAGTTCATCATCGACCCGCGTCGATCCGATGGTGAAAGGCGCAGGCTCCGGCGTCAGATACCCGATCTCGGTCAGGAACGCGCGATAGGCTTCGCTATCCAGCTTCTGCCCCGCCCGCGCGGCATGCCATGCATCAATCTGCGCCTGCATCGCGTCCCGTTTCACCAGCAGTGCGGCATTGCGCGGCGCAAACTGGGCGAAAATCCCCGCCACCCCGCTCCAGAAGGACGCGGCGTCAAGGCCGGTCCCCGGCAAAACCTGCTCATCGATGAAGCCGGCCAGCTGCGCGGCGACCTTCAGGCCGGATTTTTCGATCATGTCGGGCATGAAAACACTCCGCAAAAAGACTGCGTCCAGCCTATAGACCCTCGGTCATCCTCGCACTAGGCAACAAAAGGTTGAAAGATATTTTCCTATAAGGAAAAGATGATGATGGACCCGGACTATGTCCTGTTTGCGCGAGCGATTGATGCCGGCAGCCTGTCGGCAGCGGGGCGGATGCTCAACATTTCCCCGGCCATGATGTCCAAGCGCATCTCGCGCCTTGAAGCGCGCCTGGGCGTCCGGCTCGTTCACCGCACCACCCGGCGGCTCGCACTCACCGAGGACGGGGCCAGCCTCCACCGGGACATAGTCGCCATCCTCGAAGCGATCGAACAGGCGGAGGACCGGGTCAATAACCGGCATCGCGCTGCGTCAGGCCCACTGCGCGTCTCCGCACCAACCTCGTTCGGCCGGCTGCATGTCGCACCGCATGTCGGCCGTTTCCTCGACAACCATCCGAAGGTCGAACTCGAACTCAATCTTACCGACGCCTATGAAGACCTGCTGTCACAGCGCATCGACGTCGCCATTCGCATAACCAACGACATTCCCGCGCATCTTGAGGGCCATCATCTCGCCGCCAATCGTCGGATCCTGTGCGCCAGCCCCGCCTATCTGGCTGCGCATGAAGCGCCGCAGAACATCGCGGACCTGGCCCGCCACCGGCTGCTCGCGGCGGACGGACAGCTTCCCTGGCGGCTGGTCAACGGCCGATCCCGCAAGCTGGTCGATGGCCGCAGCCATGTGCGCACCAATTCCAGCGAGATCGTTCGCGAACTGGCCCTTACCGGCACCGGCATCGCCCTGCGCTCCCTCTGGGACGTGGGCGTGTTGCTTGGCGAAGGAAAACTTGTCCAAATTCTGGATCGCTGGGAAGGCCCCGATGACCTTGCCCTTTATGCCGTTCACCCGCGCGCCGCCGGTCGCCCCGCAGCCGTAGATGCCTTTATAGGCTTTCTGCGCGACACCTTCGGCAATGCACCGTGGAGCAAGGGCGGACGACCAATCCAACCCCCGGCCCGTTGACCGGTAATTTCCCTGTTGTTGCAGTCTGTTACGCAACAAAATCTTTCGGTGAAACAGAGTCAGAAAATTGCAGCTTTTTGCTTATAACCTGCATTATAGCAGCCGCGACAGGCCCGGTGATATAAGGGTCGGCATAAGAGATAGAAGAGAGGATCGGGTCATGCGCCCCCATGACGCATCGCATTTTTCAGCCTGCGCGGCCAAGGAAGCGCGGCGTGCCAGAGAAGCCCGTCTGCGCGGCGCAGACCAGGCGACCATCGCCCAGCACAATGAACGCGCCGTCCGCTTCCAGGCGATGGCGCTGCGGCTGCAACGAAGGCATGCGACCTCGTTGAACTGAGCTTGGCTATTTTGGGTAGGCAAGAATATATGCAGGCACAGGACGGCCCGTCATTGACGAAAATCTCTGCGATCAGGAATTGATAGGATGCGCCCATCGGGCGAGGCTTCAGCGCCTGACATCTTCACTATCAATCACTTATCAAAATGACAACGTTGTACTTACAGTGAAAATCTAGACGATTTGAAATGATCGTAATCTTTACTTAGGTTAACATCAGGAAATTTCGTCGCATGGTTGACGAAGGCATGCCCTTATGCAAATTTCCGTTTTCGTAAGCTGAACAGAGAATCGGCTGCTGGAGAGGATGCCCATGAAAAACGCACCAGTCCGGGGCGCCGTCTTTCACGCAATTCTTCGCGATTGCCTGGAAGCGCAGAGAGCTCCCAAGGAAACTGAAATACAATTGATCGCCTGCAAGATCTGGCAAGACAGTTTCGCGGCTATTGCCAACAAGGACTGGCACGATCTTGTTCCTGACAGCCAGGAATATCAATATACGATCAACGCTGCCCGAATGGCGTTCGGCATCCACTCAGCAAACAGCGCCGCCTGAACATATTCGCGCGCGCCAGGCCTGATCCTGCCGGTCTTCCAAATTATCCACTGCCAATCCTGCTGATCCGCATGCGCTATTCGCCGTGATCGGATGCGCGGATCACCGTCAGCCGCCTCTTTTCACAGCTTGAACTGGGTGATCCATTCGCAAATGAGCGCAGGCTTGTCCTCGCCCTCGATCTCGACTGTCGCTTCGGTAGTGAGCTGGATTTGCCCCGGCCGCTTTTCGACAATCTCCAGCGGCTTAAAGCGCCCACGCACACGCTTGCCCGAGCGGACCGGCGCCAGGAAACGCAGCTTGTTACTGCCATAATTGATCTCGGTAGCGCCGTCCGGGACGATGTCGCCGCGCGCATCGTTGCACAGGTGGGACAGCAACGACAGCGTCAGGAAGCCGTGTGCAATCGTGCCGCCGAACGGCGACTGGCTCGCGCGTTCGGAATCGACGTGAATATATTGATGGTCCTTGGTCGCGTCGGCGAATTGATCGATCATTTCCTGACTCACCAGGATCCAGTCCGACACTGCTTCTTCATCCGCCCTGGACTGAAGATAATCGAAAAATTGGCCCATTATGCAAACCTCGTCATGCCGCCTGAAGTTCTCGAACGATAGGGGGACGATGCCGAGACAGGAGTGATCTCAGTTCCAGGCAACATCCTCTACCGATCGCCATCCTATGCTTGATCAAAAAGGAATGCGACGGAAAACAGGCAATGGCCAAAGGGGCCGCCTTAGCCACTTGTAAGCTGTCGGGCACCATCTACCATGATCGCCAACGACGAACATGGGAGAGATCATGGCTGGGAGAGAAAACAAGCTCCGGCTGCACGAACGCCGTGCAGCCGGAGAGGGGAGGGATGGACATCGACCCCGGACCTATCCGCGATCAAACATCGCAAGGGAAAGTGTAGCGCGCCGCCGACCCGGCATCATCCGCGCCGCGGAAAGAGGGATCATCTGATGAGCCCCACCCCTTCGTCCAGCGACCCTTTCGGCATGGAACATGAACTACTGCTGGCGGCGCTGCGGCGACGGCTGCGCGCTGCCGGGCTGACGCAGGCCGATGTCGCGAAAAAGCTGGATGTCGGCACCGCCACCGTCAAGCGATGGCTTCACGGACGCGGGCTTGGCCTTCGCACCCTGTCGCAACTCTGCGCGCTCGCAGACACCAGCCTGACCGAGATCGCCGAGGAAGCAGCCGTGCGAGACCGGTCGTCCGACAAGTTGACGCTGGCCCAGGAAAAGGCGCTGACAACCAGTCCCGAACTGTCCACCGTTTTCTTCATCATCATCACCGGCTGGCCCGTGTCCGAGGCAGAGGAAGGGTTCGGGATTCCCGCCGACCATATCGCCCAGCACGTCGAGCGGCTGGAACGACTGGCGCTGATCGATCGCCTGCCCGGCGGTCGGCTGCGCGCCCGGCTGGACCCTGCCCATGTGTGGCAGCGCGAACCCATGCGACGGCATTTCGAACAGCATATGAAGCATTTATTCTTCTCGCTGGACTATGGAGATCCCAACACGATCTTCGGCGTCGAAACGGTGAAATTATCTCCGGTCGGCATCGCCCGCGTGGCAGAACGGATAGAGCGCTTCCGCGCGGAACTTCGCGAAATCGCCCACTCGGATCGCCGCACATCCGCCTTGCCGGGCGAATGGCATGCCATTCTGGCCGTCGCCTGTCCGGTCGCTCCGCTCAAATCGCGCTGACGCCCAATCCCGCTTGACGAAGGGATCATTTCAAGTCACCCTCCAACCAAAGAAGGTAGCCTGACCAGCGATATGATCCGCGGCAGAGCTATTGGGAGAGGATGCAGAAATGGGCTGGCGGCAATGTGCCGCCGATCGATCTGCATCTTGAAGAAGATAATGGCGGAACACCGCCAGCCGTTTGTGATCGAATGCGGAACAACGCATGTGATCGCAGCGGGGGACCGTGCTTTTCCAATGAGCACGGCCCGTATTTGAGGGATGGCATCGCCCGACGAAAGGAAGGGGATTGCCATGCATTCATCGATTGCCGTTGCGTTAGCGGGTATATCGTCGTTCGCCACGACAGCGGCTTTGGCGCAGGATGCCGACCCGGCCCGGCAGGATTCCGTTCAGGGCCAGCTGGCCGATATTATCGTGACGGCGCAGCGCCGCGAGGAAAGCCTGCAAAAGGTGCCCGTGGCGGTGACCGCGATCGGGGCCGAGCAGCTCGACCAGCTACGCGTCACCAACATCCGCAACCTGGCCGGCATTGCGCCCAGCCTTCAGATCAATACGCAGGGCCTGCAATCCAATCCCACGATCATCATCCGCGGCGTGGCGTCGGGCACATCGAACAATGCGGTCGATCCCAAGGTCGGCATCTATCTGGACGGCGTCTATATCGGGCGCACGGTCGGTTCGATCTTTGACCTGTCCGATATTCAGCGGGTGGAAGTGCTGCGCGGCCCACAGGGCACGCTGTTCGGGCGCAATGCGACCAGCGGCGCGATCAGCCTGGTCACCGCCGCCCCCTCTGGCGAGTTCGGGGTGCGCGGCTCGGTTTCCTACGGCAATTATGATGCGAAGCGGGCGAAGATTTCGGTCGATCTGCCCGCCCTGGGTCCGCTGTCGGTCAAGCTGTCCTACCTGCATGACGAGATAGAAGGCGATTACCGCAACCTGCTGGGCGGACAGACGATAGACCTGCGCCAGCGCGACCCGTCATTTGGTGTCCAGCGGATCGCCGATCGGCTGGGCGGGCGCAATGTCGATGGCGTCGGCGTGGCGGCACGGCTGGATCTGGGCGACCTGACCGCCGACTATCGGTTCGACTATACCGATGCGCGCGCGACGGGGCGCGCGATGCAGAGCTTTGGCGTCATCCCCGATGCGTCTGGGCAGTTGCTTTCGCCCATCATCGCCTTTCAGCCGCTCTTTGGCGGAACCACCAATATTTCGACCGATCGCCTGACGACTGTCGCCAACGCCACCAGCACCGAACATGTGGTAACGCAGGGGCACAGCCTGACGCTGACCTATCCCGTAAGCGACGCGATCACCCTCAAGAGCATCAGCGCCTTCCGCAAATTTCGGCAGGATCCGAATGTCTATGATCTCGCCGCGACGGGCGGCCTGCGCTTCACCACGGCGCAGTTGCAGGCGCTGCTTGCCGGAAATGTGGCAGGCATACTCGACCCCGCCAATGCGCCCGGTCCAAACGACTCCATCTTTTCCCTGCTGACGTCGCGATCGACCAGGCAAAAGCAGTTCAGCCAGGAGTTCCAGCTACAACTGACATCCAACGCCTTCGACCTTACGGCGGGGCTGTTCTACTTCCACGAAAACACGCCGGCGACCGACATATTGGGGATTTTCCAGCCGGTGGCGAACGGCGTGGTGGTAGATACATCGACGGTTGGCATCATTCCCGGCCTGCCGGTCGGGCCACTCCCGTTCGACATAAACGGCGATGGCGTCGTCGATGCGGCGGACAGCAATCCATCGCTGGACAGCATCTTTGGCAGCGGCATCACGCGGACGCGGGCGATCAACGACAGCTATGCCGCCTATGGCCAGCTGACGTACCATCTGACCGACACGATCGACCTGACCGGCGGCCTGCGCTACACGATCGACAAGCGGGAAAACCGCATTTTCGCGGTGTCAGGCGGCCAGGGCGGACAGCTGGGCGTCGGTGACTACAAGGTGGATTACAAGAAAGCGACCTGGGCCGCGATCGTCACCTGGCGACCGACCGATCGCGTGACCGCCTATGGCAAGGTATCGACCGGCTACGTCGCGGGCGGCATATTGAGCGGCATCCCTTACAAGCCCGAAACGCTGACCGCCTACGAGCTGGGCCTGAAGGCGCAAAGCTGGGGTAACCGGCTGCGTACCAATATCGCCCTGTTCTACAGCGACTATAAGGATCTTCAGACCCAGAACTTCATCAACGGCCGACAATTCTTCAACAATGCGGGCAAGGCTAGCATCAAGGGGTTCGAGATCGAAGCCGATCTGGTGCCCGTTCGGGGCCTGACGTTGAGCGGCAATCTCAGCTATACCGACTTCGACTATAAAAGCTTTATCCTGAACGGCGCCGAAGTCGCCGACATTGCCCGCACCGTCTTTACCTCGAAATGGCAAGGGCGGGCCTCGGCCCAATATGATAGTCCTGACATGGCGATGGGCGGCCACATATCGGCTCGCGTGGACGCACGTTATCGCAGTCGTGCGCCGTTGGTGTCGACACCTTTCTTCGACCTTGCGGGCAACGTCGCGGACCTTGAACGCTATGCCTTCACCAGATCCTACTGGCTGGTCGATGGCCGGATCGGCTGGATGGACATGCCGCTGGGCAGGGCAAAGGCGTCCCTGTCCCTGTTCGGGCAAAATCTGTTCAACCAGCAATATAATCCCTTCGGATCGCCAGTCCTGCAACTGGTCACCAGCTATGAGCGCGGCCGGACTTATGGTGTCGAGCTTGGGGTAAGTTTCTGAACAATGGAATGAAGAGGAGAGAGATGATGGAAAATGAAATTTCAGCCCGCGTAAGCGACGCGGATTTTGCCTATTATAATGGATCAGGGCCTGGGTTCACGACGGAAAGCTCCGTCCTGATCAGCTCCTCGCCCTATCTCAACCACCCGCAACTGCGCGCCTTGATCGCGCAGGAAATGCTGCGGCGGAACGGGGCGGAGCTGCCGAACACGGCCTATATCCCCGATGTCGTGAAGATATTGATGGAGTTGGAGAACTGGCCACGCATCTTTCAGTTGTTCGAAGAGGAAAAGGCGCGCCTGCCCGAATTCAAGGCGTGGTTGGCCGGCAAAAAGGTTTCACTGTTCACTAACGAAGAACTGGCAGGTGCGGAGCCGGGGACGCTGCGCGCAGTAATCCACGATTTCGTCGTCAACAGCGGCTACAATATGGATCACTTCTTTCAGGGTATGGAGATCAAGACCGATTTCGACTTCTACATGAAGGAGCGCACCCACACGCACGACATCGAACATATGATCACCGGATTTGAAACCAACCATGCCGGAGAGGTCGCACTGCTCGCGGCAAATACACGCGCATTCTATAAATATTTCGTCCCCGAACTGGCATCCTTCTTCAATCGGGTCGGTTCCTATCTGCGCGCCAAGACGATCATGAAAAGCGGCCTATTCTACCCGGAGTCCGTGAAGATCGAGCTGGATGCGGAGGATATTGGCGCGGCGCAGGGCCGCAACTGGAAACATCCGCTGTTCCTCATTCCCTATCGCGACTATCTGGACTGGCAGGTGCAGGATATTCGCGAGGAATTCGGCATCACCAATCCGCCAACGCCGGGCGAATGGGCCTGGACCACCGCGGTCAGCGAAGACCCGAGGCCCAGTCACCAGGGAATGGCGTCGATGGCGGCGGAGTGAGGTCAGGAAAGGGCGCTGCCTTCAAAGGGAAAGCAGCGCCCTTCGGTCCAATGGTCCTGGATAGAGGTGGTCAGGCAGCGGCGAAGTCTATGACCGTCACCGGGTCGCTGCCGTCCCACGCTCGCGCAGCCGCGATGCCCGCCGCGCACATCGCGCGCATGTCCGCGCCGCAGATGAACTCGAACAACTGGCCTGGCTCGCCCGGCACCTGAAGATAGGCGACGCGGGTTGCCGGATTATGGGCGGTGAAGATCACTTCCATGCCGCCCGCGACCGCCGCTTCCACGGCGGCGTCAACGTCATCGACAATACGGGCCAGATGATGAAGACCCAGCAATGGCCGCCCCTCATCATCCCGATAGGGTGACGGGGCGTCGTTCGTCACATGGATGAGTTCGATCTGCATGTTGTCCTGATAAGCCAGGGCTACATCCATGGTCACAATCGTCGGCTCGCCACGATAGACGCCCTCCATCCGCACATTGCGAAAAACGGTCCATGGCCCCACGCCTGAATGCGCGGTCCAACGGGCGATGCTGGCATCAAGATCGCTGACCAATATACCCGTCTGGTCGATCGCACCGAATATGGCCACGCGCTTGCCCCCTTGCCGAACGATAGGGGGAGCGGGCGACCTGTCCGCCCGCTCCCTGCTCTTCCTTATTCCGCGGCCTCAAGGGACGCCATAGCGTCGTTGGCGGCAGCCGTTGGAACCAGATATTCGCCGGGCCGGGCGCCGGTATAGCCCTTGCCGTCGAAGGTCTTGACCCCGTTCACCAGCGTCAGCCGCATCGGCGCGGCCGGACGGGTGAAGCGCCAGGTTGTGCCGCCGTCGCCATCGGGCACGTCGAAGCGCTTTTCCATGTTGCGATATTCAACCTCGTCAAGGTTGAACACGGCGATGTCCGCCCGACGCCCGACCTTGATCTCGCCCGTATCGTGCAGGCCGAAGAAGTTGGCGAGCTTGCCCGTCTTCACATGGATCGCCTGCTCAAGGGTCAACAACCCTTCCCGCACATATTTGGTGAAGAGCAGGATATTCTCTCCACCCCCGCACAGCATCTGCAAATGCGCGCCCGCGTCGGAGATATTGCCGACCGTCTTGGGGTCCAGCATCAGCTGTATGGTCAGGTCCTCATCCTTGGGAAACGGCGCCATATGAACCGTCGATTTGGTGCCGTTCTCAAGTATCCACTGCGCCATTGCGTCCGACCGGTGCAGCCCACGCGCCTCGGCAAAATCCTTCAGCGTACCACCCACAGGCCCCGCGCCATTCTCGCTATCCAGCAGATACAGGTCTTGCGGGTTGTTCATCGGCGAATGCGGCCAGGCTTTCGTGTCCCAGCTTTCCCGCGCCCTCGCCCGCCAGTCTGGATCGCCCAGCAAACGCGCCTTTTCCTCGTGCGTTTCGGCCAGAACGACCTCATGCCAGACATAGTCGTTCGACTGGGCGAAGATCAGCGACTTGACCAGGCTCAGGGTGCTGGTAGGCGACACATGGGCATAGCCCGGCCAGATATCGACGCCGTCGGCCTTCAGCTTCGCCATCGTGTCCTGAAGCTGTGGAAGAATATCCTTCTGGAACTCCAGCGTCGGCACGGCCCCGGCAACCTGGATACGAACCGCCCGCCCCTTCAGCAGACGACCAAGCCGTTCAAGGCTCGCAGGACCCGTCTTGCGCATGAAGGTATCGATGATGACCTGATAGCTGGTGCCGGGATAACGCTCCATCACCGCGAACAGCGCCTCGAACTCGGCATCGTCGGCCAGCAGCGTGGGGATAGCACGATCATCCCCGTCATGGTCATGCAGATTGTCCGACATGCCCAGCGCGCCCGCCGCCAGCGCATCATCCAGCAGTTCAGCCATGCGGGCGATCTCTTCCGCGCTCGCGGCGCGATCCCATGCCTCGACGCCCATGGCGGCAAGGCGCAGGGCGATGTGCCCGACAAAGGCGGAATAATTGGCGGGCAGGCTGATGTTGCGCGCCATCGACGCCTTATATTCCGACCATTTCTCCCAATCCCACGGGACGTTCTGGAGGAAAGGCTTCAACGGAATATCTTCGAAGAAGGAGAAGATTTTGATCATCTCCAATTGAGCGGCCTGCTCTTTCGAAAGCGGCGCGGCGCTGAAGCCGCAATTGCCAAGGATCACCGTAGTCGCACCATTGCCGGGCAACGGGTCCAGATCCGGCTGCCACCACATCGTCGCGTCATAATGGGTGTGGCTTTCAATGAACCCCGGCGTCACATAGCAACCGCTCGCGTCCACCACTTCTTCCCCAGCGGCAGCGGTCAGGCCGGTGCCGATTTCGGCGATCCTGCCTCCTGCCACGCGCACATCGGCGGGGTAGCCGGGCGCACCCGTGCCATCGACCACCGTGCCACCACGGATCAACATGTCCGTCATCTCTCTCTCCTTTTGAGGCTCGTTGTCCCTCGAGGCCAAAGCCATGCATCTGTGTCGCCTGCTTGCCGGGCGATCGTGCTGGAGAAAGGCTATCGCGACCTGTCCGGGCGCCGCAAGTTCGGCTGAGCGCAACTGGCCGACAGGATCATTGCATGATCCTTTCAAGGGCTGGCCGATGATCCCGCGGCCATAGCTGGCCAACGGGTCACAGCGATCAGGACGGGTCGGTCAGCATTGCGCGGATGCGCGTTGCCAGCGCCTCCATCGCGAAGGGCTTCGTGATCATTTCCATCCCCGGTTCAAGGAACCCCGACGCAAGGGCGGCATTTTCCGCGTAACCGGTCATGAACAATATCTTGAGCGAAGGCCGCAGCTCCCTCGCCGCGTCCGCGAGCTGGCGGCCATTCAGGCCCGGCAATCCAATGTCGGTGACAAGAAGGTCGATCTGGCGCTTCGACCGCAGCATATCAAGGCCGCTGTTGCCATCGACCGCCTCCAGTGCGGCATAGCCCAGTTCATGCAATTCCTCCATGATCAGACCACGCACCACCGCCTCATCCTCGACGACCAGCACCACTTCGCCGTCCTCGGCCTGATGAAGGGCGTTCAGTTGCGGGACGCCTTCCTCCTCCTCCGCGCTGCCACGATAGCGGGGCAGATAGAGTTTGAAGGTCGTTCCCTGGCCAACCTCGCTATAGATCTTGGCATAGCCTTCGGACTGCTGCGCAAAGCCGTATATCATCGAAAGTCCCAGGCCCGTGCCCTGGCCGATCGGTTTCGTCGTGAAAAAGGGCTCGAACGCCTTGCTGATTGTGTCGGCGCTCATGCCGATGCCTGTATCGCTGACGCACAGGCAGACATATTGGCCCGGCCGTACGCCCCGTTGTCGCGCGACATAGGCGCGGTCGAGATGGGCGTTGCAGGTCTCTATTGTCAACTTGCCCCCTTCGGGCATCGCATCGCGAGCGTTGATCGCGAGGTTCAGGATTGCGCTTTCCAACTGGTTGGGGTCACACTTGGTGACCCACAGTCCGCCCGCCAGCACCAGTTCCAACTCAATCCGCTCGCCGATGGTGCGGCGAAGCAAGTCCTCCATCGACGCGACGAGGGCGTTGGCCCGGACCGGCTTGGGGTCCAGCGGCTGACGGCGGGAAAATGCCAGCAGCCGGTGCGTCAGGGCAGCGGCGCGATTGGCGGCGGTCGATGCGCCGGTGATGAAGCGATCCAGCTCGTCCAGCCGCCCCTGCGCCACCCGCCGCTGGACGATCTCCAGACTGCCGGTGATACCCTGGAGCAGGTTGTTGAAATCATGCGCTATCCCACCGGTCAGCTGGCCCACGGCCTCCATCTTCTGCGACTGGCGCAAAGCGGCCTCGGCATCGGCCAGGGCGGCAGCGGCCTCGATCTCCGCCGTGATATCGCGGCCGAAGCCATAGAAGGTGTCGTTTTCCGGCACGGTCGTCCACTGGATCGTCCGCTGATCGCCACTTTTGGTGCGCAGGGTCGTGCGATAATCCAGCATCGACGTCCCTGCCCGAAGCGTTTCAACGCGATCATGCCAGTCGGCTTCATCGTCGACCATGAAGTCCGTGCTGCGGCGGCCCACCGTCTCCTCGCGCGACCAGCCAAGCGTCTGGGTCCAGGACGGATTGACGTCCGTGATATAACCATGTGTGTCGGTAACCACCTTCAACACTGGCGACAGGTTCCAGATTCGGTCACGATCGCGCGCAAGATGGCGTTCGTCTGTAATGTCGCGCCCAACGGCATGAATGCGGCCAGCGTCGGGCACAGCCGTCCAGGCAAGCAGGCGATACCCGCCATCTCGCGTGCGATAACGGTTTTCGAAAGACAGGGTGCTGAAACCATTGCCCAGGCTGGCCATTTCCATGTTGGTTCGGTCCAGATCGGCGGGGTGGATGAAATCGTACAGCGATCGCCCAACCATCTCCTCCTCGACCCATCCCAGCATGCGCGTGACCGAAGGGTTGACCGCAGTTACGGCGCCATCCAGCGTGCAGACGAGCAGCAGATCGCGCGAGATGGACCAGAGCCGGTTGCGGTCATCCTGAAGGCGGCGGCTCGCCAGCACCTTTTCCGTCGTTTCGATGACGATCGCGACGACCCCGATTGGCGCACCATCCTCATCCAGCACCGGGGAATATTGCAGGTCGGTCCACAACTGCTTGGGCGTGCCGTCGCGGATCAGCGTCAGTTCCTGGTCCTGATAGGACAGCGCACCGCCTTCGCGGTAGACTTTCTGCATGACATTGGCATTGAAATCGGCGACTTCGTGCCAGCCTTCCAATACGTTGGTGCCCAGCAGGGCGGGATGGCGCGCGCCAGCGAACAGCCGGTAGGCGTCATTATAGATCATGACGCCCTGTTCCCCCCACAGCGTCACAATCGGCACGGGGGATCGCAGCGCGAAGGCCAGCATGCTTCTCATCGCCCCGCACCACCTGTCGATCGGGCCAAGGCCGGTGCGAGACCAGTCGAATTGGGCGATCCGATCGCCCATCTCTCCACCGCCGTTTAGAAAATTATGGAAATTGCCGTCCGCAGTCCGGTCTGAAATCGTCACCCTTTACCCACCCTTTGGACCGGGACATGTTTTAATAGTCCGCAACAGTATCTCCCGCCCGACCGGAACTTCCCACTGCCTGAACGGTTCCGCGCTGTCCGCAGTAATTTGATGTGGGGAAGCGCATGGTTATGCGGCGGGCTGCATATCGAATGGAGGCTCTACGTCCCCTTGCGCCGCGCTGACAGTTCCCTGTTCATGTTCGACCATCAGGTCCACGAATTGCCACCAGGCCAGATCCCTCGGACGCAAGGCCACCAACTGACCATTACGCGGGAGCGCGACCCAGTGGTTTCCGCGCCGCTCAAATTTCCAATGGGGATCGCAGTTCAGCGGAACCTGTTCAAATTCGGCGGGGCCATTCAACTGCTGCGCGGATATCTGTCGAAGCTGGGCGGGAATTTCGCGGTGCACGCCGCCGGGGAATTCGACGAGAACACACATGATTGGCTCCATGCGGGGCCACAAGTCCGCCGCCGCACGATCTAAACGCACGGCAAGTGATTGAGTTCTCGCCTCCGAACGGGCGAGACGCAACTTTTCCAAAAAAAGGCGGGCAGCTGAGCCTTTCCGTCTCCGTTTCAGGTCGGCGCCCCCCATCAAGCGCGTGCATTGCCCTTTGCCATGCGTTCGAGCGCGCCGATCAGGCTGTCGAAACCCAATGAGATGATCTCCTGCCGCTTGATGGTGGGGAGATAATGACGACGTTCAATATCGCAACGCTCCGCCTCGCTCGTTGCCTTTGACGGGTCGTTATCAATGCCGCCTGCGTTCGCCCGATTGCGCCCGGCATGATATTCGATCAGCAGCAGGCCGGTAACCTGCCCCTCGAACCAGGCGTGAACAAGGCTCAATTCCCGCCCCGAATAGCCAAGCCCCTGCAACACCTCAAAACATGTCACGCGGACGTTGGTCCACGCCGGCGAGGCCTGGCTGTTCGTCGCCATGAGCCGGAACGCAACCGGGTTCCGATCGAAAAAATCGTCCAGTTCGTCAAGCCAAGCGCGCAGCCGCTGCTGCCAGGGCACGGCTTGTCGCGGATCGTCGAAATGGAAGCCGGCAAAAACGTCGGCGGCGACCGCATTGAGCAATGCATCGCGATTGGGGAAATAATTATAGACCGACGAACTGGGCACCCGCAGCTTGCGCGCCAGAAGGGCGAAGTTGATCTCTTCAGGCTGCATTTCCGCCAGCATCTCGCGGGTCTTTGCCACGATCAAGGCGGCCGTCAGCTTGGCGGGCCTTCCGCGCCCTGCGCGCAGCGGCGCGGGCGATGCTTCCACATCAGAATCCATACCGCCTTGACCGGCGAAACGGGATATTTGTCAAGCCGCCGATCACCCATTTCATATTTTTGGAAACAGATGCTAAAATAACCTTGTATGCTTTGCGGGCTGGGTACAACAGTTCAGCGTCACCAGCAGCCATAAGGGAGAATGACATATGGCAGAGGGCGTTATGAGCGGCTTCAGCTTCACCAAGCTGATCGTTTCCGATGTGGATAATCTTTACACCTTCTACAACCGGGTCTTCGGCCTGATCGAAAAAGCCCGCGTCCGGCAAGGCGAAGGCGAGCATGAACTTGACGAGATCATCATGGGCGCGGACGTGGAAGGATATTCCCACCCCACGCTGGTCATTCAACGCTTTCCCAATCTCCCCATTCCGAAACCCGGCGAAGTCACGCTGGGTTTTGTCGTCGATGACGTCGACGCCGTCGTGGAAAAGGCCTGGGCCGAAGGCGGCAGCGTATATCGGGCCGCCCATGCGCAACCCAAGCATGGCGTAAAGGTCGCTTTTATCAAGGATAGCGATGGCCATATGATCGAAGTCGTCGAGATGCTCTGATCGTCAAACGGGTCGCCCGATCACGGTTCGGGATCAAAATAAAGGTGGCCGCCCGGAATGTCCGGGCGGCCACCTTTTCACCGCCGCTTAGCGTTCGCCAAAGCTGTAGCGAAGCCTGATGCCGTACATGCGCGGCTCGCCATAGAGCGATGAGAAGATGCCAAGGCCGTTAAAGCTGTTGGCGTTTCCGACACGGTACAGCTTATTCGTCGCGTTGGTGACGAACAGGCTCGCGTCCAGGCCAGTCTGGCTGATGTTCCGCCAGTCGAGCGACATATTCAGCAAGCCATAGGCTTCCAGCATCGATCCCGGCTCGAAACTCGGGTCACCCGTGGGCGAAGTATGCTGTTTGGAGAAGTGCGAATAGCTGATGAGGTAGGACAGCTCGCCCATATCATCGTCCATCGGCAGCTTGGCGGTTGCACGGATATTGTAGATGTAAGGCGTCACGAACTGGAACGGCAGGCAGCTTGCGTCCACCGTGCCGCCGAAGGGAACGACCGCGAAGCCGCCGCCTGGAAGGCAGGTGCGATCCGCACCCAGCGAAGTGAACTGGAACTTCTTGTAATCGGCATCGGTGTGGCTGAACGTGCCGCCGATCTCCAGCCCCTCGAACGGACGGATCGACGCTTCTGCCTCAACCCCCTGGATAGTGGCGGTTGCCGACAGGATCTTTGCGCCGCCTGCGAAGGTCGTCAGGTTGAAGTCGGAACCAGGACGCTGGATATTCTTATAGTCCGAATAGAAATAGGTCACGTTCAGACGTCCAGGCACTGAACCAACACGCCAGTCCGATTTGAAACCGGCTTCATAGCTGGTGAGCTTTTCCGGTTCGAAGGTACGAAACTCTTCGTTCACGGCAACCGAATTGAAACCGCCAGCCTTGTAGCCGCGCGTGACCTTGCCGTAGACCATCACGCCTGACAACGGCTTGTAATCCAGACCGACGGTCCAGGTGGGCGCCTTTGTCTTGAGCGTTGCGTCATAGCGGCAATCCGCAGGGCTCGGACGCGGCACAGGGCCCAACACCGAACAGATCACCGTACCATCTGCCAGTGGCGACCATGAAGCGTTGAAGCCCTTTACCGTGTCCCAGGTGTACCGATAGCCAGCGGTCAGGCGCAGGCTTGCCAGCGCAGGGGAAAATGCGCCGAAATCCAACGTCCCCTGGCCATAGAGGGCGCGGGATTTGTTCGTCACGCCGCTCAATGCGCGACTGCCCGCGCAAGTGATCGGATTGCCGGTATTGATCGGCGAACAGAACTGGACAGCCGCACCCTGCCATACGCCCACCGGTTTCGTGTCGATATAGAAGCCGCCGACAGCATAGGTGAGGTGGTTGTCCAGGGCATTGCCCTGCAATTGCAGTTCTTCGGTGATCTGTTTCAGATGGTCGCGCGGGGCTGTAAGTTTGACCTCATTATTATAACCGGCGACCGGGATGCCGAATTCGTCGGTCAGGCCCGGAACAGGAAAGTCCGGGAAATCGGCGCTCTGTGACGTCTGATATCCCTGTAGCGGGGTGCCGTCATTATCGTTGCCATAGTCGGATTTCAGCTCTTGATAACTGATGATGTTACGCAACGTCAGCGTGTCGCTCAGTTCCAGATCCGTCGTGTTGATTGCGCCCCAGGCGTCGATGTTGGAATAGCCGTCAACGTCGTTGCGGGTTTTCCGAGGCCCGATCTGCTGCGATATTTCGGTCTGACGATTATATATCTCCGCACAGCCCGGTGTCGTGAGGCAGACGCCGCCCGGACCCGTCACCAGCCCGCCGATACGGAAACCACGGTTGATATAGCCCGCACCGTTGTTCCGTGACTTGGAACCATAGACCATCAGATTGTTGGTCAAACGCTCGGTCGGGGTAGCCAGGATGCTGACGCGCCCGGTGTACCAATGCTGATTGTCGCGATCCTTGTCCCAGACGATATCCTGAGTGTAGCCCGTACGGTCATAATAGGCGCCGGCAACGCGGATGGCGAGCTTGTCCTGGATGATGGGAAGGTTAAACGCCCCCTCTATATTCACCAGGTCATAATTGCCGTAGGAACCCTGAATATAGCCTTCGACATGATCCGTAGAGGGCTTGTGCGCAGACAGCAGCACTGCGCCGCCCGTGGTGTTGCGCCCGAACAGCGTGCCCTGCGGACCCGATAGAACCTGCACATTCTCCAGATCGACGAATTGGCCGGGGCCGCCCTGCAGGCTGAGGCTGATCGACGCCACCAGCGGCACTTCGTTCAGATAGGTCGCCACCGATGGCAGCGCGAGGAAACCGGTCGATTGTCCGCGGATGGAGAAGCTCTGCACGTCGCGGCTTGCCTGCCCCTGCGTACCTACGACGAGCGAGGGGACATTACCGTACAGCTTCTGCGGCTCGGTGATGTTCAATTCCCTCAACCGCTCCGGCGAGAAGGCGCTGATGACGATCGGCACGTCCTGCGATCGTTCGGCGCGGCGCTGGGCGGTCACGATGATGTCGCTGATCTGCGGGCCCTGCGCTGGCTCGGCCTGCGGCGCGGTCTGCGCCTGCGCCGGAGTCATCGCACCAAGAAATGCGGCGCTCGCCATCAGCGTAGCCGCATAGCCCCTTTTGAAACTATCCATCCTCTCTCCTCCTCATTTATGAATGAGCTTTAAATTTTGTTTGAAGATCGGGTCCGGAGGTTCTGGCGGTTGATCCGCCCGGTTTATTAGCCCCTTCACCCTCCCATACGCTTTCGCGTAGGCGGATCATGCCACAACAGCTGGGTCTCCATGCATGTCATCCGATCTATTCCGCATATGCGGAGCAACCATCGCATTGCGTTTCGAATGCCCGATCGCAGGGAGCCGGATCGCAGGGAAAGCGCGATGCAAGGGGATATGGCCAAAGCCGGGGCCTCCCGTTACGGTACGCCCATGACCGGACCCGTTCAGCGAACCATCAGCGAACCTTCTTCCCCACGGACGAGCAAAGGCCAAAGGACCGCCGACATGTTGCTCGATACCGCCGAGCTGTTATTTGCTCAGCAAGGCTACGAAGCGACCGCGCTACGCGACATAGCCGCAGCGGCCAGCATCCAGCAGCCCGGGCTCTACAAGCATTTCGAAAGCAAGGATGCGCTGTACCGCTGCGTTCTCCAAAGGGCCCTGCAACCGCTGGCGGACGAAATGGAAGCGACGATCGACCAATCGCCGCAAGACGCGTCCTTTCCTGTTCTGGCGGGCAAGATGGTCGATGTGTTGGCGCAGCATCCCAACGTACCGATGCTGCTGATCCGCTCCCTGCTGTCGCCGCCCACGGATCGGGACGAAATCGGCATGGCCTGGGTCGAGCGGCTTGCCGACTATGGACGCCGCCTGACCCGGACGACGGCGTTCGAACCATCGACCGAAGACCTGACGTTGCAGATCATCGCCATCTTCAACCTCCTGTTCGGCTATTTCTGGGCCGCCCCGCTGGCGCGGCAATTGTCGGGCGTCGATCCATTGTCCCCTGCCTTGATCGAACGGCAGAAGATGCTGCTCGGAGAGTTCATCCGCGCCTTGGAAAACAGGCCGCAGCCCGCTGAATGACGGCGATGGGGACGTGTTTCACATAGCGCGCTGCCCCACCCGACGAGCGCGCGCCTTGTTTCCCGGACACGAATCCCTAAACTGCCGTCCTTCGCTTGCCAAGCGTTCGCATGTACGGCGAATGACCCTGTCCCGCCCTATCCCGGAGTTATATTCCAGCCGATGTCAGCCACCCGCCTTTCCAGCGCCGGTCGTCGCGCCTCCATCATTGCGGCGGCAAAGGCGGTTTTCGCCCGTCATGGGATGGAAGGCGCGCGCACCCAGCAGATTGCGCGCGCGGCAGGCATTTCCGAAGCGCTGCTGTTCCGTCATTTCCCCAGCAAGACACATATTTATCGTGCCGTGCTACGGGAAGTCATCGCCGACCAGAACGCCACCTTCCGTTCGCACGGCGCAGCCGAACCGAGTACAGAAGGATTGCTGGAGGTTCTCCGCCGAACGATCAGCTATGCGATGCTTGGAATGGGTGCTCCCAATGCCGAAGGGATGCGCATGGTCGTGGGCAGCCTTGCCGCTGACGGCGGCTATGCGCGCCTGGTGTATCGCCGCGCCCTCCGTCTGGCCCGCCCGGACCTGGAAAAGGCGCTGGAAGCAGCGCGCGCGGACGGCGGCATTACCGGGCAGATGATTTCGGCGACCAACGCGGCGGCCTTTATAGAAAATGTCAGCACGATGATGATGATGGCCCGCTGCCATGACCGGATCGCCATCCCCTATGACGAGGATGATGATCTCACCCTGCGCGAAGCGATAGTCTTTTGCGCTCGTGGGATCGGCATCGCCGACGCGCGGGTCGCGCGCTTTCTGGAACAGATGGACCGCGATCAGCAGGGAGACCGGTGATCGACCGGCCTGCCCGCAGCTTCAGCCGTTCGGGCGCAGGTGGCGCAGAAAATGTTCGCTCATCGCGCTGATGGCTTCCCTCGCTTCGGGCAGGTGAAGCATATACCAGTGCGCATGCGGCATCGCTTCGAACACGAACAGGTCGGCCTGCGCGCCAGCACGGCGCAGGGCGCGGTGAAAGTTCGCCGTGGCGCTCAAAACCGCATCGCGCGTGCCGCTCATCAGCAGTGTCGGCGGGAAACGGGAAAGGTCGCCATGGATCGGTGACACTTCCGGGCTTTTCGGGTCCGCCCCGCCCAGATAGGCGCGTATCTCGCTGATCTCATGATCGCTGGGCAGGACCAGATCGCCCCAGAAACCCATCAGCGTAAAGATCCTGGCCGTATCGCCCAGATCGCTCAGGTCACCGCCAGCGGTAAAGATGCCGCAGCATGCGGGCAACGGCAGGCCTTCGCGCTCCAGCCGCATGATCGTCTGACCGGTCAGGAAGCCGCCCGCCGATGTGCCGTAGATGCCGATCTGATCGGAAAGATGATAGTCCAGCATTGTGCGATAGACGGCGACCACATCATCGACCGCCGCCGGATAGGGATGTTCGGGCGCGAGCCGATAGTCCACGGCGATCACCGCGACTTTGGCCTGATGGGCGATCGGGATCGCTTCGACGAGAGATCCCGATCCCATCACAAATCCCCCGCCATGCAGGTTCATCAGGGTCAGGCCCTTATTTTCCTCCGGCATGTCATGCGGCTTCACCATGTGGCAACGCACGCCCGCAATCTCGATTTCCTGCACCTCGACGGGATATTGCTGGAGCGCTGCTTCCCCGCCCAGCCTCATCTGTTCGTCCACAAAGTCGCGAAGCGCCCACATGGGCAGCCGTTCCGCTTCTGGATCAGGGGGCTGCACCCAGGGCGGCGTCGCGAGGAATTGCTGCGCCTCTGCGCTCACTGTCCGCGGCACCGGCACGATCGCCCCGCCCAGCCGAACCGATCCATCTGCGTCGATCTGATAGGTCATGACGTCCGCTCCGGCGATCAGACAGGCACGGCCCGCGCATTCACCTGCCGTCCAGAGCGCGCGAGTGCCAGGAAGATGAGCATCATGAGGATGCAGCCGCCGATGATGATCATGACCACGGGCAGGTAACCATCCACCATGTCGCGCAGCACGCCTGCCAGCGGCGGCAGGAAAAAGGTCAGCGGCAACGTCACGAGACCGAACAGGCCGATGGCGCGGGCCAGGGATGCCTGGCCGAACAGACGGGCAGACAACATGTTCACCGCAGGAAAGACGCCCGCCCCGCCCGCGCCCAGCATCAACGTCGACAGCGCCATCAGGGGGAAGGAAGTCGTACCCAGCAGCGCCAGCCAGCTGACAGCCAATCCGGCCGCAATCATCGCCAGGGCAATGGGCGCACCGAACCGTCCACAAAGAAAGCCGATGGCAAGCGAACCGATCACCGCTGCTGCACCCATGATGGACAGCAGGCCCGCCGCCGCGCTCGCCGCCACGCCGCGCTCGGCAAGGAAGGCAACCAGATGCGAAACGCCGGTAATGCCCACGGCGTTCAGATAACCTGCGCCCAGGCACATCACCCAAAAGGCGGGGCTGCGCAGCAGGGTTCGCGCGGGCGCCATTGCGCCGCCGCCATGGCCGTGCCCTTCGCCCGGCTGACCTGCCGCGCCCTCAGGCGCATCCGACACACCCAGGATGATGGGCAACAACGCCACATGCAGGCCCGCCAGCGTCAGATAGAAAGCGACCAGCCCGTGATCGCGGATCAGGATCAGCCCGACCATCGGCAACAGGGCGACGAACAACGGCATGTTGGCCACGCCCAGCGCCGGTCCGGGATTGTGCCGGAACCAGTTGCTGGCAAGCACGCTGGAGGGAAATGGGCCAAACATGGCCAGGCCGACACCGATCGGCAGGGCGTATAGCAGCAGCACTATCGGCATGCTGGGCGCGATCGCCAGAAGCGCGTATCCCGCGCCTGAAATCAAGGTGCCGATCATCATCGTCCAACGCAGTCCGATGCGCCCGATCAGCGTGGCGACAAGCGGACTGACAAGGCCAAGCACGAGCACGCACAGCGCCAGGGCCAGGGTCGTGGTCCCGCGACTGGCGCCATACATTTGCTGTAGCGGCAGGACGGAAACGCCAAACCCGCCAAATGCGGATCCCACGGCCACATTCTGCGCCAGAAAGGCGCGGAAAACCATCATCCGCGCCCGTCCGACATCGCCACCGCCCGCAGAGCCGGCAACGGCTGCTCCTGTCATGCCATTCATTCACCGTCTCCTGCTGCGCCTGGCGAGGGCGCGTTTCAGCCTTGTTCCGAAGCGCCACCAGACCATTGGCTTGTCATCTGGACCAGTTCTATTCGCGTTCCATCCGGGTCCGCGCAAAACATGAGTTTTCCATAGCCCAGATCCGACAATGTCGCGTCCAGCCTGCTCCCGCCAAATTCCACAATGCGGGCGGCTACCTGTTCCAGATCGTCCACCACAAAGCACAGATGCACACGCCCCGGCAGGTTGGCCGGGCGAGGATCAGCCACGCCAGCGGGCACGCGATTCTCGACCGTCCACAATTCCATCCGCATGCCCTGTTCGTGCCGGATGAACTGTGTGCGGACCGTAGCGCCGGGTATTTCCAGCAATGGCCCCGGCGCATCGCTGCTTCCACTTTCCTGCGGTTCAAAGCCAAGCCCGTCGACATAGAAGCGCGTCGCCAGCGCGATGTCGGCGACATAAATGCCGAAATGGGGAAAGCTCTTGATCATGTCATCCTAACCAGCGAACCAAATGGCTGCATCTGCACCTGCAATGCGTCGTTCGAACCCGAATCGATTTTCTGTTTCTGCTATCGCTATTCCGGGTTCAGTTCTGAAATGCGCAGGGATTCGACGCAAGCGGGAATTAACAACGTCAGGTGCATTCGTGGGGGAAGCGGAAGATTCCTCCCGCCGCATAATCAGAAAGGCCGAT
This sequence comes from Sphingobium herbicidovorans, assembly GCF_002080435.1. NCBI lineage: Bacteria > Pseudomonadati > Pseudomonadota > Alphaproteobacteria > Sphingomonadales > Sphingobiaceae > Sphingobium > Sphingobium herbicidovorans. The sequence goes on along the minus strand of NZ_CP020539.1, from coordinate 906,902 downwards.
GGCTCGCGCAGCCACCGGCCTTCCTTTACGATACCGGGCAGGCGAGCTGTCCGGTCGGCTCATCAACCCCCGCCGAAAGTATATTTGACGCGCAGGCCATACATGCGCGGTTCGCCATAGAGCGTCGCCCAGTACAGCAGGCCACCAGCCTGATAGACGTCCGCATTCGAGATGCGATAGGTCTTGTTCACAAGATTGGTCGCGAAAAGACCGAGATCGAAGCCTGATCCGCCCACCTTGCGCCAGTCCAGCGAAACTGACAGCAGACCGAAGGCTTCAAGTACCGCACCTGGCTGCTGGCTGGGAAGCTGCACTGCTTCGGTATTCTGCTTCGAAGTATGCGAATAATTTGCATACAGCGCCAGCGTGCCCATGTCGTTGGCGAGCGGCTGTTCGGCCGACACATGGAAGCTCCAGATGTACGGCGCGACATACTGGAAATCGAGACAGGAGGCGTCGGCCGTGCCGCCCGCCGGAACAAAGCCGTTGCAGGCCAGCGCGCCGGTGGGCGTGACATAGTCGAACTTCTTGTACTTGGCATCCGTGTAGCTGAAGTTGCCGCCGACCTCCACGCCGGGGAACGGACGGACCGAGGTTTCGATTTCTATGCCGTTGATCCGGGCATCCGCATTGAGCGTACGCGCGCCACCTGCCGTTGTCGTCGGATTATAGTCACCAGTCGCGCGCTGAATGCCCTTATAATCCGTCGAATAGCCAGCGATGTTGAACCGGAGGGGCACTGATCCCAGGCGGAAATCGGACTTCATGCCGATTTCATAGGAAGTGACCTTTTCCGGCAGGAAGGTGCGTGTGTCAGGATCGGTGCCCTGGCCGAAATAGACGGCATAGTTGTTGAAGCCGCCCGCCTTGTAGCTGCGACTGACCTTGCCGTAGAGCAGGATGTTGGACGACACCTTGTAATCCAGACCCACCAGCCAGGACGGCGAACTGGTGCGCTGCGATCCTTCAAAACGGCAATCCTCGACCGCCGTGGCTTCAGGGACGTCCAGATTATCCTTGCCGCAACGGACCTGGCCGGGGTTGGGGCTGGTATAGTTGAACTGGGTGGCAAATCCGTACACATGGTCCCAGGTCTGACGATAGCCGCCGGTCAGGCGCAGCCCGTCCAGAGCGGGCGACAGGGCGGCAAAATCAAGCGTAGCCTGCCCGTACAGCGCCTTGGACACAGTGCTTGTGCCATATTGCGACTGCGAGGCCGTGCAAAGACCTGTCGTCACAGCAGGGCAGTAAAGGACCGCGCGGGAACCCTGGAGGCCGTCCGGTCGCTGGTCATAATAGAAACCGCCGACCGTCCAGTTGAGATTGCCGTCGAGCATGGTGCCCTGCAACTGCAATTCTTCTGTCCATACGCGCAGATTGTCGCGCGGCAGTTCGGTCGCGCCCGTGCTGTTCAGATAGGTGACGGGAAAGTTCGTCCCCGGCAGCGTCACGACGCCCGGAGCCGGCAAGCGGCCGGGGTCCACATCGTGCTGCTGAAGCACGGTTGCGTCGCCGTCATAGCGATAGCCGACCTTCATCTTCTGATAGCTGACGATGTTCCGCAGCGTGATTTCGTCCGACAGTTCGATGTCGGTCGTGTTGCTGACGCCCCAGGTTTCGGTTTTGCTGAACGTATCCGTTGAGAAGGCCGTCTTGCGCGGCCCCAGCGCGTCTGCCTGAGCCGTGGTCGCCCGATAGACGTCGCACGAATAACCGCCCACCACGCCGACCGGCAGATTTGCACACAGGCCAAGGTCGGCCAAACCGCCGGGACTGTCGATATTGAATCCGCGATGGATCAGGCCCGCGCCGTTATTCTTCGAATAGGAACCATACACCATGGTATAGTTGGTGATGGTTTCGGTCGGCCTGAACAGGATGCCGACGCGGCCCGAATACCAATGCTCATTGTCGCGATCCTTGTTCCACACGACGTCACGCGTATAGCCGTCGCGGTCATGGTAGGCGCCGACCACACGCACGGCGAGCTTCTCGTTCACCGGCAGGTTGATTGCGCCTTCCAGATATTTGCGGTCATAATTGCCATATTCGCCCTTCACCCAGCCACCGAAGCTGTCAGTGGGCTTCTTGGGGACCAGCAACACCGCGCCTCCTGTCGTGTTGCGGCCGAACAGCGTACCCTGCGGGCCTGCAAGCACCTGCATATTTTCAAGATCGACGAAATTGCCGGGGCCGCCCTGCTGGCTGAGCGTGATGCCGGAAGGCAGCGGGATTTCGTTCAGATAGACGACGACACCCGGCGAAGCCTGAAACGTCGCGCCCTGGCCACGCAGCGTGAAAGAGTTTGAATCGCGCGAACCCTGACCATTGGGACCAACGACGAGCGACGGGACGCTGGCCTGCAGATCCTGCTCCTTGTTGATGCCCTGTTGCTCCAGCCGCTGGGGCGAAATGGCCGTGATCGAGATTGGAACATCCTGCCCGCGCTCCTCGCGGCGGTTGGCCGTCACGATGATCTCGGCCATGCTGACCGGTTCGGCCGATTGTTCGGCCGACTGCGCCGATGCCACCGGAGCCAGCAATGTCATGGCGGCCATGCCAGACAGCAAGGCGGTGCCACCACGCAGGATATGGCGTAATTCGATAGTTTTCATGTCTCTCTCCCAAAGAATGCCGACTTTTGCGCCGGTTTTTATGCTTATTGGATATAGGGGGGCAGCGCCCTTGCAACGCTAGTCATGGGAACGCAGATCGACTGTCTGTCGCAATCGCGAATTCCACCCCTCTCTTCAACCGCTGCCGATTGGCATATTGAGAAATCACGGCTGCGCATAATTCATGCCGTTTATGCGTAGCCTTGTCAAAGCCGCATTTCCCTCTCAACGGCGCAAATTGCCATCATCAGGCGCAAATGCGGTGACTATTTTGCGTTATGCTGCGCAGAATGGGATCATTGCCGCCTTGGCGGCATATTACGAATATCCCATGGCAATATGGACATACATTCCACGAACCCGTAATCATTCCCGCTTCAAGATCCGCAAATCAACGTGGACTTCTCAAAGGAGAGAGCGATGAGTCTGGTGATCGATGTCGACGCGCATTTTGAGCCGGGGCCGGAATGGCTCGATCAATATCCTGATCTCGCGAAGCGGTTGCCGGAACTCGATGGCGGCGCTTTGGCGGTCAAGGTTATCTGCGGCGATCTGGTGCGATCCATCCCCGACGAACGTCGTCCATCCATGCAAGAGCTTATGCCGCCAGGCCTCCTCACCCTGTTCGCGCAGGAGAAGGCGGATGAAAAAGGGCGCCGCGCCGAATTTGAAGGCAAGAACCAGATGGAAGTCGCCAATACCAGGGCGCGGCTCAAATGGATGGATGGCCAGGGCATCGACCTGCAAAATGTCATCTGCCTGTCGGGCATCACATATCAGACGTTCATCGACGATCTGGGGTTGCGACAGGAAACCATTCGCACGGCCAACGACTGGCTGGCCGACACCTGCGACGAAGGCGGCGGCCGCCTTTTGCCGGTGACTGCGCTCGATTATGAGGATCTGGATTGGGCGATCGCTGAACTAAAGCGCATGCGCCGCCGCGGCAGCCGCATCGTGTTGATCCCCGGCGCGCCAGTCGCGGGCAAGGCCATTGTCCATCCGGACTGGGATCCGTTCTGGCGCGCGGTTACCGACAGCGGCATGATCGCAATGCTGCACACCGGATTTGAGCGCATGTCTTTCGATCCGGGCTGGTCCAACATGGCGGCCGATCCCACCCTGCTGCGGCAGTTCGGCGGCGGTTTTCGTCATGTCACCGCGATGATGAATATCAACGCGATGGTATTTTCAGGACTGTTTGAGCGCCATCCGAAACTCACGGTGACGATAGCGGAACTTGGCATCGGCTGGATGCCGTTCGTCCTCAACGACATTGACGAACGCGCTACGCCAACCGCCGAATTGTTCCTGGGCAAATGGAAATATGCCATGAAGCCCAGCGAATATATCCGCCGCAACATACGCGGCACGCCGCTCAATTGCGGCAGCGACAATCCGCTGGACCTGATCATGGAGCAACTGCCCGAGGACATGTTGATGTTCTCGTCAGACTTTCCGCACTTTGAAGGCTTTGCCGACCCGGCAGGCCATTATCAGGCATTTTTCGAAAAACATGCCGATCGCCTGTCGGCACGCCGCCGCGATCTGTTCATGGGCGGAAATTTCCTGTCCGCATTCGAACGCATGGGCGATCCGGTGATCGTCCCGGCCCGCGCCGGCGAAAGGCTGGCTGTCTGACGGCCAAAAGGCATGGGGCGGAAGGAACATCCGCCCCCGCTTCCTTCACTCCCCGCCTTCAACCAGCCGCCGCAGCTTGCGGGCCGCCATCTGGGGCGTGGTCAGGACAGGTTCGCCACGCTTGCTCCTCACCAGCGCGGCGGCGCGCGCCATCGAAAACTGGCCTACGACGATCACGTCCACGGGCGGCAAGGCGTCCGCTGCGGCGGCGCTCAGGCGGTCATGTTCATCTCCGTCGCCGGCCTGAAGCGCCTCAAGCGCACCGCTCGCTACAGCCGGCATGACGACGGGTCGCGCCTGACCAATGGCGTCAGCCATCGCGTGAATTTCTCCTTCCAGCGGCGCGACAGATCCCTGGAAAGTGAGCAGCAGACCGACACGCCCGCCGCCCTCTTTACCCTTGCACAGGGCAAGCGCCTCGTCGAACGCGCCTTCGTTAGGCGTCACCACGGGGATTGAAAGGTCCGCCTTCACCCGTTCGATCGCGGGGCGGAAGGCGGAACAGGTGAAAAGAATGCCGGCCGTCTCGGCCTGCCCGTCATTGGCGGCGGCGGCATAGCGTCCAAGCGTCTGGAACCGGTCGTAAATTGCCGGGCTGATTTCACCGATCGTTGCGAAGTCGGACGCCAGAGAGTCGTCGATCAGATTGTGGACCGCCGCCTCGGGCCATTCTTCCCGCATCGCGGCCATGGCGGGGCCGGGCGATTGGGCAAGCGCGCTGATCATCATAATGCGCGGCACGTTACTCATTGCGCTCTCCATCCGAAAAGTTGCCATGTCGCAATGGCGATGCCATCAGCGTGCCGCAAGATGAATCGCTACGCAAAAGGGGATCGAGGATGTTGAGACTGGACGGGCGCGTCGCAATCGTGACCGGCTGCGGCAGCTCTGCGCCCGGTTGGGGCAATGGCAAGGCGATCGCCACCCTGCTCGCGCGTCAGGGGGCAACCGTCTATGGCGTCGATCTTGATCTTGCAGCCGCCCAGGCAACGCAGGCAATCGTCGTCGGTGAAGATAACCGCATGCATGTCGCCGCCTGCGACGTCACGGATTCCGCGCAGGTCGATGCGCTGGTCGCCGATTGCGTCGCCCGGTTCGGCCGACTGGACATCCTCATCAACAATGTCGGCCGGTCGGAACCGGGCACGCCGGAAAGCATGGACGCACAGGTCTGGCGGGAGCAGCTTGACCTCAATCTGACCAGCGCCTTCCTGACGAGCAAGGCCGCCCTGCCCGTCATGGCCCGGCAGGGCGCGGGGGCGATCGTCAACATCTCATCCATCGCTGGAATGCGCTGGGTCGGCAAGGATCAGGTCGCCTACGCCACTGCAAAGGCCGGGCTGGTCCAGTTCACGAAGGTCACGGCGGTCGCCTATGCGGCAAAGGGCGTGCGTCTCAACTGCGTCGTGCCTGGCCTCATGTTCACCCCGCTCGTGGAACGGCTGGCGCAAAAATACAATCAGGGCGATTATGAAGGCATGGTGGCCAAACGTCATGCGCAGGTGCCGATGGGACGTATGGGCGACGCGTGGGACGTCGCGCATGCTGCGCTCTTCCTCAGTTCCGACGAGGCGCGCTACATTACCGGCGCCGAACTGGTGGTCGATGGCGGAATCACCGCCTTCACCGGCGTCCCCGGCTGATCTCCCGCCTCAAAGCAGGCTGATAAAGCCATCCAGGAAAATCGCCGACGCGCGCTGCGCAAAACGCTGCCTGTCTTGCGCGGCGACCGCATGCCCGCCAGCGAACAGCCGATTGCCGCGCAGGGCAAGCACCAGCAACTGACGCGCAAGCCATTCGCCCCCTTGCCCTGCGCCAATGCTCTCCAGCCAGGGCAAAAGCCCCGCCACCCATGGCGCGCGAAGAATGACATAGACGTCGCGCGCCAGCGCCGCGTCACGGCGGGACTGGCTGATGACCACCCGATGAAGCTGGATGGAAGTCGCGGAAGCCAGCGTCGCAAGACTTGCTTCCAGATAAGCCGTCAGGGCATCCGCATCCGCCCGCCCGTGCGGCAACGGCGGCGGCATTGCCCCACGCCCGCAATCCTGCGCCGAAGCGCGCATGGCGGCTGCGAAAAGACCCGCCTTGCTGGCGAAATGACGATAGAGCGTGCCGCGCCCGACCCGCGCTTCTTCGCCGATAAGGTTCAGGTTGGCGCCCTCATAGCCATGGGCCAGGAAATGTCGCGCCGCGACATCAAGCAGGGCGCGGATATGGGCTGGCGGAGCCTCCTCTTCAGCCGCCTCGACCGGCGGGATCGGATGTGGAAAGGGCGCCTCGCCCTCCTGCGCGCCACGGACGCCTTGCGCAAAAAGGGCGGCGGCATGATGGGCGATACGCAAGCGCTGATCCGGCGGAGCAGCGGGAAAGCCCATCAACACCACCGGCCCTTCAACCGCCAGCGACCCGAAATCCAGCGCCATTTCCAGCGGCACGGCACGATCGACGCCCTTTGCCCGCGCAAAATCCTCCAGCGCCTGCCGCACAGGCTCCAGCCGCAGGCCTTGTCCATTTTGCAGCGATGAAGCGAGATCGGGCATCTTGTGCGCCACGCCCGCCGCGACCCACAGCGCGCTGAACATGCCCTGATCCAAAGCGGAATCAAGGATCGCACGGGCCAGCCCCGCCAGTTCGGATCCATCGCTGGCGGCACGTTCATGAACGGCTGCGGCGCGCGCTATGAACTCCGCACCCTGCGCCTCCAGCGCCGCGCGGAACAGCGCTTCCTTGTCCGCGAAATGGCGATAGATCGTTTCCTTGCTGACCCCTGCGGTACGGGCGATCGCGTCGATGCTGACCGCATCGAAGCCCCGCTCGACAAACTGCGCGCGAGCCGACGACAACAGGTGCCGGACGCGCGGAGACGGCAATTCCGTCCTGGCCGCTGCCACCTCTTTCATCCGCCGTTCCTGCAAATCATCGTGGCGCTATATCAGCATGGCGCAAGGATGCACCAATGCTTGTTGACCAAGACCGAACGGTTCGATACCGTTCGGTCAACTATGTTGGGAGAGCGAGTCATGGACAGCCCATGGACGGAGCGGCCGCTGGAGCCGTTCGGCATGGAAATCGGCATCCGGCTGGAATGGCCGTTGCCCGATGGTTTTGAACAGCGCATGGTCGAGCTGTTCGACCGCCATAAAATGCTGCTGTTCAGGAATCAGCAACTGGAGGAGCAGGATCAGGTCCGCCTGCTTGAAAATTTCGGTCGCGTGCTTGGCGCGCACGGGGAATATCGCGAAATTTCAACGGACGGCGGATTGGGTTCAGGTCCGCTCACCTGGCACAGCGACCTTGCCTTCACCGAAGAGCCGTTCAAGGTCATTTCCCTGCACGCCGTCGCCGTGAATGACGGACAGAGCTTCACCGACTTCGTAAACGGCGCCAACGCCGCCGCCAGTCTGCCGGCCGACCTTGCCGCCAGGGTCGCAGGGCGCGAAGCCCTGACCATGATCGCGCCGGTCCAGACGCACCGCACGGTTGGCTATGACAGTCCCGACGACATGCCGCATCAGGTGCGGCCCGTCATCATTACGCACCCTCGCACGGGGGACGCCATCCTCTATGTCAGCTATATGCAGACTGCCCGCATCATGGGGATGGAGCGGACGGAAAGCGATGCGACACTCGACGCGCTTTTCGTCGAACTTTACCGGAAGGATCGCGTCTACCGGCATCACTGGAACAATGGCGACATCGTCATCTGGGACAATATCGCGCTTCAGCACGCGCGCGGCGACCTGACCGGCATGACGCCGCGACGGCTGCAACGCATCGTCGTCGCCGACAAGAGCTTCTTCGACCTGCTCCCACAGTTCCAGGTGGGCGATGAACGGATCAGCGCCTGGGGTTCAGGCGACAAGCAACTGGTGCTCGACTGAAGGAACCGGAACATGGTGGACATTCCCTATCTGTTGCGTGGCGTCATGCCTGTCGAAACCGACAGCAGCGTTTTGATATCCTCGTCCAAATATCTCAACGATCCGCGCCTGCGTGAATGGTTGGCGACGATCCTGCTGCGGCGCAACGGCGCGGACATGCCTGCACCAGCGGAAATGTATCAATTTCTGCCGATCCTCAATTCCCTGCGCGATTTCGACGCGATCGAGGACATGTTCACGCAGGAACGAAAGGTCAATCCCGAACTGGATGCATGGTTCAGCGAAGGTTTCATATCCACCTACACCATCGATGACTTCAAGGATTATGCGCCCGGTTCCCTTGGCGGCATTTTCTATAACCAGATGACGGCGGGCGATTATGAAATCCAGATCACGCCATGGACCGAACCAAAGACACAACTGGAATATTATAACCTGCGATCAGGCCAGACGCACGATTTCGAACATATTCTCTGCGGCGGCGGCTTCAACTTCATGGGTGAACTGGTGCCCTACTGGTATCGGCTGACCAACGTGCCCAAACATATGCACAATCCGCATCTCGCCGCCGAAGTGAACATGATCCAGATATTCGGATCGCTTCGCTACACGGTCCGCACCATGCTGCATTATCCCGAAGTGTGGCCGACGGCTGTAAACGCGATCCAGCGCGGCATGAAGGTGGGGCAGCAAAGCGACGCGCTGTTCATGAAGAAGCTGGAAACCGCGTTCCACCTGCCGCTTGCCGAAGCGCGGGAGGCGCTGGGCGTGCGCGGCGCGGAGGATGTCGACACGTCGCGCGAAGGCGCCTTCTGGGCGTCGGATGGCAAGGTCGCGCTCGACCCCATCGCCAGGGCTGCCGAATGACGATGTCCTGCGACCTCCTCATTCGCGGCGGAACGATCGTCGATGGCAGCGGCGGCGATCCCTTCACCGGCGATGTCGCCATCCGCGACGGCCGCATTCTCAGCGTCGGCGACTTCACGGGTGAGGCGAAGGAGATCATCAACGCGACGGGGCTGACCGTCACGCCCGGCTTCGTCGATATCCACACGCATTATGATGGTCAGGCCATTTGGTCAGAGGAACTCTCCCCCTCCTCCTCTCATGGCGTGACCACTGTCGTGATCGGCAATTGCGGGGTCGGCTTCGCGCCCTGCCGCGCTGCCGATCACGACCGTTTGATCCGGCTGATGGAGGGGGTGGAGGACATTCCCGGCGTCGTCATGGCCGAAGGGCTGAGTTGGGACTGGGAAAGCTTTCCCGACTATCTGAACGCTCTCGACGCGCGGCGGCGCGACATCGACGTCGCGGCGCTGCTGCCGCACAGCCCGCTGCGCGTGTTCGTGATGGGTGAACGCGGCGTGCGACGCGAAGCTGCTACGGCGGAAGATCTGACGCAGATGCGCGCGATCACCCGCGAAGCGCTGGACGCCGGGGCGATCGGTTTCGCCACCTCGCGCCTTTTGATCCACCGCACCAAGGCAGGGGAAAATATCCCAAGCTATCAGGCCGACGTCGATGAGTTGAAGGCCATCGCCAGCGCGCTGCGCGACGCCGATACGGGCGTGCTGCAAATGGTGCTCGACGCGCCGTTTCAAAGCTGGACCGACGAGCTTTCACACCTGCTCGCCGTGGCGCAGGCGTCGGGCAGGCCCGCGACCTTCACCCTGGGCACCGCAAATGGGGGCGAGCCGGTATGGGAAGACGCCCTGCGCATTTGCGAGGATGCCAATGACCAAGGCATGAAGATCAGCCCACAGATATTGCCGCGCCCGGTAGGCATGATCTGCGGCTTTGAACTCTCCAGCCATCCTTTCAGCCTCTGCCCCGGCTATGAAGCGATCGCCGCCCTGCCGCTGGATGGGCAGCTTGCACATCTGCGCGATCCGGCCTTCCGCGCAAAGCTGGTCGCGGAAGCCCCGCATGAAGGGCATCCGCTGGCCATGATGACGCGGAACTGGGACTGGATCTTCCCCCTGTCCGACCCGCCCAATTACGAACCGCCCGCGCAAAGCAGCGTCGGCGCACGCGCGCGAAGCCTGAACGTCTCGCCCGAAAAGGTCGCCTATGACCTGATGATGGGTGAAGGTGATGGCCGGGGGCTGCTCTACAATACGCTTGGCAATTTTTATCAGGGCAAGCTCGACGCCGTCCATGACCTCATCAACCACCCCGCGACAGTCATGGGGCTGGGCGACGGCGGCGCGCATTATGCGGCGATCTGCGACGCCAGCTATCCGACATTCCTGCTGACCTACTGGACGCGCGACCGCGACGGGCCGAAACTCAGCGTGGCAAAGGCGGTGCAGGCGCTGACCTCAAGGCCAGCCGATACGATGGGCCTATGCGACCGTGGCAGGATCGCTTCGGGGTATAAGGCGGACCTTAACATCATTGACCTGGACGCGCTTCACCTGCACGCGCCGCATGTGCGCTACGACCTGCCGGGCGGCGGGCGGCGGCTGGACCAGAAGGCGACTGGCTTTGTCGCAACAATCGTCTCGGGACAGCTGATCCGTCGCAATGATGAACCGACGGGCGAGCGGCCTGGACGACTGGTGCGGGGTGCGCAAATAGCGGGGTGACCAAGGGCGCATGAACGAATGGCGTGCGTTATTGACTGCCCACTATATACAAGGAATTGCAGGCTGCCGTGGGAAGCGGGAAGCAGCATGACCGGCCGGCGGTTCCGTGCGACCGGCACTCACCGACATGGGAGACTTGCGACATGATAAAGGGCTACGCTTTCACCAAGATCATCGTTGCCGATCTTGCGCTGATGGAGCGTTTTTATTGCGATAGCCTCGGACTCACCGTCCAGACCCGCATCGCCGTGGACGAGCCCGGCTGGGCGCTGCGCGAAACGGTACTGGCAATCGGCGACCCCTCGGGAACCCTGCTCAACCTGGTGCAATATCTCGACCGCCCATGCCCCGCGCCCGGCGAAGCCGTCATCGGCCTGTCGGTCGACAGCATCGACGCCGTCATCGACGCGGCGACGCGCGGCGGCGGATCGGTCGTCACGCCCCCGGTGGACGTTCCTGAGCATGGCTTGAAGATTGCCTATGTCGCCGACCCCGAAGGGCATTTGCTGGAACTGCTCCAACCGCTGGGCTGAGCTTTTTTCGGCAACGTCTGCGCGAGTCAGGGCCAGAGATGCCAATCTATCGTAAACTGGAACGTAAACTGAAGACATCCGCTCCACGCCCATAGCCACGGGAAATGCATGCAATCCAGCTTTCGTGGCAGGCTATGTCTCTACGGCCGGGCCCAGGCGGACAGGCGGTCGGCTATGGTCGAACCGCCACCGCTTCCGCCCTGCCACGATATGACCAGGATCGACATGAAATGGCCAAAAGCCGGACCGATCGCGAAGAAGAGATGCATGCCCGCCAACCCGTCCGTACCCGAAGAGCGCGGGTCGAAGCCAAGCAGGCCGACGACCGGCAACGCGATGCCCACCGCGAGAGCATAGGCCGCATTCGTGGTGACGTTGAACACCGACGAGAACAGCCCCGCCCGTTCCACGCCGCTCGTTTCGCGATGGCGGTCCGCCACGTCGTAGATCATCGACCGCAGCATCAGATTGCCTGACCCCTGCGTCAGGCCCTGCCCGACGATCAGCACGATGAACAGCCACATGCGATCGGGCGTCAGGAACAGGACCATCAGGTTGATGACCACCTGTACCGCCTCGGCCATCACCAGCGTACGAAGCCGCCCGAAACGGTAGCTGATCCGCGCCCACAGCGGCGCTGCGAAGATACCGAACGCATATTGCAGCATCAGCAGCAATGCGGGCGACGCCATGCCCATGTAGCGGGTGACGAAGAACAGGAATATCGCGGTGCGGAATCCCTGCCCCAGCGCGACGAAAAAGTCCGACGCCACGATCCGCCACAGCGACGCGTCGCGCAACATGGCGATCAGTCCCTGCCGCCAGTTCACCGAAGCAGAAGGGCGATCGGCGACCGGCGGCTCACGGAACAGGATGGCGATCAGCAGGATGCCCGCGGCTAGCACGACCGCCACCAGCGCCCCCATGGATCCCACGCGTATCTCGGGATTGCCGCGCCCCGTCGCGTCGAGCAGGGCGGGCAGGACGAGAACCAGGAAGATGCCGATCGACGACCCCGTTTGAATATATGCCTGTATGCGGGCGCGCTCTATGGGCGACGAGGCCATCTCTCCGCCCCAGGCGTAAAGCGGCGTCGAGGTGGCCGTCCAGCCCAGGCACAACAGCAGCAGCCATCCGCCAAGATAGAGCGGACTGGCGCCTGCGGGCGGTGAAAAGACCGCGTACAGGGACAGGAGGAACAGCAGCCCGCCACCGAGTATCCAGGGCTTTCGTCTACCGATCCGCGTGCGGCTGTGATCCGATGCCCAGCCGACCAGTGGGTCGGCCGCTGCGCTCCACAACCGGCTGATCATGAAGACCAGCCCTACGGTCGCCAGGTCCATGCCGATCGCCGTGGCGTAAAAGGCGGGCAGGTAGGTTTGAAGCGGGATGTTGAACCCGCCGGTCGCTATGCTGGTGACGGAAAATGCCGCCAGCCGGGGCCCGGATACGCGCGACGGAACCGTCACGCGGAACGCCCGGTGATACGCCGAACATTGCTGATGGTCATCCGTTTGCCAAAGCCCCCCTGGCTCCCCTTCCCTGCCGGTGAATGCGCCATCATGCCATCCGCCCGTGCGTTAACGGCCTATATGCACATGCAAATTGCATTTTTTGCAACAACTGATGTCTTTCTTATTGTCCGGGACGCGTGCTATCGGCCATCCGTTCGATTCCAAGGGGATTATCATGAAGTTTTCGTTCGCTTTCGCAGCGGCTTTGTCGCTGTCTCTTTCGGCCGCCGCCGTTGCGGCCGATGCGCCGCTGATCAAGGATCGCGCACTGGTCAAGACGGTCGATGGACGCAAGGTCGGCTTCATCGACCGCGTGCTCAAGAATGCCGCTGGCGAGCCTACCGGCGTTCAGATCATCTATAGCGGCCGTTTCGTCGTCATCCCCGCCACCACGCTCAGCGCCGCGGAAAAAGGTCTGGTGACCAGCCTGACGGCCAAGGAAGTCAACAAGCTCTGACGAAAAGGGGCTGCATCCGGCTAGGAGCAGCCCCTTTCCATATGCCCGCGCTGCCCGGCGATTTGCACGGGGCTTCGCGGAAGGCCTGGGTGATCAGGGGAGCCGCCCTGAACATGAAGGGCAAGACCCGCGCCCCAATTATCCTGCTTCACAGCACAAGCGGCCAGATGCGCCGCCGGGCAGGCCGTGGACAGATTGCTCATATCCACGACCCCGTCTCCGCGCCTTCAGAAATCCAGGCTGATTTTCTGATCGAACTGAATGAACCGGCGCGCGATTTTCCAACCGTCGCCGGTCTTGACGACCGTGTCGCGCTGGCGGCCCGTGACGACGATCTTTGAACTCATCGGGGCATGTCCGGCGTTGACGTTCATGAACACATATTCGGCGAACACCTGACCATTATCTTCGGTGACGATCAGGTTGAAATTATAATGGCGGTTCTTGCCTTCAGCCTGCCGGTCAGATTCCCGCGCATGCTCAACCTGCGCCTCTACGCCTTCATAGCGGATGCTGATGCCTTCCATCTCGGTGACGATATCGGGCGTGTAAATCGCAGCCAGGCCTTCCCAGTCGCCGAAATCGGAACAGCGCGTGAAGCGGGCGACCAGTTCCTGAATCGCGATCTTGTCTTCCAGTGTAATCATCTGACCTTGTCTCCGTGCAATGTTACTGTTTGTCATACCAGGGGAAAAACGGCGGCATCTGCGACGCCTTGCCCGTAAACTGGGCGGACCGCTTTTCGTTGAAGGCGCGGACGCCTTCGCGGCCATCGGCCTGGCTGGTGTAGAAAACCGCCAGCGATTCGGTCAGGTGCGCCTGCCACGGATCGGGCTGCGCGCTGTTGCGGTTCAGCATCTGGCGGATCAGCGCGATCGATACGGGCGATCGGTCCTTGACCAGCGACCGGGCAAAAGCCTTCGCTTCATCGACCAGCGCCTCCGCCGGGAAAACGCCGCGCACCAGACCCTTTTCATGCGCTTCGGCGGCGTCGAATATGTCGGCGCGATAGGCCCATTCCAACGCCTGCTCCAGCCCAACGATGCGCGGCAGGAAGAAGGACGAACAGGCTTCCATCGTGATGCCCAGCCGCCCGAATACGAAACCGAAACGCGCCTTTTCGGACGCGAAGCGGAAATCCATGGGCAGCAACATGGTCGAACCGATGCCGACGGCGGCGCCGTTTACCGCACCTACAATCGGCTTCAGGCAATCATACATGGCCATCGCGACGCGCCCGCCAGTGTCGCGCACGCCCTTCAGGATGGCCGGATCGTCGCATCGTTCGCGCAAATCCTCCATCGTCGGCTTCATGCTTTCGTCGAGGCCAAAGACGTTGCCGCCCACCGACAGGTCCATCCCCGCGCAAAAGGCGCGGCCCTCCCCCGTCACCACGATGACGCGCACGGCGTCGTCCTGGCTCGCGCGGCCATAGGCGTCGATCAGCTCCTCGCACATTTCGACGGTGAAGGCATTGAGCTTGTCCGGCCGGTTCAGCGTCAGCAGCAGCAGCCCGTCATCTTCGACTTCATAACGGATGGTGTTGTAGGTCATGGCTCAAGCCTCCTCGGCGGTGAGCGCCGTCGCGCGGGCCAGCGACTGGCGGCATTCTCTCACGATCCGTTCGATCAATTCGGCGCAGGTGGGAATATCGTCCATCAGGCCGATGCCCAGCCCCGCCCAGACCAGCCCGCCGTCCACTTCGCCGTTTTCCAGCGCCGCGCGTCCCCGCACACCGGCGACCAGCGCCTTGATATCCTCGAACGTCGCGCCGGCCTCGCTTTCCCTGACGTTGACCTCTTCGGCGACCGCATTGCGAAAAACACGCGCCGTATTGCGCAGCTGGCGAAAGATCAGCGTTGTGTCGCGCTCGGTCCCCTGAACGACTGCCTGCTTGATCGCTTCGTGGATCGGCGCTTCCTTCGTCAGCATGAAGCGCGTGCCCATGGTCACGCCTTCCGCGCCCAAAGCCAGCGCAGCCGCCATGCTGCGACCGTCCGCCATGCCCCCGGCGGCCAGGATGGGGATGTCCAGCGCCCGCGCGGCAGCCGGAATCAGCACCATGCCGGGAATATCGTCCTCACCCGGATGGCCCGCCGCTTCGAAACCGTCGATCGACACGGCATCGACACCGGCGCGTTGCGCGGACAGCGCATGGCGCACGGCGGTACATTTATGGACAATCTTCACGCCCGCCTGCTTGAAGCGCGCGATGAACTCGGCCGGGCTGCGTCCAGCGGTCTCGACCACCCCGACGCCCGAACCGGCAATGACCTCGGCATAGGCCTCGTAAGGAACGGGCTGCGCCGTCGGCAGGATGGTCAGGTTCACGCCGAAGGGCTTGTCCGTCATCGTGCGGCAGCGTTCGATCTCGTCCGCCAACGCTTCGGGCGTCGGCTGGGTCAGGGCCGTCAGGATGCCCAGCCCCCCGGCATTGGACACGGCCGAGGCCAGTTCGGCGCGACCGACCCACTGCATCCCGCCCTGGATAATCGGGTAGCGCGTGCCGGTAAGCTCGGTAATCCGTGTCTTCATTCAATCATTCCCCTTGGTTAAGGCGGCCTCTGCCTCGCTCCAGGCCAGTTGGGCGAGCAGCGGATAGTGCGCCGCCAGTTCTTCCGCGTGCGCCGACGCTGCCGTTCCGCGCAACGCCCTCGCCTTGATGCCGTGATAGATGGCGGCCAGACGGAACAGGGCAAAGGCGCGATAGAAACCGATATGGTCGATCCCGTCCCGGCCGGTCCGTCGGCAATAGGCCGCAATATAATCCTGTTCCGGCATCAGGTTCGACGCCGCAATGTCGACGCCGCGCAATCCTGACAGGATGGCGGGCGGCAGGCGATACATCATGATGTGATTGACGAAATCGGCCAGCGGATGGCCCAGCGTCGACAACTCCCAATCCAGCACCGCCGCGATGCGTGGCTCGACCGGATGAAAGACCATATTGTCCGCCCGATAGTCGCCATGCACGATCCGGCTTTCGTCGCCTGGGGGAATATTCGCGGGCAGCCATTCGATCAGCCGGTCCATGTTCGCGTCGCGCCCGGCGGCCTCGTCGCTCAGATATTGGCGCGACCAGCGCGCGATCTGGCGGTCGAAATAATTGCCCTTCTTGCCGAAATCGTCCAGGCCAAGCGCAGCCGGATCGAAATTATGAAGCTGCGCCAGGGTCGCGTTCATCGCGTCGAAATAGGCTGGCCGCTCTTCCACCGCCACCGACTCGAAACGCGCATTCCAAAAGACCCGGCCCTCAACGCATTCCATGACATAGAACCAGCTGCCGATCACCGCGTCATCGGTGCACAGGCCATAGATGCGCGGCACCGGAAAGCCCGCCTTGCCCAACGCGCCGATCACCCGCGCCTCGCGATCGACGGCATGAGCGCCCGGCACCGTCACGCCCGGCGGCTTGCGACGCATGACGAAGGAACGGCCCGCCGTGTCCAGCCGAAATGTCGGATTGGATTGCCCGCCCCTGAACTGGCGGACGGTCAGCTCTCCTTCCGCCTCCGGCACATGATCGCGCAGCCAGGCGCGCAGCGCGCCTTCGTCAAACCGATGCGCCTCGCGCACCTCGCTCAGGCCCGCGTTCAACTGTTCGACATTCATGGCCGAGCCAGCGCCTCGCGCTTGATCTTCTTGGCCAGCGACCATTTATGCACCTGTGTCGGGCCGTCATAGATGCGAAAGGCGCGGATTTCGCGAAACACCTGTTCGACGATCGTGTCATGGCTGACACCCGTGCCGCCCATCACCTGAACGCAGCGGTCAGCAACCCGGAACAGGGTTTCGGACACGGATACCTTCGCGATCGAGCTTTCCGTGATCGCCATTTCCCCGGCGTCCAGCGCATCGGCACACCAGTCTATCATCAGTTCGCACTGCTTCAGGTCGATCAGATTGTCGGCCAGCATGAAACCGACGCCCTCATGGTCGATCAGCGCCTTGCCGAACGCCTGCCGCTTGACGGCGTAATCCGCGGCGATCTCGTTGGCGCGCGTGGCCGCACCCAGCCAGCGCATGCAATGGGTCAGCCGTGCGGGGGCAAGCCGGATCTGCGCATAGGCAAAGCCCTCATGCGGCGCGCCCAGGATGGATGATGCGGGCAGGCGCAGATTATCGATCTTCACCACCGCATGCCCACCGGGCATCGAACTGTCGATCGTGCCGATCAGCCTTTCCTGCACAAGCGCCGGGTGCGGCAGGGGCACCAGGAACATGGTCGCTCCGGCTGCGCCATCCTCGCGATCCGTCCTGGCCATCAGGATCGCGAACGTCGCCCCGGCAAAGCCCGTAGCGAACGCCTTGCGTCCGTTGACGACCCATTCGCCGTCCTGCAACGCCGCGCGGGTCTGCATCATCGACGGGTCGGACCCGGCGCCGCCTTCGGCTGCCGGTTCGGTCATCAGGAAACAGGACCGCCCCTCCCCGGCATGCAAGGGTGCCAGGAACGCGCGCTTCTGCTCGGGCGTGGCGACCTTGCCCAGCAGGAACATGTTGCCTTCATCGGGCGCATTGGTGTTGCAGGCCAACGGCCCCAATGGCGACAGGCCCGAAGCCCGCAAGACCTGCGCGGTGTCGCGATGGCTGAGATGGCTGCCATCCGCGCGAATATGCGGCGTCAGCACGCCCGCCTCACGGGCCTTGGCGCGCATCTCGTCCACCAGCGTATCGAGCGGACCATGATCGTCTCGGCGGCCGTCCGTCTCGTAGGGAATGATTGTTTCCCGGGTGAACTGTTCGACCCTGCGGGCGATAGCTCGCGCGTCATCTTTTTCTGCCGTCGCCATCGCCGCTCCTTTCATCCCTGCGGCGCTTGCCAAGCCCAGAAGCACAATGCAAGGTGTAATTAAAAAGCATCCGGGAAGCGTGCTCCAGGCGCGTCGAAGCCGGTCCTGTCGAGAGGATGACGGTCGAATGACTGAACGGCAATTCCGCAAGGAAATACATCATGGCAGGGTCGTTCCCTGCTATCCGGATCGCCCGGCGGACCTTTATGCGATGTTCCTCGACGCCGTGCGCCGCGCGCCGGATGCCGTCGCGCTGGTGGAAGGGGACATGCGCTGGACCTACACCTTCCTAGCTAGGCGCGTGGCAGCCTGCGCCGCCCGGCTGACGGCGCTTGGCCTTGCCGCTGGCGACCGCATGGGCATCCTGCTGTCCAACCGGGCCGATTATGTGACGCTGCTGGTCGCGGCAGCCCGGCTCGGCGTGATCGCCGTTCCCATGAACATTCGCCAGCGCGCGCCGGAAACCGCTTATCTGCTGGCAGACAGCGGCGCTGCGGCGATCATCTATGACGACGCGCTCGCAGACCAGCTGCCCGACCGCGCCAGCCTGCCCCATGTCCACCACTGGCTGCCCTATGCGACCGAAGCGGCGATATGGACGCAAGAAACATCGGACACGACAACCGATGCGCCCGACCGTTCCGCCGTGGGCGAGGACGATCCCTTCTGCATCCTCTACACTTCCGGCACCACCGGTCGACCCAAGGGCGCGGTGCTCACCCATCTCGGCCTCATCACCATCTGCATCGGCAGCCAGAACCATCTGGGCCTGAAGGATGGCGAATCGATGATCCTGTCAGTCCCGGCATCGCATGTGACCGGCGTCGGCCTGGTCATGCTGCTCAGCATCCGCGTGGCAGGCAAGATCGTGATGGAACAGTCGTTCAAGGCGCGCCCCTTCCTCGAACTTGCGCAGGCAGAGCGCATGAGCTTCGCGATCATGGTTCCGTCCATGTACAAGCTGTGCCTGATGGAGCCGGACTTTGGCGATTTCGACCTGTCGAGCTGGCGGATCGGCGCTTTTGGCGGAGCGCCGATGGCCGAAGCCACGATCCAGGCCCTGGCCGAGCGTGCGCCGCAACTGACGCTGGTCAATATCTACGGATCGACGGAAACCTCCTCCCCTGCCGTGATGATGCCGCTGGGCCAATGCCCGTCGCACCCGGACAAGGTGGGCAAGGCGCTGCCCTATGCCGACATCGTCATCATGGACGAGGACGGACGGCAACTCCCGCCCGGTCAGCAGGGTGAAATCTGGATCGCGGGCGCAATGACCGTTCCGCGCTACTGGAATAATGCGGAAGCGACCGACAAGGGGTTTGCGGGCGGCTACTGGAAGTCCGGCGACATCGGAACCATGGACGCCGACGGCTATATTCGCGTGCTCGACCGGATGAAGGACATGATCAACCGGGGCGGGTACAAGGTGTATTCGGTCGAGGTGGAAAATACGCTGATGGCGCATGACGCCGTGGCCGAAGCGGTCGTGGTCGGCCGCCCCTGCCCGGTGCTGGGCGAACGGGTCGAAGCGTTCGTGGTGACGCGCGGGCAGGTCGATCAGGAAAGCCTGCGCGGCTTCTGCGCGGAACGCCTGTCGGACTATAAGGTGCCCGACCATGTCTATGTCGTGGACGGTCCGCTGCCCCGCAATCCCAACGGCAAACTGCTGAAAAGCGCCGTGCGCGAATGGCTGCCCGCCCTTTCGGAAAACCACCCCATGTAAATACACCGAATGTTGTCATATATTGCCTTTGGCCGTCGGATGGGATAATATCGGCGATCTGAACCGCTCATACGAACGAGGAGAGAATTGCATGACCACCAAATTCCGCCCCGTCGCTCCTCCGCAGATTATCGAGGGCGCCTATTCCGAGGACCAGCACCGCCGGATGTTGAACGTGGTGCGCGAAAAGGGGCCTTGGTCGCTGATCCTGGCCCAGCATTTCAAGTCGCCCGAAGAGGTCGTCGCGACGACGTCAGGCAGCCTGCCCGAAGGGTTCAAGCCGACCTGGGACATGTTCCTTTCCCCCGTTTTCCGCGGCTATTTCGCGCAAGGATCGACTGTCCAGCATCCTGAGATCGAGGATTGCTTCTTCAACACCAAATTCCTTGACCTCGTGCGCGGCTATTGGAAAGCCGATTATGCCCGCCCGGACAATATGCTCTTCAACATTCAGGGCCCGTGCCGGGGCAGCGACACGCCGCATGTCGACGCCACCCGTTTCCGCGGCATTTCGATGCAGACCTCGCCCGTGTGGCTGATGAACATCATGGTGAAGTCCGGCCTGTTCGAACATTGGCGGTCGAAAAAGGCGCAGGTCATCACCTGGTATTACAAGGGCCAGATCGGCGGCGGCTTCAACTATTGGCCGGATGGTCCGCAGGGCCAGCCCGCGCAGATCAAGGCGCCGATGTGGAGCCGCGCGGTCGTGGTCGAAAATGAAATGATGTACCACACGGCCCAGGCGAACGGTCCTTCGGCATTACGCCAGCCCCAGGGTCTTGCGATCAATTCGATGATGAGCGCAGATCCCGACGATCCAAGCGGCTGGCAGATCACCACCGATGGCCAGGTCATCCAGAAAATCCCCGAAGAGGAATTTCGCTTCCTGATCCACTGGGGCGCGGACATTTTCATGGATTATTCCGAACTCAAGCGGTCGCTCGATCATACCGACGATATCGGCCATGATCAGGTGTTCGACATGATAATCGCGGACCTGCGGGCGCGTGGCCTGACCTTTGAAGTGCCTACCGATCCGCTGACGGATGAGCAGTTCATCAGGCTGCTCGTCCAGACCTATGATCCGGGCAAGCCTTCCATCTTCCCGCCGGAACCCGAAGAGATGCTGGCCGCCTGATGAAAGCATGATGATATGCCGGCCGTGCGTTCGCGCGGCCGGCATGGACACGGCAACCCGGCAATCGCGGTGCCCAAGACATACAGGCGAGAGGATCAGAGACATGACCGGCCAACGCCGACCCATGACCCCGGTGGCGCCGCCCCGGCCAATCCAGGACATCTTCACCGACGATGAAAATGCCCGGCTGTTCCACATCCTGCGCACCAAAGGGCCATGGCGGCTGATCGCGGCGATCTACTTCAAATCGGTCGAAGAATTGCTGGCGATCTCCAGCCCGCCGGGCGACAGCGCGCCTCCCCGGTCCCTGTCGGACATGCTGACGCCCGCATTTCGCGGCTTGTTCGGCAATAACGGCCTGCCGTACGAAGAAGAAGCGCATGAGATATTCTACAGCCGGAAATTGCTGGACCTTGTAAAGGGGATGCACGGCGCGCGTTATGGCGCACCCTATCTGTTTCAATTCAACATGCAGGGCCCTTCGCATGGCTTTGATCCCGGCCATATCGACGGCCGCAGCTGGCGCGGCCTGGACCCGACCAACATGCCCGCCTGGCTCGGCGCGGTCATGGCGAAATCGGGCCTTTTCGACGCTTGGGAAGTGAAGGCCGGGCAAGTCATTTCCTATTATTACCCATCGGACATAGATGGCGGCTTCACCTATTGGCCCGATGGTCCCGACCGCGCGCCTCAACGCTTGCCCGCGCCCTTCTGGAACAGTGGTCTCGTCACTGACAACCAGCATATGTTTCACCGTGGCGAGGCCTGCGGTCCCCGCGACCGGCGCGACACGCCCGAAGGGATGACATTGCAATCGGTGCTGGAGGCAGATGGCGAGGATGGCTGGCGGATCGTCGACGGCGACCGGGTCATCGCCCGCTACGCGCCAAGCGACATGCGCGTCCTGTTTCATTATAGCGCGCATGTGTTCACCGACATGGCGGACCTGAAACGCTATTACGACCATACGGACGACCTGACACGCGACCGCGCCTTCGACATGCTGATGGCCGACCTGAAAGCGAAGGGCATATCCTTCACCGTGCCCACCGATCCGCTGTCGGACCCCGCCTTCATCGCCACGCTGACCGCCGCCTATGCGATCAGCCCGTCCAGCTATCCAGAGCAGGCGCCGCTCGATCAGCGCCAGCCATTGGCCGCGTGACTATTCCCACGTTCGGCATTGAAGGACGGACGGCGCTGATCACCGGCGCCAGCAGCGGGCTGGGCGAACATTTTGCGCAGATGCTCGCGGCGCAGGGGGTTCGCCTGATCCTGACCGCGCGGCGCGGCGATTTGCTCGATGCACTCGCGGCCGACTTGCCAGACGCGCGCACCATCGCGCTGGACGTGCAGGACGCATCGGCCATCGACCGGCTGTGGGCGGAAATCGGCGCTGTGGATATTCTGGTCAACAATGCGGGCGTCGCAGGCGGCGGGCCGCTGCTGGATCAGGATGCGGCGGAATGGGACCGCATCATCGACACCAATGCACGGGGCGCCTATCTGATGGCGCGCGGCGCGGCATTGGCAATGGTGGCGGCGGGTCGCGGCGGCAGCATCATCAACATCGCATCGATCCTGGGACTGCGGCAGGGGTCTCAGGTCGGACCCTATGCCATTTCCAAGGCGGCGGTGGCGCAGATGACCAAGGTCATGGCGCTGGAATGGGCGCGGCACGGCATTCGCGTCAACGCCCTGTGCCCCGGCTATATTTCTACGCCCCTCAATGCCGCTTTCTGGGACATGGAAGCCGGCAAGGCGATGATCAACCGCATTCCCCAGCGCCGCCTTGGCCAGCCAGAGGATCTGGACGGCGCATTGCTGCTGCTGGCATCCGACCTTGGCGCCTATATCACCGGCGCCGAACTGGTCGTGGACGGCGGCCATATGGTCACCAGCCTGTAGGCGAGTTGCGATGTTCCGGGCCTGTGGAAGGAACCGTCCAGCCGATTGACCGCAATGCCCATCCTGCTGCTTGTCCGCAGCAGGAAGGAAATGGATGCGGATTCTCGTCATTGGCGCGACCGGCTATCTCGGATCGCACATTGCCCGCCATCTGGCGGCGTCGGGCCATCAGGTCAGCGGCCTCAGCCGCAGCGGCGATTGCGATGCAGCCGTGGCGGCATCGGGCGTGACCGCCCTGCGCGGCGACCTTACGGAAGTCGACGCCGTCCTCGACATGATGCGCGAACATGACGCCACCATCTATGCCGCGCAGTTGATGCTGCATGACGAAGGCGACGCCGTCGCCGCGCTTCTGAAAGGCGTGGATGGCCGCGATCACCGTTTCCTCTTCACCAGCGGCACCGGCCTGCTGTCCCAACGCACCGATGGGGCATGGAGCGAGGACAGCTTTGCCGAAGATGATCCCTTCACCCCGTCCAGATATATTGGCTATCGCCTGGTCACCGAAACGCTGGTCCGCCAGACCGGCTCTTCGGGCAGCGTCCACGCAATGGTGGTCAGGCCGCCGATGATCTGGGGCCATGGCGGCTGCGGCCATCTGCGCCTTTTCTATGCCGACGGCGGGCGCAACGGGGATGTCGGCTATCTGGGCGCGGGGCTGAACCTCTATTCCAACGTCCATGTCGATGATCTGGCGGAGGTCTATCGGCTCGCCTTGGAAAAGGGCGCGGCTGGCGCGCTCTACCATGCCGTGGCGGGGGAATTGAACAACCGCACCCTGGCCGAAGCGGTCGCCCGCGACCTCGGCCTGTCCGCCCGCAGCGTCGATTTCGCCGAGGGCGTGCGTCGCTGGGGCAAGTTCGAGACGCTGGTCGGCATGGCGACATGCAGCCGCTCGCGCAGTCCCCGCACGCGGCGCGACCTGGGTTGGATGCCACGCCATTCCGACATTCTCGCCGATATCGGTCACCCTGCCTACCGCGCCCTGGCGGGCCGGTAGCGCGCCTTTCACCACGCCCTTCCAAAAGGAGACGTTCATGCAGACGAGCGAAACCCTGTTCAGCAAAGCCGACATAGCACGCGCCGACCGTCCGATCCGCCTTGGATCGCTGCTCTTCACAATGGTCGAGCCGCGCCCGGGATATGAGGCAGCCTATAACCGCTGGTATGAGCGCGATCATTTCTACAGCGGCTGCATGATCGGCGCCTACACCGTGTCGGGCGGGCGCTATGTCGCAACCCGCGCGGAAAAGGCGAAACGCTTTGGATCGGGCGACATGGATCTGGCAAAAGGCTCCTATCTCGCCCTCTACTGGATCCTCGACGGCCATCATCAGGACTGGGACGCGTGGGCGGTCAAGCAGGTCAACGACCTTCATGCGACGGGCCGGATGTTCAAGGAACGCGACCACATCCACACCAGCTTCTACAATTTCGACGCCGAATATAATGCGCCGGGCAGCACGATGCCGATCGAGCTGGCGCTCGACCGCGCCTATGGCGGCGTCGTCGCCTTTGTCGTCGATCTCAATCCGGGGAAGAGCGCGGCCGATCTGTCGGCCTTCCTGCGCGCCCGCGACCTGCCGGGCGACGTGGCGCTCAGCGGTTCGCCCCTGCCGCTCGATCCGACCAGCCCGAAGGATGTGCCCGTCGAGACCAATGACCGCGCTGTGTTCCTCAGCTTTTCGATCGAGGATCCGAAAGCCGTTTGGGAAAGCGCCTATGTTCCGTTGGGCAAGGCGATAGAGGAAAGCGGCATCGGCCGGATCGCCATCGCTTCGCCCTTCATTCCTACGATAGTCGGCACCGACGCGTATACAGATCAACTCTAGGGCGGGGAAAGGGGCGGTCGCGCGAACGGCCGCCCCCTTCATTTCAGAGCAATTCGAAATCGCCCTTGCGCGGACCCCGGCACTCGTTCCAGAAATCCACGAGCCGCCACGGCCATGACAGGAAATTGCGCTTCTTGCTGTTGTTGTAATAGCTGTAGGCGCGCGGGTGGCTCCAGATCATCTTGACCATCTGCGTCTCCACCTTCTTCTGCCATGCGTCGAACGCGGGCTTGGTGGGCTGCAACGCCTTCTTCTCCTCGGCATTGACCCAATCGAGGCATTCGATGGCGTAATTGACCTGGCATTCGGAAATCAGGTTCTGCCCGGCCGCGTGGTTGGGCGCGCTATTCGGCCCGACCGTGTGGAAATAATTGGGGAAGCCCGGCACCAGCATCCCGAAATAGGCGCGGGGATCTTCGGTCCCCCATTCGCTGCGCAGATGCTTGCCGCCGATACCGACGATTTCCAGATCGCCCATCATGTTGGCGACGTCGAATCCGGTGGCGCAGACCAGCACATCCAGTTCGATCTCGCGACCGTCCTTCAGCACCAGGCCCTTGGGCGTCACCTTCTCGATGCCCGTCTGCTCCAGATGGACATGCGGTTCCAGATAGGTCGGGAAATAGGGGCCGCGATCCAGGATGATGCGCTTGGAAAATACCGGGAAGTCGGGCGTCAGCTTTTCCTTCAGGTCCGGGCGGTTGGCGAATGTCTTTTCGATATGACCGATCGCGAATTGCCGCATCGCTTCGTTGACGGCGGACACCGACGGGGAATCCTCCGGCCATTCGGGGTCCAGCAGCACGTTGGGATACAGGCCGTCGGCGGCGTACCAGTAGATGCGGAACCGGAACCATTCCAGATAATGCGGGATGTGCCGCATCGCGAACTTGACGCCTTCGGTGACTTCATCGTCGCCCGCGGGGCTCGGCATCACCCAATGGCGGCTGCGCTGGAACACATGCAGTTCGCCCACATCCCCGGCGATGGCGGGGATCAGCTGCGCCGCGCTCGCGCCCGTGCCGATGACGCCGACACGCTTGCCCGAAAGGTCGATTGACGTGTCCCAGGTGGCGGTATGCAGCCGCACGCCCTCAAAGCTGTCCAGCCCGGCTAT
Source organism: Sphingobium herbicidovorans (assembly GCF_002080435.1). Taxonomy (NCBI): domain Bacteria; kingdom Pseudomonadati; phylum Pseudomonadota; class Alphaproteobacteria; order Sphingomonadales; family Sphingobiaceae; genus Sphingobium; species Sphingobium herbicidovorans. The sequence goes on along the minus strand of NZ_CP020539.1, from coordinate 881,159 downwards.
GCTCGGCCATTTCAGCCGATTGACGGGACCGTGGCCGTTGATCACCGCATTGGCGCGGATCACCTCTTCGCTGCCGTCCTTCCTGCGGACGGTGACGTTCCACAGGGCGGCGTCATCGTCCCACACCAGCTTTTCGACCAACGTGTTGAAGCGGATGTTTGGCCGCAGCCTGTAATCGTCCGCCACCCGCTTGAGGTAAGCGAACATGTCCGTGCCCTGCGGATGGTAATTATGCCATTCGGAATTGAGCGCGAAGGAGAAGGAATAGAAATGGCTGGGCGTATCGACGCCCACGCCCGGATAGCGGTTTTCCCACCAGGTGCCGCCGACCTCCTCGTTCTTCTCGACGATTTCCCAGTCATATCCTGCCTCGGCCAGCTTCACGCCAGCGGCAAGGCCCGTCATCCCCGCGCCGATCACCAGCACCTTGAACCCAGCGGGCGCAGGCTTGCGATCCTTGCGCTCGCGCCGGGGCAATTCCGGGCGAAAACCGATCTGGTCGTACAGCAGCGGCAGGAACTCGTCCTCGACTTCTTCAGCCAGGCCGACGGTCATCATCCGGTGCATCAGCGTTTCGGAAATGTCGCCGTCCATCGCCGCGCCGGGCGTCGTCAGGACATGGAGCAGCCTGGCGCGCAGGTCCTCGATCAGGTCCGCCGGAATCTGCTCGGGGGATAGGCATAGGGCGATTTCAGGTGCGGCGCGAATATGTCCAGCATCGCCTCGTCACCGCTCAGATGCACATAGGTCATCAGCAGCGTGTGCGGCTCACCCTCGACCAGCGCCTGCCGCAATTCCGGCGTGTCGTCCATCGGCAGCTTGCGCGCGCTCAGGTCGGCGGGCGCAGTCCCCACCACATCTGCATATTTGGCAGCCATTCACACCACTCCTTGAAAGTCGCAACTCCATGCCTTGCACCCCTATCCGCCGGGGCCATCGAACCAAGGGGCAACCGGGCATTTCCATATCCGCGGAGCGCCAGCGGAGAGCGTCGAGAAACTCAGGCCGCAGCCCCAGGATTTCCCGGTCGCGCGCAGTTCGGGGCTGATCGGCTTTCACGGCACGGCGCTCGACGCGATGCTGCGCCGCATGACCATCGAAACCGTCGTCATCACCGGGGTTTCTACGAATGTCGCCGTTGCCGGTTGCGCCATGGCCGCCACCGATCCGGCCTGTCAGGTCGTCGCCGCCAAAGATTGCTTCGCCGCCGACGAAATCGTCGGCATGCCCTGAAAGCCCCGCCGTTACTGGACGCTTATCGTCTGACTACGGCGCAGGCTGTCATTGTAGCGGAAAACGACCGACTGCATGGCGGACAGCATCCGACGCACATCATTGTCATTTTCGAACAGCGGATCGCCCACCACGCCGATCGCGTAGGACGCGACGGCATGCGGCACCCGCAACGGCATGGCGATCGAATCCACGACGGCCGATCCCTTGCGGCGACATAATGAAAATCCGCGCATGCGGGTTTGCGCAATCCGATCGACCAGATGCTTCATCAGTGTCGGCCCTTTGGGGCCAACGCCCAGCCTCTGCGTCCGCGTGGCGAGCTGGATGATGTCCACATTCGACTGCTGCGCAAGCATCGCCGCAGCGAAGTTGGTGCCGGGACGCCAGCTATTGCGTTCAAAACAGACCATTTCGGCGGGATAGACAGGGGCGGCGTCCGGCCTTGCCTGCCACCCGCCCGCGACCTCTGCGACATTTTCGGACCAGCAGTCATTCTGCTGCGTCACAAAGACGCTTGCCCCGGTTTCCCGGCGCATGTCCTCCATGACCTCATGCACGCGACCGCTGCCAAAAAAGCTGTCCTCGATCGACGAGGCATTGGCGACGATCTTATATGATGGGGCGTAAAGCTTGGTGGCCTGATTGTAGGTGAGATAACCGACGGCCGCCAGTGTCCGCAATATCTCGTCAGCACTGGAATTGGGCACACCCAACGCTTCGCTGATCTCGATCGTGCGCGCCGGAGCGCCTTTCTTCATGAAGAATTCGAGCACCTCCACGGTCCGCACGCAAGACTTCACGCTTCCGCGGCCGCGACACCTACCCTCTCCCTGCGAGCCAGAGCCCATTTCGCCTCCTCCATCCCTCACCGTTCGACGCCGTTTCTTAACGTCCGTCGATTTATAGCAACGCCTACCATATTGTAGCCGGCCAGTCGATTCAAGCGCCGCGAATGCGACGGGACCGGCCGATTACAGAAATGCGGAAAGGCCATCTTTTGGGGTCGCCAGCCCTCCCGCCTTGCCCCTAACAGCGGGAATGCGCGTAAAATCCAGCTCTCCGGCTTCCCTCTCCGCCCGCTCATCCGCAATCGCCCCGCCGGTCAGGCGCAGCTTCCTCAATGCCCGCATGCCGCTCAGCTACAGCGAATGGCCGAATCAGAACGCGCCGGTCATCATCCTGATCCATGGCAGCCGCGACCACAGCCGGAGCTGGGATGCGCTGGCGACTGCGCTTCATCCGGCGCATCATGTCATCGCTCCCGACCTTCGCGGCCATGGCGACAGCGCATGGTCGCAGGATGGCCGCTATGACTTCGCCGCCTATCTCTCGGATCTTTCCGTCCTGGCGCGCGAACTTGGCCTTGGCCCGCACCGCCAGGCGGTGTTGATCGGCCATTCCCTGGGCGCCCACATCGCGCTGCGCTTTTGCGCGGTTTATCCCGACATGGTGCGCCGGGTCGTCGCGATAGAGGCTGTCGGCGCACCGCCAGAGATCCTCGCACGCCGGTCGGGCCAGCCCATCGCGCAGGCCATCCGCGACTGGCTGGAGGAACGGCATGTCGCATCGCAGGGGACGCACCGGGATTTCCCGGTCGTATCCGACGCGATTGAACGGATGCGCACGCGCCACGCCTTCCTTACACCCGGTCAGGCGGAACATCTGACCCGGCACGGCCTGAGGCAGGTGGGCAATAGTGGCTGGCAATGGAAACATGACCCCTATCTTGCCGTATGGCCCTTTCCCGATATCACGCCCGATGAAGCCCAGGCATTGTGGCGGCGCATTTCCTGCCCCACCCTGTTGATCTATGGCGATCTAAGCTGGCCGTCCCCGACGCCCGCCGACCTTCTTCGCCAAATCCCCGATGTCCGGGAAGTCCGGCTCGCAAACAGCGGACACTGGCCGCATCATGATGCATTCGACGCATGTTGCGCAGCCATCGAAACCTTCCTTTCGGGCTGATGACTGCCGCTGACCGCTCCGCCGCCTATTCGTTGCTCGTCTTGGTCGCCATGACGCGCGGATCGAAATGGTTTGCCGCCATCCATCCGCCATCGACGAACAGCGTATGGCCGGTCACATATTCCGACAGCCCGGACGCCAGGAACAACACGGCCCCGGCCACGTCGCGGGTGGTGCCCGGCCTGCCGATTGGCAATACGCTCGCTTCCATCAGCGCGCGCGACGCAGGCGTCTCCGGCAGGCGCGGCGTCGTGATGCTGCCCGGCGCTACGGCATTGGCGCGGATGCCGTTACGTCCCCACTCCGCCGCCATTGATTTCACCAGATGCATCAGGCCAGCCTTGGCCGCGCCATAGGGCGCGTGCATGGGCGAACCGACCGCGCCATCGACCGATCCGATGCAGATCAGCGATCCCGGCACGCCCCGCCCGATCATGGATTGCGCGACGGCGCGGCCGGTGACGAAGAAATAGCGCAGGTTGCGGGACTGGTCATGATCCCACTCCTCCAGCGTGACGTCCAGCAGCGGCTTGAACAGCGCCTGGCCGACAATGGTCACCAATATGTCCAGCCCGCCCAGCGCCGCTTCGGCATCCGCCACCGCGCGCTGGACTGACGCTTCGTCCAATATGTCCGCCTCGATCGGGTATCCTGCGCGGCCGATCGCCCTCACCTCCCGTGCGACCTGTTCGGCCCGGTCAAGCACGCTGTCCAGCACGGCGATGTCGCATCCAGCCTGCGCCAGCAACAGCGCGCTCGCCTCGCCCATGCCCCGGCCACCGCCGACGATCAGCGCCTTTTTCCTTTCCAGGCCCAACAATGACACGGTCATTCCTTCACATCCTCTCTGCGGTTCTCGTCGGCAACAGCGCCTCAGGCCGCATCGGCCATGAACATCCGCTTGACCTCGGTCAGGCTGACTTTCAGCGACGGGGTGCGCGGCAGGGCATCGACGATGCGGATCTCAACCGGCACATGGGTCGGCGGCAGTTCGGCGCGCAGATGGGCCAGCAGCGCCTGTTCATCGACCTGCGCCGCGCTCTGGCTCAACTCCACCGCTGCCACCGGCACCGAGCCCAGCCGGGCGTCGGGGATGCCGACGACCGAAGCATCGACCACGGCGGGATGCTGGCGCAGCACATCGACCACGCGTTCGGGCAGTATCTTGAAGCCTCCGCGCACGATCGCCCCGTCATGCCGTCCCCGGTGAAAGACATATCCGTCCTCATCGATCATCACCAGGTCGGTGGTGCGGACCCAGTCGGGACGGACCGACGGGCAATGCACTTCCAGCAATCCTTCCGCGCCGCGCGGCACTTCCGCCCCGCTCTCGGGGTCGATCGCGCGAATTTCCACGCCCGGCATCGGCAGGCCGGTGCTGCCGCGCTTGCTGTCGCCTTTCTCGGCCCGCATCTGGGGTGTCCAGCGGACGATGGTGCCGCAAAATTCGGTCGCCCCCATGCCCCACAGGATCGGCAGCTTATAACGCTGCTCGAACCGGTCCTGCAGGTCGGGGTCCAGATAGGCTGAACCGCCCGAAACGCTTTTCACGCTCTCCATGTCCTGCGGCGACACATCGGCATCCATGATCATGGCGATCGCGGTGGGATTGAGGCCCAGCGTGTCGGGCCGGTGGCGGCGCAGCGCGTCCACCAGTCCATCGACGCTGAACCGTTCCATCAGGACGAGTGGCGTATTGTTGACCGCAGCGCCGGTCAGCAGGCACACGCCGCCGACGCCGCCCAATGGCCAGATGTTGATCTGCACCGGCGGCGCCTGCCCCGCTTCGGCCCCCGGCGCGCTCATCACCGCGCGCTCCAGCAGTTTCAGCGGCATCGGAATACGCTTGGGCGTGCCGGTCGTGCCGCTCGACAGCACTTCGATGCCGCCGTCGGGCAACGCATCGTCAAACTGGGTGCGGCGGCATTTTGCCAGGCCGTCCATCAACGAAGGCGCGTCATCTATCCCGCCCAAAGCGATGCCCGCGCAGCCAGCCTTTCCCGCCGCTTCCCAGAAATTGGGCCAGTCCTGCTGGTCCGCAAGGATAGCGGCAGCGCCCAGATCCTCGATATTGTCGCCGATCGCGCTCGCGGGCAGGAATGGATAGACGAAACTGATAGACCGCCGATGGGCAAGCAGTCCCACCACCGCCGCCGCATGCGCCAGCCGGTTGCGGATGATGATCCCGACCTTGGCGGACGGCGGGCACCCCGCCGCGTCGAGCAGCGCCACCACGGCCTCGCCGTACCGCGCCACCTCGCCCCAACTGACCCAGCGGCCCTCGAATTCGATACCGGGGTCGCTGCCGTGGTCGCGCAGGTTGGCGCAAAGCTGATCGATGACGTCGTGGCTCACGGCTGGTCCTTAATTCCGCGCGCCTTCCAACAGCCCTTTGAGATTGGACGACATGACCATCTCCTTCTCGGCCATGGAATAGCTGGTCAGTTCATGCAGGAAATCCAGCGGATGTTCCGTTCCCTCGGGATGCGGATAGTCGCTGCCGAACAGAATGCGATTGACTTGCATATGCTCTTTCAGCTCCCCGAAATCGTCCTCGACAAAGGGGGTCACGAAAATATTCCGATGAAATTGATCAACGGGATCATTCATGAATTTCTGCGGCATCTGCCCATAAACATGCTTCAGCTGCTCGATCAGCGGGATGACCCACTTCGCGCCATTTTCGACGCTCACAACCCGAACGCCGGGGAAACGGTCGAACACCCCGCCGCAGATGATCGCCGCCATCGTATCGGAAATCGCCCGCTCGATGATCCGCAGGCAGTTGACGAAAGGATCGGACTCGAACGGCAGCCATTCCGCGCCGCCCGTCCACATCTCGATCAGACGGTCATAGTCGGAATTGGACGCATGGATCGACACGAAGATCTTCGCCTCCTCGATCCGCGCCCAAAATGCATCGAAATCCTTCAGCCCCATCGACCGCCCGCCGCGATAGCCGGGGACCGGGGACGGGCGAATGCAGATCGTCCGCGCGCCTTCCTTGATCAGCCAGTCGGTCTCGGCGATTGCGCGGTCCATGTCGGCCAGCGACACCACCGGCACGCCGAACAGGCGGTTTTCACGGGCAAAGCCCCATTCCTCGCTGGTCCACTGGTTCAGCGCGTGCAGCGCGTCATGCAGGAATTCATGATCGTAGCTCATCCACTTTTCGATCACGGAAAACAGCGTGGGAAACATCAGCGCCGCATGCACATTATGGCCGTCCAGCACCGCCAGGCGCTCCTTACCCGTGCGCCAGGATTCGGGCGGTGCAATCGGCTTGCCCGTCATCTGCCGCATCGTCAGGCCTTCTGGATTCTTGGCCTTGTAATAATTGACGTGCGTGCCCGGCGCGGCCACGCGCTCGAAAGTGGGATTGGGGATATAGTCGGAAATCTGCCCCTTGATCGCCAGCCGTTTGCGCCCGTCCACCTCCACGAAGCGGAAATCCTTGTGCCATTTCTTGGGCAGGTGGCGGAACAGCGCATCCTCCGGCTCATAGAAATGATTGTCGGCATCATAGACGGGAAAGGGCAGGTCGGTCGTGGTCATCGGAATTTCTTTCGGTCAACAGATGATGTCGTGCTGGTCCACTTGTCTTTCACTCGCCGCCAACGGGTCAAACGAGCGAACCGGGTTTCCGGCTACGTGGAAGGTCGCGAACCGGCTGTTCCAAGGCCTTTGACAAAGGACGCCATCGCCGCGACCGCTTCCCTTGCCTCGGCCGATCCGGGCGACATCAGCGGCCACACATGGCCCATGCCCGGCGCAACGTGCAGGCTGACGCGCCTGTCGCCAAGCGCCAGCCTGCTGGCAAAGGCGAGTGCTTCGTCGAGCAACACTTCAGCGCCGCCGGTCAGCAGCAACATCGGCGGGAAATCAGCCGGGTCGCCATTCACCGCCGACACCAGCGGATCATCCGGCGAATGGCCCTGCAGATAAAGCTGCGCGCAATCCTGTACCGCCGCCTTTGAAAACAGCGGGTCGCGCGCGGCGTTACGTTCCAGGCTCGCGCTCTTCGCCGTCAGGTCGAGCATGGGCGACACCAAGATGGCGCCCGCCGGCCGCTCACCCGCACGCGCGGCGAGAATGCACAGCGCCGCCGCAAGCCCGCCGCCCGCGGAATCCCCGGCGATCACGACCGACCGCCCGTCCTGCAACGCCCGATAGACGGCGACAATGGCGTGCAATGCCGCCGGAAAGGGATTTTCGGGAGCCAGCGGGTAGAAGGGCAGGATGATCCGCCGCTCCGCCGCGTCAGCGATCAGCCGCGCATAGTCGATATAGGCCCACGGCGACCCAAGCCGGTATCCCCCGCCATGCAAATAGAGGATGTCGCCATGGGCAGCGCCGCTCGCAGGCTCGATCAGCAGGCACCGCACGCCGCCAATGACCGCCTCAGGCACGGCGCCCGCCGCGTCGCCCGTCCCGCCTGCACGGGCGCGCCGCTCCAGCAACGCCTGATCGGCGGGATGGCCCTGGCGCAATGGCGGCAGGGTCCAGCTACCGGACCCGGTCACAGCACGAACACCCCGCGCGCGAGCTTCCCTGCCTCCAGATCGTGAAAGGCCTGCTCGAAATCCGCCAGATCGTAACGCTGCGTCACCAGTTCATCGAGCAACAACTTACCCTGACGATATTGCGCTATATAGGATGGGATGTCCTTATGCGGCCGTGACGCGCCATAACGCACGCCCATGACGCCGCGGTCCACGAACGATAATGGGGACAGCGATATTTCGGCCATCGTGCCCGCCGCCGTCGTGCCGACAATCACGCAGTTGCCGCCCCAGCCAAGGCTGGCCATCGCATCGCCCAGAACGCGAGTGTTGCCCACGCACTCGAACGCCCAATCGACCCCGCCGCCATGATCGGGACCGCCGCCCAACAGCAAATCCTTGATCCGCTGCGGCGTGTCGCCCTGCGACGCATCGATGAAGTCAGTTGCGCCAAATTGCCGCGCCTTCTCCTCGCGCGAAGCCAGCAGGTCGATGGCGATGATCCGGCTTGCCCCGGCAAGGCGCAGACCCTGCAATACATTGAGGCCCACGCCGCCAATGCCGAAAACGGCCGCCGTCTCGCCAGCCCGCACCCGTGCGCGATTGACGACCGATCCAACCCCCGTCAGCACGCCACAGCCAACCACGCAGGCGATGTCGAGCGGCACGGTGGCGTCGATCTTCACCGCCTGGTTCGATTTCACCACCGTCCTTTCGACGAAGGTCGATGTCGCGGCGAAGCTGGAAACGGGCTGGCCATTGCGGCTAAAGGGCTGGGCGCGGTTGCCGTAGGACTGGCGGCAATGGGTGGGCTTGCCGCTTTCGCACGGGCCGCACCGCCCGCAATTGGCAAGCGTATGCAGCGCGACATGATCGCCGACCGCTAGGTCGGCGACGCCGGGTCCCAGCTTTTCGATGACGCCTGCGCCCTCATGACCCAGCACGGCGGGAGCAGGCCAATCGATCGTGCCGTTGATGACGGAAATGTCGGAATGGCAGATCCCGCTGGCGGCGATGCGCACCAGCACTTCGCCTGCGCCCGGTTCGCGCACTTCGACATCCTCGACAAAGCGGATCTTGCCCGGCCCTTCGTAGATCAGCGCACGCATTCAGCCTCTCCCACACCATCATTCATTTCTGTCGGTTTGCCCGGCCCTGCCGCGTTTTCCATCGCCGCGCGACAATGACGTCCGACCGCCTCGCCCAGCGCCGCGATCCGCGAAAGGGACATGGGCCGATCGAAACCGAACAGCGACAGGGTACACAGCACCGCGCCATCCGGGCCGAATATCGGGGCGGAAATCAGATCGACCTGATGCACGCGATCCGCCTGCGCCTCGATCATCAGATAATCCTCGCCCATCTGCCCGATCAGTTCGGCGGCGCGCTGTTGCCGGTCATCGGCGAGCGGTTCTTCGGCCATGCCCAGCACGGCGAGGCTGGCTGCCCCCTGCTGCGGGCTGCGCCGCGTGACCGCATAGCCCCGCTGCCGCACCATCGCGAGCGACTGGCGCAGGCGATCAGGCTCTATCGAGCCTGCCGCCCTGCCAAGCCAATTGTCGACTTCCTGCTTGTCGGCCCAGGCGAGGAACGGCGTGCCGAGCGGCGGAATGAGCGGCACGCGCTGTCCAATCCGCAGCCCCGGCATACGCCCCGGTCCCTCCGACGCCAAAGCGATCAGGCGATCGTCCAGCCGCGCGGTCAGCAGGCTGTCCAGGTCCAGTTCCGCCGACATCCGGGCGATCTGGTCGCGCGCAGCCGCTACCACCGGATGACACTGAAGCGCGGCATGGCCGATCGCGATCAGCGCCGGGCCAAGCCGGTAGGTCCGGCCCCGCTGTGCGCGGACCAGATAGCCATCGCGCGTCATCGCGCCGAGCAGGGCGTGGCAGGACGCTGGGTTCAGGTCCAGATGCCGCACCAGTTCGGTCAGCGAATAGCCGCGCAGGGGCGATGCCGCCATGAAGTTCAATATGTCGATGGCGCGCGATGCGGCCAGTGCGGGACGAGCCATCGCCGCGCCCTCAGCTCAACACCAGATCGTCCCAATTCACCACCGTACACATGCGGTGATAATCGGGGCTGAGCCAGGGCGCGTTCACCTGAAGCCTGCGATGTTCGCGGTTCACATAATAATTCTTTTCGATGCCGCCCTCCGGCGTCATCTGCAGCCAGTTCAGCGCCTCCGCATCCAGTTCGCGGTTATAGCGTTCGAACGCTTCGGGTTTCACATCGACGCGGCCCTTGCCCTCCTGCAACATGCGCATGATGCACTGCGCGGCATAGCTTGCCCATATCAACCACCATTGCGGCAGGCCGGTGCCGCCGGTCAGCGGTTGGGAATTGGGGCCGTACAGCATGAACAGGTTGGGGAATCGCGGCACCATCATCGACAGATAGGCGCGAGGACCGTCGCCTGCGTCCCATGTGTCGTGCAAGTCCTGGCCATCAAGGCCCTGGTAACGGGCTGGCCAAAGATATTTGAGCACATCGAAACCAGTCGCGGCGATGACGACGTCGAAGTCCCGCTCAGTCCCATCCGCCATGACGAAACCCGTCCGCGTGAACCTGCGCACCGAACCGGTCAGCAGTTCGACATTGTCGCGGGTCAGCGCGCGATACCATCCATTATCCACCACCGGGCGGCGCGACATCGGCGCATAGTCCGGGATCAGCTTTTCGATCAGCTCCTCGCGGCCCCCGGTTTCCTGCCGGATATAGTTGATGAGGAAAGCGCGCATATCGTCATTGGCCTTGCTGACCTTCCCGCCCTGCGCCTGCCATTCCCGATCCACCCGCTGCAACCGGTCGATGTCGAACAGCGGCATGGTCGCCGTGTAGCGCGCCCAGTTCCAGTAGCCCGGCATATTCTCATAAAGCCAGGCCAGTTCCGGCTCGATCGGCGCGCCATATTTTTCGCGCGGACTGATCCATTGGGGGGTGCGCTGGACGACCGTAACCTGCCCCGCTTTTTCAGCAACCGCGCTCAGCAACTGGACCCCGGTCGATCCGTTGCCGATGATTGCGACCCGCTTGCCGGTGAGGTCCAGACCTTCGGGCCACGCGGATGGATGAATGATCTGTCCGGTAAAATCATGAACGCCTTCTATGTCCGGCAGCTGCGCATTGGCGAAGGTGCCGCAGGCGGTGATGACGACATTGGCGCTGATCTGCTCACGCCCCGCAGGCGTTTCCACGTCCAGCGTCCAGATGTTGCGCGCTGCATCGAAGACGGCGCGTTGCACATCATGGTTGAAGCGACTGTTGGCCATCACCCCATATTTGCGCGACACATGTTGAAGATAGGCGCGCACGTCCTCGCCCCGATTGAAATGTTCGGACCAGGGATAGAGCTTTTCGAAACTATATTCATAGGTGATGGACGGCGTGTCCACGCGCACATCGGGATAGCGGTTGATGGTCCAGGTGCCGCCCGCCTCCGGCTGGCGATCCAGCAGGATATAGGGCAGGCCCAGCAACTCGCACTGCACGCCCGCGACGATCCCCGCCGGGCCGCTGCCGATGATGACGACGCGGAAATCCTCTGGAACATCGGGCTTATCGCCCTGCCATTCCACCGCGCACGGAAAGGGGCGGAAGGCAGGAAGGTCGCGGCGCGCTTCAAACTCGACATCGGTCATCTCCGCACCCGACGCCATGGTCATGAGGCGGCGCAGCTCTGCCTCGGACGGCTCCGGCAGCGCAGGACCGCCGGCGTTGTCGGCCAGCCAATCGACGGCGCGGTCGATCAGTAGCACCCGTTGCTCATCAGTCATCCGCGCGGCCGGTGGCAGGGCCCCAACCTCTTCGTCGCCGCTATTCTGATAGAGCGCGATCCGCAGCGCATTCAGGTCCGCCAACGCGACTGCCCGCCGGATCAGGTCAATATCAATCGCTTTTGCAGCCGTGGCCATTCGGATCATCCCAATATCGCAACCGGGCACTCGCCCTTTCGATTTTTGCAATATCGAATTTATAGCTCTGGATAAGCGGCCAGCCGCCACGTTCCGATATGGCGGAAATCTTTGGCAACCGAGCGGGACGCGACCTTGCGAACTCGTCCTAATATCCCAGGAATCGCGGCGTCCGCCGTTCCATGAAGGCTTTTGCCGCTTCGCTGGCGTCATGCGACAGCAGGCTGATCTGGGCATTGGACGCCGCCTCCTGCGCCATGCTTTCTTCCAGCGCGCTGACGGCTGCGGCGTTGAGGTTGCGCTTCATCGCGGCGAAGGCGGCGGTGGGGCCGTTTGCCAATTTGGCCGCCAGCGCTGCGCATTCAGCTTCCAGCCTGTCATCGTCAACCAGCCGATTGATCAGCCCGCTGCCCAGCGCCTGATCCCCGGTCATGGGTTCATCGAGCAGGAACATCTCTCTCGCGCGCGCCGCTCCAAGCAGGCGCGTGAGCAGGTAGCTGCCGCCTGGATCGCCGCATCGTCCGGCGCTGGCGAAGGCCAGCTTGAACTTCACCGTGCGCGACGCGATGCGCAGGTCGCATGCCGCCGCCATCACCAGCCCGCTACCTGCCGCAGGCCCGCGAATGCAGGCGATGGTCGGCTTCGGCATGCGGTGGAGCAGCAACGGTATTTCGGCATGAATGCTCATCCGCGCCGCCGCTTCATCCACCCGCATCGGCTCCGCACGCGCGGCCTTCTCATCGCCCGACAGATCATAGCCCGCGCAAAAGCCCCTGCCCGCCCCGGCCAGCACGACGCAGCGCACCGCCGGATCGACCGACCAGCCCCGCAGGGTCAGGACGACTTCGTCCAGCATCGCTTCGGTCACGGCGTTCAGCCGGTCGGGCCGGTTCAGCGTCAGCGTCGCGACGCCCTGTTCAACCTGCGTCAGGATGCTCATGTGTGGGATTTCACCTTGTCCATGCCCGCGACGATAAACTCGCCGGTCTGGCCATAGGCGGACGCGTGGCCTAGCTGGTGAATGTCGAAACAGCTTTGCAGCGCAGCGCTCTGGCCCATGATGTCGAGCGTCTGGTTGACCGCGCGCTTCGCCATCGCCAGCGCATGCGGATGCATCTGCGCAATCTCGTGCGCGAGCGCCAGAGCCTCTGCGTCCAGGTCGGCGCGCGGCACCACGCGGTTCACCATGCCCCGCCGCTCCGCTTCATGCGCGTCGATGGGCCGTGCCGTGAACAGCATCTCCTTCGCCTTGCGCGCGCCCAGTTCCCATGTGTGGCCATGATATTCGACGCCGCCAATCCCCATCAAGACGACCGGGTCGGAAAAGCGCGCATCGTCCGCCGCGATGATGAGGTCGCAAGGCCAGGCGAGCAGCAACCCGCCCGCGATGCACGCCCCCTGCACCGCCGCAATGGAAGGCTTGGGAATGTCGCGCCAGCGCCTGGAATAGCCGAGATAATGTTTGGCTTCCCATTCATGGATGCCCAGCAGGCCGCGTTCCGGTATCGTCTCCCTGATACGATTGAACGATCCGTCGCGAATGGCCTCGGGACTGACATCGTGGCCGGCGGAAAAATGCTTGCCCTCCGCCCGCAACAAAATGACGCGAACGGACTCATCCTCCGCCGCCTTTTCCCACGCGGCATTCAATTGCTGCAAAAAGGGTTCGTTCTGCGCGTTCGCCCGGTCGGCGCGATCCAATGTGATCGTCGCGACCCGTTCCTCAACCGCATAGCGGATATAGTCTGCCATCTGCTAAATCTCCTGGGCGCTGGTTGCGCGGGAACGGCACGGCGGACATCTGTTACCCGCACCCTTCCGCATGGTCGGAAGCGCTGCGCCGCCAAATTGACATCGCTGCCAGCAGGATGGCCAAGCAGGGCTGCGGGAACAAGGTGGAATTGCGATGAACCTGGAACTGAACGAACAGCAGTTGATGATGCAGGAGGCAGCTCTCCGCTTTTTCGACCGGGACGAGGTAATCCAGGCAGCCCGCACATCGAAGAGCGTCGCCGATGCGTCGATGTGGCGCGAGGCGGCGGACATGGGCTTTGTCACAATGCGCTCGCCCGAGGATGGAGGAGGCCTTGGCATGGGCCTCATGGAGGCGGCGCTCATTTGCGAAGCCGCTGGTCGGGGCGCAGCGCCCGTGCCAATTGCCGACGGTATCGCCGCGTGCAGCCTGCTGGGAAAGCTCGAAGATGACGTAGCGGTTTCACTGCTGGAACAGGCGCTGACCACGCCCATCGCTTTTGATGCGCAGCAAGGATGCATCCAGTTGGCGTGGCGGGCTGACAAGTTGCTGGCCCTGACCACGGATGGCGAACCCCGCGCTGTCGCCAGCGGCAATGCGGCCAAGGCGTTTTTCGACGCCGCGCTGACCGAACGCGCCCTGCTGCGTTCGGCCTGGTTGGTGGGCGCGGGCACGCGCGCGATCGAGATGGCGTCGGCCTATGCCACAGATCGCCAGCAATTCGGCCAGCCGATCGGCGCTTTTCAGGGCGTCGCCTTCCCGCTTGCCGACTCGATTACGGAGATGGAGGGCGGGCGACTGCTGTTGTGGCGGGCCATCTGGGGCATAGCGCAGGGGCGCGCCGATGCGGGCGCGTTGGCCGCCATGAGCAGTTGGTGGACCGCAACCACGGCACGTACCGCCGTGCGGCGGGCGCTGCGCACCTTTGGCGGCTATGGCCTGTCGGACGAATATGACATCCATCTCTATTTGCTGGCGATCGACCGGATGGCGCTCGCCAGCGGCGACCCGGAGGATGATCTGGTGCTGGCCGGCGACCGGCTGTGGGCGGGCGCGCAGGCCGCCTTGCCCGATGCGGGCGATCCCGGCGTGGAAATGGGGTTTACCCCCGGTGAAGAGGCGTTCGCCGCCGAAGTCCGCAGCTTCCTGGAAACGGTGGTGACGCCGGAACTGCGCGCGAAGGCCAAGGCATCCACCGATGGCCATATCCCGGAGCTTCATCGCAAGCTCGCCGCCGCCGGTCTGGCTTATCCGGACTGGCCGGGCGAATGGGGCGGGCAGGACCGCAGGCCCATGGAAGTCACGGCGCTAGGCCGCATATTCGAGGAATTCGGCATTTCCCGCATCCCGATCGGCTGCACCAACATGGGCGCGCGCATGACGATGCAGTTCGGATCGCCCGATCTGAAGGCGGAAGTGCTGCCGCGCCTTGCCGATGGATCGGCACTCGCCTGCCTTGGCTTTACCGAGCCGGGATCGGGATCGGACATGTATGCCGCCCGCACGCGCGCGGTCCGCGATGGCGATGACTGGATCATCACCGGGCAGAAGATGTTCACGACCGGCGCGCATATCTCCGACTATATATTGATGCTGGCGCGCACCGATCCGGACGCGCCCAAGCACAAGGGCATCACGATCTTCTTCTTCCCCCTGAACGTGCCCGGCATCACCATCCAGCCGGTCGATACGTTGCAGAACGAACGGACCAACATCACCTTCTACGACGATGTGCGCGTGCCCGACCGCTACCGGTTGGGAGAGGTCGATGGCGGTCTCAAGGTCATGGCGGCCGCCATGGAGATCGAACATGGCGGCGAAGGCTATCATGTCTATCATCACAGCCTGATGCGCGCCGCGATCGACTGGGCCAGCGCCCCCGATGGGACAGGCGTGCGCCCGATCGACAAGGCGACGGTCCGCGCGCGGCTGGCCCGCGTGCGGACCCATCTGGAAATTGCAGACCTGATGTGCCGCCGCGTCACATGGGCGATCGAAGCGGGACGTATGACCCGTGCCATCGGTCCCATGGCCAAGATGTTCACAACCGAAATCTACATGGCGGACGCGAGCGATCTTGTCGCGCTCGCCGCCCCGGCGACGCTCCATCATGCCAGCCCTTCGCTCGCCACAATCGAGGAATCCTATCGCCAGTCGATAGGCCAGACCATCTACGGCGGCACCAGCGAAGTGCATCGTGGCATCATCGCGCAGCATCATCTGGGATTGCCACGGGCCTGACCGGCGCGCTTCCATATGCGCGGAAAGTTGCTCGCACGCATTGATCCTGAGGACCAACAGCCGATCCTGCCCGCAATGTTCGGGTCAGGGCGCAACATGGCGTTTCCGGTTGAGGGAGAGCGATGACAAATCAAGTTCCGCTGACGGCGCCTGATGCTCATTTGGCTATGGGGGTCGAAGCCCCTGACCAATCCGAACGCTCGCTGAAGCGGCGTCGCACGGCGATGCTGCTGATGCTCGCCTTCATCTACAGCCTCAATTATCTCGATCGGCAGATCGTCATCATCCTGCAGGAACCGATCAAGGCCGATTTTGGCCTGGCGGACTGGGAATTGGGCCTGCTGACGGGTGGGGCATTCGGGCTTTTCTATACGGCGATGGGCATTCCCATTGCCCATGTCATCGATCGCGGTGTGAACCGGGTACGGCTGATCGCGGCGTTCACCGCGACCTGGAGCGCCATGACCGCACTGTGTGGCCTGACGCGCAGTTTTGCCCAGTTTTTCGGCGCGCGAATGGGCGTGGGCCTGGCGGAGGCCGGTTTTGCGCCCGCCGCTCATTCGCTGATATCCGACCTCTACCCGCCAAGGGAACGACCGGCGGCGGCGGGCCTGTTCGCAATTGGCGTTCCCGTGGGCATCATGGCGGGCCTGTCGATCGGCGGCATCGTGGCGCAGGCGACCGACTGGCGCACCGCTTTATTGGTGGCAGGCCTGCCGGGCATAATCATCGCAATCATATTCCCACTGGTCGCGCATGAACCGTTTCGCGGCGGGACCGAAGATGTTCCGGTCTCGCCAAGCAACGGCCAACAGCCGATCAGCTTCCTCCAGGGGATTCGCATCCTCGCGCAGAGGCGCGCCTTTGTTCAGGTGGTCGCCGGCAGCGCCGCTATCGCCTTTGCGCAATCCGGTATCGCATCATGGATGCCATCCTTCCTGATCCGCAACCACGGCATGAACCTGGCACAGGTGGGCGTCAGCCTGGGCCTGCTTACGGGGGTTTGCGGAGCGATCGGGACATGGGCGGGCGGCTGGCAGGGAACCCGCCTTAGCCGGTCGGGCCTTCACATGGCGCTTTGGCTGCCGATCGGCGGCATCCTGCTGTGCGCTCCACTCTACATCGGCACGCTGCTGATGGCGGACGGGCAGAGCGCACTGCTGATGCTGATCCCCACTTTCATCCTGGGGGCATTGTGGACGGCGCCATCCATCGCCCTGACGCAAAGTCTGGCCCCGGTGGCGATGCGCGCACGGGCAAGCGCCGTCTATATCGTCGCCGCCAACCTGATCGGCGTATCAATGGGTCCGCTGGTGGCGGGGATGCTCAGCGACTGGTTCGCGCATCTGCGCGGCGGTGACGCCGCCATGGGCCTGCGCGACGCGCTGATGAGCATCACCTTCTTTTTTGTGCTGGGGGCATGGCACTGGACCTCGGCAGCGCGCACACTGCGGAGCGAAAATTAAACGACCACGGTGCCGGCGGCGGCAGATCAGACCAACGCTGGCCCCACATGAGAACGTAGAACGCTAATCAGGACAGGAGCAGGACATGGCAGTCGGAAACGCAAAGAAGCAGGTTATCCAGAATATGGGTGGCGAGGACACCCGTCCCGTAAAGCCGTTGGAATTTGACGGCCCCCTTCCAAGACCCACCACGGATCGAGACCAGATCCGCGCGGACCTGGACCGGGCCGGCTATGCGATCGCCGCCGACGTCTTCACCCGGGACAAGGCCCGCGAGATGCGCGACTTTCTGGCTGCGGAGATTGCGCGTGACGAAGCCATCGACGAGGAACGGGTGCGCCGCTTCTATACCGACACCGACGATCTCAACCGCCGCATGTCGGGTACGGAGCTGGTGAACCGCCATCCCTTTTTTCGCGACATATTGGAACATGAACTCCCGTTGCAGATCACCAGGGAACTGCTCGGTCCCCAGACACTGAACGAATCCTATCTGGTCCACAGCTATGGCGCGAACGTCACCCGTCCGGGCAGCGCACAGCAGGCAATCCATCGCGACCGCAGCGGCGCGGTGCCGCTCAGCGCAGGGGCTGCGCAGACCCGCTTCATCTGGTGCCTAGACGATTTCGTGGAGGAAAATGGCGCCACCCGCGTCGTTCCCGGCAGTCATCGTGATACGGAACCGCAGTCCTGGACCGTGCAGTATGAATCCGTGCCCGCCGAAGCCCCGGCCGGTTCGGTCCTGATCTACACCGACCTGCTGCTGCACGGCACCGGCCCAAACACATCATCGAATCTGGAGCGCGCGGGCGTCATCGTTGGCTATTGCCCTCCCTGGTGGAAGCCGATGATCAACTTCCCCATGACTACCAACCCGGCAGTGTTGAAGGACTCATCGAAGGTTCTGCGACAGTTGCTCGGCTACAGTTCGGTCTCGGTCGGGTTCGAGGAAGCCTGGACCTATGCGCCTCAGGCCGTGAAGGACCTGATCGTACTGCCCGAAATGGAATGGTGATGGCGCCGCTATGTTGACGACCTGTCGGGTTCATCATGCTAAATCCATTGCGTGAACCACAATATCCTCGGCATTTGCGGATCAATCTGGCGATAGGCTTGCGCATTTTCATATACTCCGCCATCCCTAGCCGATTGAACGGTCCGTCCATCCTCGCGGGATGAGACTCCACCCCAGGTTGAAGAGTTCAAGGGAGAGAGAAATGCCGCCAAGAGAGGGGCGTCCTGCCCGCCCGGCATATGCACTATATATTCTGCTGCTGCTGTTGGCGATCAACACGCTCAGCTATGCTGATCGCCATGTTTTTTCGGTCCTGATCCCATCGATCAAGGCGGAATTCGGCGCCACCGATTCCTTGTTGGGGATCATCGGCGGGCCGGGCTTCATCTTCAGCTACGTGCTGTTCAGCATCCCGTTCGCGCGCCTGGCCGACCGCTGGTCAAGGCGCGGGGTGCTGACCTTGTCGGCTACGCTGTGGAGCGCCGCGACGGCTGCGTGCGGCGCGGCGGGCGGCATGGCGCAACTGGCGGTTGCCCGACTGGTGGTCGGCATAGGCGAAGCAGGCGGACTGCCGCCGGCGCAGTCCATGCTGGCCAGCCTGTATGACGAACGGCGCCGGTCTGGAGCGATGGGGGTCCTGTCATCGGCAACCTATTTCGGCGTTGTGCTGGGTCTGGCCGGCGGCGCCGCGATCGGGGCGATGTGGGGCTGGCGCTGGGCCTTCTTCGCGCTCGCTATGCCCGGCTTTCCCTTGGCGCTGCTCTTGTGGCTGACCGGACCCCGCCGGACCAAAACCGTTCATCAGGCGACCAAGGCGGAACCGGCCGAAGGCCTGTTCCCGTCGATCCGCCGTTTCTGGGCCATTCCGTCGCTGCGCCTGCTGGGCCTGGGCGTCGGCATCTTCAATATCTTCGGCTATGCCGCAGCGGTGTGGAAGCCTGCCTTCTTCATGCGGTCGCATGGCATGACGATGGTCGAAGCGGGTTCATGGCTCGGCATCGGCGCCGCCATCGGGGGCATCACGGGCAGCATGTTGAGCGGCTTCATCGTCGATCGCCTGCGCGTATATGGAGAAGTCTGGCAGTTGCGGGTTCCGGCCATCGCCTTCCTGCTGTCTTTTCCCCTGTTCATGATCATCTACCTGCTGCCCGGCGGCACTGCCCTGTATCTTGGCGGGTTCCGCATACCCGGCGTTGCCCTGCTGTCGATCCTGACGGGCATGATGTCGGCGATGTGGGCTGGCCCTGCCTTTGGCGCCGCCGCTCGCCTCGTCCAGCCGCACCAGCGGGCGCAGGCGACAGCGATGTTGGTGGTCATCATCAATGTCATCGGCAGCGCGCTTGGCCCGGTGCTCGGCGGCGTGGTGAGCGATCTGCTGACCGGCAGCTTCGGCACGGAATCGCTGCGTATCAGCCTGATGTCCATGTCGGTGTTGACCGTGGCGGGCGGATGGCTGTTCTGGCGCGCGGCCAACCACTATCCAAATGACCTCGCCCGCGCCAGCCAACCCGCTGCGCCCCCATCCGACCGGGACAATCCGGTCGGCGGCCCGGCGTTGAAGGAATCCCCTCTCTGAAGCAGCATGAAGGAAGGGGGGCGTTGCCAGCCCCCTTTATTCGGCCTTTGCAGCCTCTTCCTTGACGATTTCCAGGAACAGCGGCCGCTCGCCGCCGCCATGCACTTCCAGTTTCGCGCCGCTGACATAGGCGGCGGCGGGAGAACCCAGGAACACGACCGCTTCGGCGATGTCGCTGCCACGGCCCATGCGCCGAAGCGGAAGCGATGCGGCGATCCGCTCCTGCGCCGCCTGCGTGCCATAGGTCATTTCCGCCGTCTCGGTCTCGATCAGGCCGACGATGATCGCGTTGACCCTGACCTCTGGTCCCCATTCCTGCGCCAGGCTGGTGGTCAGGCTGAGCAAACCCGCCTTCGCCGCACCGTATATCGCAGTGTCGGGCGAAGGCCGGGCGCCTGAAACGCTGGCGATGTTGACGATGGACCCTTCAACCGCCTTCAGGTGCGGATATGCCGCCTGGGCGACATGCAGCGGCGCGAGCAGATTGAGTTGCAGGATGCGTTCGGAAAAGCGCGGGCTGGCCGTCGCCGCGTCCGCCTGCGGCGATCCGCCCGCATTGTTGACGACCAGGTCGATCCGCCCATGGCGCGCCACCACTGCTTCGATCCAGCCCGCCACCGCCGCCGGATCGCGAATGTCACATGCTTCAAACGCAGCCGTACGCCCGTCTGTCCCCACCGGTTCGTCGGGCGCCGTCCGGCCGCAGGTCTCCACCGCATAGCCTTCCGCCAGCAATCGCCGCACGATCGCCGCGCCGATGCCGCGCGTACCGCCCGTCACGATTGCTACCTTGCCAACTCCTGTGTCGCCCACAGCATCGTCCTTTCATTCTACAATGCGCAGCAGGCGCATCACCACAAAAACGCTTCTTGCGCAATCCGTGCCGCCCGTCTCCATCTATTATGCAGTTGGCGTTGCAGATCGTTACGCACATCGGGTATAGGAGTGCGAGAAGAGCGCGCATTGCGTCATCATGAGGAGAGGTTCCTTGGCTTACACCCTTCAGCAGCTTGGCGATCTGGAAGATATCCGCACCCTCAAGCACCGCTATTTCCGTGGCATCGACACCGCAGACATGGCGTTGCTGGCCGACTTGTTCACCGAGGATCTCAGCGTCGATTATCGCGGCGGTACATATCGGGTGCGGCTGCAGGGCCGGGACAACATGCTCGAATTTCTCGCCAACAGCTTTCATTCCGATGGCGTCGCCATGCATCACGGGCATATGCCTGAAATCACCCTGACCGGCGACGACAGCGCGGAAGGCATCTGGTATCTGGAGGACATCTTCATCAACAAGGCGCTCGGCAGTCACACGATCGGCAGCGCCATCTACAAGGATGTCTATCGCCGCGAAAACGGCGCGTGGAAGATCGCTCGTACCGAATATGATCGCGTGTTCGAAATGATCCGCCCGCTGGCCGCCGATGCGCAGATCACCTCGCACCACCTCGCGACGGCCGGCCGCAAGCCTGAAGAACGTACCGACATCAGCCATTTGATCGAGTGGACGGCCTGATCCAGCGCGCCCCTGTGATGCGCCCGTGCAACAGCTGCGGCAATTCTGGGACAGGCTGCTGAAATAACAAGCGGGCGGCGCTATAGTCGCCCGCAAAACAAGAACGGTTTTTTGGGGAGGAAGCCATGCGTAGCACATTATATCCGATCGTCTCGCTGATTGCGCTCATGGCGCCGGGGGCAGCCTTGTCGCAAACGGCCGCACAGGGCGCCGCCGCTTCCGATGGAAGCGACATCGTCGTCACCGCCCGCCGCCGGGAGGAACGGCTGCAGGATGTGCCGATCGCCGTCAGCGCGGTCGATGCGTCCACGCTCGACAGCCGCGGCCTCGATAATGTGACACAGGTCAGCCAGATCGCGCCCAACATCCAGTTCACGCCGGGCCAGGGCGGCAATAGCGGCGGCATCGCGCCCTTCATCCGCGGCGTGGGTGAAAACGACTTCATCATCACCTCCGATCCGGCCGTTGGCGTTTATATCGACGGCGTCTATGTCGCGCGCACCTTTGGCGCGACCACCGAACTGCTTGGCATTGATCGGATCGAAGTGCTCCGTGGCCCGCAGGGCACCTTGTTCGGCAAGAATACCGTGGGCGGCGCGATCAACATAGTATCGGCCATTCCGGCGGGCGAGCAGAGGATCGACGCCGATCTGCGCTACGGATCGTTCAACACGGTGCGTGGCCGCGTCTATGCCGAAACGCCGCTGTCTGACCAATGGTCGCTTGGCGTCGCGGCGCTGGGCGAGTTTGGCGAAGGCTGGCAGAAGATCCCGTCGGGCGACAATCTGGGCAACCGCAATGTCGTCGCGGGCAAGGTCGCGCTGCATTATGACGGTGAAGCGCTGGACGCTGTGTTGCAGGTCGATGGCCTTCGCCGTCGCCAGAACAGCGCCCCGCACAGCATGATAGCCTTCACGCCGACCTTCTTCTCTATCCTGCAATCCACATTCCTGGCGCCCTGCTGCATGGTCCCCGGCGACATCGACCGCACGGACAGCACGCCTGCGCTCAACAAGGATGAAACCGACGCATTCAACGCATCGCTGACCCTGACGAAGGATCTGGGCGGCGCGACGCTGAAGTCGATTACCGCCTATCGTTATGTCGATGCGCTGTTCGGCCGCGACGGCGATGCGTCGGCCGCCATCAATTATGCAGGCGACATTCACGACGAACGGGCACGGCAAATCAGCCAGGAACTGCAGCTTTCGCTCGATCTGGGCGGACGGGGCACGTTGCTGCTGGGCGCTTTCGCCTATCGGGAAAAGACGCGCGACAATACCCGGCTGATCGTCGCGGACGGCCTTTTCCCGGCACTGGTCGCGGCGGGGCTGGACCCATTCCCGATCGGGCCGGGGATCGCTATTCCCGCGTCCTCGCTCGACTTCAACATCGATTTCCGCAACCGCCAGCGGACCGACAATCTGGCGATCTTCGCCAACGGCAACTATGAATTGGCCGACGGCCTCTCGCTGGAACTGGGCGCACGCTACACCTGGGAAAACAAGAAGTTTTATCAGTCGGCGATGCGCATCTATTCGGGCGAACCGCTGCTGGCGGGCACGCCCAGCTACACGTTGGAAAAAAGCTGGGACGCTTTCACGCCCCGCGCCTCGCTGTCCTACAAGTTCCGTCCGAACCTGATGACCTATGCCTCCTATTCGCGGGGCTTCCGCTCCGGCGGGTTCAACGGGCGGCCGACATCGGTTGAGGAAATCGGATCCTATGATCCTGAATATCTGACCGCCTATGAAGCGGGCCTGAAAGCAGGCTTTGGCGGGATCGCCACGGTCAACCTGGCCCTGTTCCGCAATGAATATCGCGATCAGCAGATATTGGTATCCACGGTCAGCCCAACCACGGGACTGATCGTGGTGCGGAACGAAAATGCTGGCCGGTCGCGCATCCAGGGCATCGAACTGGAAGGCGCGTTCAAGGTGTCGCCGCGCTTCACGGTGACGACCGCCCTTGGCTTGCTCGACGCCAAATATCTGGACTATGTTTCGGTCATCAACGGCGTGCCGACGGACGTCAGCGACCGCAAGCTGAAACAGGCCCCCGATATCACCGCCAATGCCAGCGCGGTCTATCAGGCTCCGCTCAGCGACAATGTGGAGGCGCTGTTCCGGCTTGACGCAGCCTATAAGAGCCAGGTTTTCGTCGATGCGGAAAACACACGCCTGTTGCGGCAGCCCGATCACGCCATCCTTAACGCGAGCGCGGAACTGCGCTTTGCCGACAGCGGCCTGTCGGTCCGCGCGGGCGTCGATAACATCACCGATCGCCGGATCATCACGGCGGGCTATGACGC
This sequence comes from Sphingobium herbicidovorans, assembly GCF_002080435.1. NCBI lineage: Bacteria > Pseudomonadati > Pseudomonadota > Alphaproteobacteria > Sphingomonadales > Sphingobiaceae > Sphingobium > Sphingobium herbicidovorans. Next base: position 857,661 of record NZ_CP020539.1, on the reverse strand, counting down.
CTCCACCAGCTTCGGCTTTACCGAGGCCTATTATTCCCCGCCACGCCGCTACAGCATCACGCTGGCCCTGCGGCGCTGAACCTGGGGTCATAACCGCGACGGTGCTGGCCACCGTCGCGGCACAGGCGGATGATCTGATCGATGGCCGATGACACTGCCTTTGCCGACCTGCTGGAAACCCTTTATGGCGGGCTGACACGGGCGCCGCCCTGGGAAGGCTTTCTCCGTGCGCTCGCGACAGCGACAAACACGACCTTCGCCACGCTGTTGATCGGCCGGGGGCATGCGGGCATCGACGCCCATGTCACGCCCGGCGCGGACCCGGAACGCACGCAGGAATATCAAAAGATCTCGCAGGCCGACCCCTTTGTCGGCCTGCCCGAAGGACAGGTCGTGTCGTTCCGCGACTTTGTCAGCCACATCCCGGCGCGCTTTCGCGACTGGCTGGGCGTGGCCCACAGCGAAGAGATACTGGGCGTCGATCTCCACCGCCCCCCGGACGTCGCGGTCCGCCTGCGCCTGACGCGGGACAATGCCGATCCGCCCTTCGGCGATGCTGAAAGGACGTTGCTCACGCGCCTCATCCCGCACCTGCGTATCGCGCTGGACCTGCACGCGCGTCTCACCACCACCCAGGCCGAAAGCCAGCTATTCAGCAGCGCGATGGCCGGTCTGGCCGTCGCCACGCTGATCCTCGATCGCGAAGGACGCATCCTGCGACGCAATGCGGTCGCCATGCGGATGCTGGAGGAAGGCGAAGTCATAACTGAACGCAACGACAGGCTGGAACCGCGAACCGGATCAGCCGCCACGACAATCAGCCGCATCCTCGCCAGCCCTCCACCGCTCGGCGAGGAAATCCTGTTCGACGTCGCGACCGCCACGGGGCCAGCACTGCATGCCCGCGCCCGCGCCGTACCTTCCTCCGCCTATGGCGATGGCGCCTGGCTGGCCCTGTTCATCGCCGATCCCAGCCATCCGGCAGGCCCATCCGAAGAAGCGTTGCGCGAACGATTCCAGCTGACCCGCGCCGAAGCCGGGCTGGCCCTGCATCTTGCACAGGGCGCTACGCTTGCGGATGCCGCGGACGCGATCGGCATCGCATACAACACCGCCCGGTCGCACCTGCGCGCGATATTCGCCAAGACCGACACGCACCGCCAGGTGCAGCTCGTGACACTCCTCCGAACGGTCGGCGGCGAATATGAAATCTGATCCATTTGGATGATGCCCTGATCGTCGTCCCGGCATAGCCTCGCGCCATCAAAGAGAAAATATGTGGAGCAGGCGATGAAATTCTCGATCATTTACGAAGCGCAGATGGCCGATACCTCGCGCGAAAACGAACAGCAGGTTTTCCGCGATATCGTTGAACAGTCCATCCACGCCGAGGAAATGGGCTTCGACACGATCTGGGCGGTCGAACACACCGCGCTGACCCAATATGCCCATATGTCCGCGCCAGAGACTTTCCTCGCCTATCTCGCCGGCCGCACCTCGCGCATCGGCATCGGCCATGGCGTCGTGTGCCTGCCGCCAGCGATGAACCATCCGGTGAAGGTCGCAGAGCGCATCGCCACGCTTGACATCCTGTCCAACGGTCGCGTCCATTTCGGCATGGGCAAGGGCGGCACGCAACAGGAAGCGGGCACCTTCGGCTATAATCTCGAAGACCTGCCGCCGATGATCGACGAGAGCATGTATCTGATCCCCAAGATCCTCAAACATGGCGAGATCGAACATGACGGCCAGTTTGTGAAAATCCCCTTCCGTCCTATCCATCCCAGCCCGATGCAGGATCCGCATCCACCGATCTACATGGCCTGCACCCGCGCCGACACGCTGGTCACGGCCGGTTCGCGCGGCATCGGCGCGCTGGTGCTGGGCTTTGCCGGACCCGACGACATCGCGCAGAAGAACGCCATCTATCGCGAGGCTTTCGCCAACCGGAAGGCTGAAGATCAGGTCGGCTACCGCCCGACCCAGCATCTTGCCGCGCTCTGCCCTGCCGTAGTGCTGGATGACCGCGAAAAGGCCCGCCGGATCGGCCTGCGCGGACAGCGTTTCTTCGTTGAATCGCTTGGCCACTGGTATTCGGGCGGCCCTGCCCCCGATGTCGAGGATCTGGACGCCAGCGAAAGCCTCGCCGCGCTGCAACGCCACAAGCAAGAGACGGTCGCCTGGCTGTCGGAAGAAAAGATCACGATCGGCGGCCACCATACCGAAAGCTTTGAAGTCGTCGATGACGCCTATGGGAATGCCGATGACTGCATCCGCCAGGTCCAGCGCCTGCGTGACGCTGGCGCGGACGAGATACTTTTCATGTTCCAGATGGGCGGCATCCCCCATGAGGTGATCATGGAAACGATCCGCAACATCGGCGAAAAGGTGATCCCGCATTTCCGCGATCAGGCGGCGATGGCTGCGGAATAAGCCTCCCGCAACGTCGTGACGGGGAAGGCTAAAAACCGCCCGTCACGACGCCGCGTACAAATCACGCATCGATTGCATCAATATGTCCGCCCGCTCGTGCGGAGAGCCTTTGCTCTGGGCGCGGGACGGCGCTTCCACAGCTATGGTCGCATGATCGGGCAGGATAGGGAGCAATGCCTTCAGGTTGAAGTCCCCCTGCCCGGGCAGCTGACGGTCGAACACGGCCTCATTCACCCTGTCCTGCGGCGCTTGCAGCGGTCCGTCATTCAGTTGGACATGGCGTATCCGTTCCGGGGGCAGGGCAGCGATGTCATCCCAATGGCCGCCGCTACGGATAACGTGCAGCGTATCGATGCACAGGCCGACCTCCGGCCCCAAAGCCCGCGCAAATTCCAGCGCCTGTGCGGGTGAGTGGATTGCGGAGAGCGGATAGGCTTCGATGACGGCGGGAACATCCGCCTTCCGGCAGATATCGACCATGCGCGCCAGCGACTCGCGCAACCGGGCATGATCCTCGTCCAGCCCCAATATATTGACCGTCCCGCCCAGTTCCGCAGCCAGTTCGGCGCTGCGTTCCAGCAGATGCCAGTCCGGCTCCTCGTCGAGCATGAAGGGTTCGACTATCCCCACCCGCAGGCCGCTGCAGCGAAGGGCATCGGCAACCGCCGCCCGCGCGCTTTTGTCGGCCAGCAGGTCAGGCGTGGGGCTGATCGGAACCGGAGTGACGAACAGGCTGACCGCCGCGAAACCCGCTTGCGCGGCCGCTTCGATCACCGTCAACGCGTCAAGATCGACGAGCGAGAGGTGATCGAGGCAGAAAGAGGGCGCGGCCCGCTTCATGCCAACCGCCCCCATGTAGGGCCCAAGGTTTCAGGCGTGGACGCCCCCATCGACCCGGACGATTGCGCCATTCATATGCCCTCCATCCTCACTCGCCAGCATGGCGATCACGCCCGCGATCTTGTCGGGGGCGGCAAATCCCTTGATCGGGCTGAGATGATTATACAACTCCCAGTCCGCGCCTTCCACCATGGCGGTTTGCACGCTGTTGGCGAGCGGCGTTTCGATGCCGCCGGGCGCGACCGCATTCACGCGCACGCCCCGCTTCACATATTCCCAGGCCAGGCTTTGTGTATAGGCGGCTATTGCTCCCTTGCTGGCGGCGTAGCCGGTCAGGAACGGGTGGCCGAAATGGCTGGAGGTGGAGGCGGCGTTGACGATATTGCCCCCTGTCTTTTCCAGATGCGGCAATGCCTCGCGGCACATCAGGAAAGTGCTGCCCAGATTGACCGCGATGACAGACATGAAGGCGTCATAATCGGTCGTCGCGGCATGGCTAGACCGGATGATCCCCGCCATGTTGACAAGGACGTCCAGCTGCCCGGCCTCTTCAACCCACTGGGCCACGACCGCACGGGCGGTTGCTTCATCGGCGACGGAGCCAGCCCGGATTGCGATGCCCGGCTGCTCCTGCTGCAACGTCGCCAGCCCCTTTTCATCCAGATCGACCGCCAGCACCCGTCCTCCTTCGGCAGCGAAGCGAAGGGCGGTGGCGCGGCCGATGCCCGACGCGCCGCCGGTCACGATGATCGATTTGCCTGCAAATCGGCGTCCCAGGTCCATTCTTACGCTCCTCAAGCCACGATAGCAGGATGCGGAATGCGGGGTTCCCCCAGCATTGCGCGATAGGATGGCGGGGTGCGCCCGCCGGATTCGGTGATGCCATAACGCTGCGCTATTTCCGCCGTGATCAACGTCTGGCCGTTCAATTCGTCGCGCTTTGGATCGTCATGGATCGCCGCGATGACCCGTCCGTTGAACTCGGGCGTTTCCGCGTCCGCCATGAACTTTTCATATTGCTCGGGATGGTCCGACAGCGTCCGCGCGCTGCGTTCCGTCAGCAACGGCCCCATCCACAGTGCGATGGCGGCGACGCCCGTGCCTCGAAAATCGACGCCCATGTCGGCAGCGAACTTGTCCACGCCAGCCTTCTGCGCGCCATAAGCGGCGCCATGCATGTAACAGACCGACCCGAAGGAAGAAGTGAAGGCGATCAGCCCTGTGCCGGCCGGAACCATCATGCGCGCGGCATGCCAGCTGGCCAGATAATGCGACCGCAGGCCGACGTTCAAAATATCGGCCAAACCGGTGGATTTCTCCCAGAAGGGACCGGGCTTGACCAGATCATCGTTCAGCGCGGCGGCGTTGTTCACCAATATGTCCAGCCGGCCGCTTTCCTCGCGCACCCGGTCGAACAGCGCGGCGATAGCACTTTCATCGGCATGATCGACCTGAACCGCGCGCCCTTCGCCGCCCGCTGCATCGACCTGCGCCGCCGTCGCGCCGATCGTGCCCGGCAATTCGGCGTCGCCGTCGCGAACGGACCGCCCGGTCACATAGACGCGATAGCCTTTCTCACCCAGGGCAACTGCAATCCCGCGGCCCGCGCCACGGCTGGCGCCGGTGACGACCGCAACTGGCCGTTCGCTTTTTCCCATGATCTGATCCTCTCACTTTCACCCGAATTAGCACCAAATACGGCCTGCGCAAACCGTTTGAGCCATCGTTAACCTATATTTCTACGCAAAGCGCTGTATAAAACACAAATATATAGCTAAATTGCGCGATATTATGCGCGAAATCGTCCGTTAAGGAGAAGTGCCAAAATGACCGACCTCGGCGCGTCCTGTCCCAGCCAGGCCCAGATGCGCGCGGCGCTCCAGGCCTATGTCGACCGGATCAATCAGGGTGATGCCGATGGCGTCCTCGCTCTTTTCGCACCCGACGCAGAGATTGAGGATCCCGTTGGATCGCCGCCGAAAAAAGGCGCCGAGATTGCGGACTGGTTTGCCACGACCGTCGCCTTCGGCGCGCAGTTGCGCCCCGTCGCACCAATCCGGGGATCGCATGCCAACGCCGCCGCATTGATGTTCGAGGTGACGTTTCAACCCGATGACGGCCCGCGCCTGCTGATCCGGTCACTCGACGTCTGCACCTTCAACGACGAAGGGCTGATCAGCAGTCTGAAGGGCTATTGGGGGCATGACGACATGGAAACGCTTGCCGACTGATCCCCCGCGCCTCACGCAAAAAAGGAGCGCCGCAACGCGACGCTCCTCATTTGCCTTGGCCAGGCCGCAACTATCAGGCAGCGACCATTTCGCGCGGCGCTTCGGCCGGATATTCCGCCGGACCGCCATAATCATAAGCGTCGTTCAGCGCCTTGATGAACATCGGGTCATTGAGCGGATCGGTCGGCGTTTCGATCTCGATGCCGCGCGAACGCACATCCTTGATCAGCGTCTCGAACACCCGATCATAGGTCAGGTTGTCCGACCCATCCATGTTCTTCTTCAACTCTGCATAATCTTCGAACACTTCGGCCGACCAGTGAACCAGGAAACGCAGTTCATCGGTGTGATAGCGCTCGATGACCTGGTCGCCCGTCTTGACCAGCCAGCCGTCAGGATTGCCCGGCTCGCCGCTGAACAAGGAGTCGAAACCCAGGCCCGCTGGATTCTGCCGCTCGACCGGGCCATTGGCCTCGCCCCGGTGCACCAACATCTCATTCTGCACCAGCACGCCACGGTTATAGACCGGCGGCTGCAGGCGGGCGGGCTTTTCCAGCGGCCCCTTGGGCCAGTAGGTGAAGCCGCTGTTGGGATCGTGGCTGAACCAGGTGATGACCTGCGCCATCTTGATCAGATAGTCCTGGAACAGGCCTGACCGGCCCATGATCGAACACAGCCAGGTCGGCGAGTTTTCGTAACGAACGCCGCGGAAGCTGGGCGAATCCAGATGGCCCGGATCCTTGTTCGCGCAGGGTCCGTTCACGTTGAACAGCATCATCTGCGGCTTGGCATATTCCGCGTTCCAATAGGATTTCGCATATTCCAGGAAGGTCGGGTTATAGAAAGTGTCCTGGATTTCAGGAAACATGCAGGTCGAATAATTGGCGTAGAAGCCCCGGAAAGTCGGCGTCAGGAACATGTCCAGCGTCGGTTCGAACCCTTCGGGAAAGCCGCCCGCGAACGTCGCGATCAATGCTTCGGCAGAAGGAAAATGCTGCGCGATGATCAGCTTCCACGCGCCGCCATGCACGACGTCCAGCAGACGGCGGCGCTGATCCTCGGTGAAAACATCGTTCAGTTCGCGCGGCGGCGAGACGGGCTGCAAAATACTCGACAAATGCCGCCTTTGCGCATCGTTCAACATGGCTTTCCTTTCTCCTGTCGCAGGGGTGCGACCTGTGGCGCCCAGGGACAGCACCGCAGCCGATTCCCAAAAGTTATAGGTCTATAACTTTCCAGTCAAGCTGTTCGCGAAGCTGTGATCGCCTTCCCTGCCAGGCACGGCCATTTTGCGTCACACAGGAAGGATATTGGCACGTGATCGACATAAGAATGGCTGGCGCACGGGCCGGGGCGATGGCACCTTCCCCCGCAGAAGATAAAGAGAGGATGCGTCCCAATGGCCGATGCGCTCAATGACTCAAAAGCCCCGTCCGATGTGCAGGCGCGCGCCGCGCAGCGGCTGGTTTCGGGCCAGTCCTGGGACGATTTCTGCGATGTTCTGAAGGTTGCTGGCCGGATGATAGACAGGTTCGGCGATGATCCGTCAGACCTCGACCGGGCGGAATGGTATCGGTTCCTGACCCGCGTCGCGCGGTCCGGTTTCGAACGGCTGATCGAAAATGCCGAACCGACGCGCCCCCGCCTGCGCGACATGGTATGGCGGCAGTCCATCAATGTTCAGACGGTCGATCAGGACCATCTGATGTGCCAGTTTGACGAGGCGCGCGATTATCGCATCATCGGCACGCGCGGCACCATTCCCTATTTCATATTCGCCGTGCTGACGGCCCCCGCGCCGGATGACGCAGGCGCCCGCGACTGGGCGCAGTTGGGCGTCGATGGCCTGAAACAGTTCGACCCGTCCAATCTCAAGACCAGCGGTTTCCTCGGCAGCCAGCAGCTTCACATCGAACCCGACGGCACGTTCGAAATCATCCTGTCGCAAAATGATCCCGGTGAGGGCAGGAACTGGCTGAAACTGCAAGCCGACACCAATTGCATCATGGTCCGCCTGGTGTGGAGCGACCGGCAGCGGGAAGTCGCGCCCGGCCTGCGCATCGAACGGCTGGATGGCGCAGCGCCCGAACCGGTGACGCCCGCCCTGATGGCGAACAACCTCGCCTGGGCGGCGCAGAATGTGCTTGGCTATGCCGAACTTGTGCGCAACTGGTGGAACGGCACACAGGGCAATTTCGCGGCCAGGCTCAACCGGCTCGACTATAGCCAGGCGCAATATCTGTCGAACGGGGGCGTGCCTGACCGCCATGTCGCCTTTGGCGGGTGGGAAAAGCGCCTCGACGAAGCGTTGGTGCTGGAATTCATCCCCCCGAATGCGAATATTGGAACTTCCAGATCTGCAACATCTGGCAGGAAAATCTCGACACGTTCGAAGACGGCAATGGCTGGGTGAACAATTACCGCTTCACCGCCGAACCCGATGGCCGGGTGCGCATCATCATCGCAGAGCATGATCCGGGCGTGGGCGGCAACTGGATCAATTCCTACGGTCATGAAAAGGGCATCTGGGGCCTGCGCCTGGTGCGCACGGAAAGCACCGCCGCAGTCAATCTATGGCGCATCCCGCTGGCGCGGCTGGAAACCGATGGTTTGGCAGCGCTCGTACCGAAGGCCGCGACCGTCACCGGCCAGTTTGTGGATTGACGCCATGCCAGTTCGAACGCTCGATCATGTGAACATCCGCACCGGTGACGTCCCCGGCACCGCATCCTTTTTTCAGGATATCCTCGGCCTGAGAGCAGAGGCGGCGCCGGGTGCGAAGTCCATCGATCATGGCTGCTGGATCCATGATCCAGACGGCCGGGCCATCATCCATATCGGCCCCGTCGATGCGGCCTATCCCAGCGATGACGCATTCCCCTTCACCCCCGCGCAAGGCAGCGGGGCTGTGCATCATGTCGCGCTGGAATGCGACGACCTGCCTGCCATGCTCAGGCGACTGGACGCCGCGAACCTGACCGTGGCGCGCAAGGATTATCCGTCGGCGAACCTGTGCCAGCTGTTTGTAACGGAACGCAACGGCATCATCCTCGAACTCAATTTCCGATCGGACGCTCCATGACGCATGACGTCCCGCTGGGCCTTTCCGCGCCGCCCTTTGCCCATGTTCCGTTGCTCGAACGTCTGGTCCCGGCGCGCGATGCCGGCTTTTCCGCCATATCGCTGATGCCGGGCGATGTCTGGGCGCTGGAATCGGCCGGGATGGCAGCGCCCGAAATAGCCGCGCGCATCGCCGATCATGGCCTCGCGTTGATGGAGATCGATTGCACCGCCTGCTGGCTGCCCGGCCACCGGGCCGCATCGGACGATGTGCCGATGGCCTCCTTGCTGCGTTCCCTGACACCGGAGCGGGTGGTCGAAACGGCGGCGCGTATCGGCGCGCCGTCCGTCACTGCGGTCGAGATGATGGGCGTCGATATGTCGCTGGACGAAGCGGCCGAGGCCTTCGCCTATATCTGCGACATCGCGGCCCCGCATGGGGTAAAGGTGCATATCGAATTTCTGCCCTTCGGCGGCATCCCCGATCTGGCGAGCGCATGGGCCATCGTTCAGGCGGCCGGCCGGCCCAATGGGGGATTAACCCTGGACAGCTGGCACTTCTTCCGTAGCGGATCGGATTTCGACCTGTTGAGCCGGATACCGGGATCGCGCATCCACACGGTTCAGATCAACGACGCGCCCGCGCAGGCCGAACCCGACCTGTTTCATGAAACGATGAACGGACGGCTGGTGCCGGGCCAGGGCAGCTTCAACCTTACGCGCTTCGTCCGGACGCTCGACCAGATCGGCAGCACGGCCCCCATCTCGATCGAGATTTTCTCCCAAACACTGAACACAATGCCGATGGCGGAAGCCATCGCCTCATGGGCGCCCGCCGCCCGCGCCATCATCCGAAAGGCTAGAGAGACAGATGACCGTTGAGCAAACGCCAATCGGCGCAGTCGTCGTGGGCACGGGCTTTGGCCTGTTCACCCATATCCGCGCCCTGCGGGAGGCGGGTTTCGAGGTCCGCGCCATCGTCGGGCGAAACCGGGAGCGAACGGCGCAGCGCGCCGCGCCGCTCGGCATCCCGCTGGCGTCGGACAATCTGGAACAGGTGCTGGCCGATGACCCGGCCATTCGCCTGGTGACCGTCGCGACGCCCCCGCACGCCCATTACACGCCAGTCATGCAGGCGATCGCCGCAGGCCGTCACGTGATGTGCGAAAAACCCTTCGCGCGCGATCTCGCCCAGGCGCGGGAAATGCTGGCCGCGGCTGAAAAGGCCGGGATCGTCCATGCACTCGGCGCGGAGTTCCGTTTCGACAGCGCGCAGGCGCTGCTGCGCCGGGTGGTGCAGGATGGCCTGATCGGCGATCCGCTGATGTTCAGCCGCATCTATCAGCAGCCCGGCAGTGGAGAGGAAGAACCGCTCGCCGACTGGTGGACCGATGCGGCGCAGGGCGGCGGCTTCCTGGGGGCGTTCGGCACGCATATGATCGATCAGGTGCGATCGACGCTGGGCGAGATCGTCGCCGTCAACGCGATCCTGCGCAAACTGACCACGACGCGCCCGTCGATGACGTCCGACGATTATTATAATGTCCAGTTCCGCACCAACAGCGGATGCTTGGGCGTGATCGAGGCGGCGATGAACTTCCCCGGCCCGTTCGTCATGGCCACAAAGGTTGCGGGCACGAAGGGAGCCGCCTGGATCCAGTCGGGCGCGGCTTTCGGCGACCCGGAGCAAGTCTGGATCAAGGACGCCGATGGCGCGCGCCAGATCGTCATGCCTGCCGAACTGGTCAATCCCGCCCCCGAACCCTTCGCGATTGAGGAGCTTATCCAAACAGAGATGGACCGCTGGCACACGCAGGGTTTCGACGTCGCGCCCTATGCCAAGCTGTTCGGCCAGATGAAGGCCAGGATCGAAGGGCGCGCGCCGCCACTGCCTGATCCGGCGGGCGATTTCCGCGATGCTGCGGCGGGTCAGGCCGTGCTGGACGCCGCTCGCCTGTCCGCAGCGCAGGGCCGTTGGGTCGAAGTGGAGGCCGTATGACGAACCCCAGCTATGATTTTTCCGGCGCGCATGTGCTGGTCACAGGCGGCACCAGCGGCATCGGCGCGGCGGCGGCGGCGGCCTATCGCGATGCCGGGGCCGAAGTAATCATCACCGGCACGCGCGGCGACGCCAGTGACTATGACGCGGACCTCAGCGGCTATCGCTATCTGCGCATGGACATCGAAGACGGCGAAAGCATCGACGCGGTCGCATCCAGCCTCCCCCGGCTCGACATACTCGTCAACAATGCAGGCATGGCTTTGCCCAGCCTGGGGCTGGACGAATATGAGCCGGAGATTTTCGCCCGCGCCGTCAACATGCTGTTGGTCGGCGCGTTCCGCATGGCCCGTCGCAGCGCGGACCTGCTGGCGCAAAGCAGCATCGTGGGCGGCGGCAGCATCGTCAGCATTACGTCGATGAGCAGTTTTTTCGGCATTCCCATCGTGCCGGGCTATGGCGCGGCAAAGACGGGCCTAGTCGGCTTGACCCGGACCCTCGCGGTCAAATGGGGCGAACGCGGCATCCGTGTGAACAGCGTCGCGGCTGGCCTGACCCGCAGCCGCATGACCGAAGGCACCTTCGCGCAGGAAGAATGGATGGCGCCGACGCTTGCCCGCACGCCATTGGGGCGTCCGGGCGCGCCGGAGGACATCGCCAACGCCATCCTGTTCCTGTCCAGCCCCGGCGCGGCCTGGATCACTGGACAGACGCTGGCGGTCGATGGCGGCTACACGATATCGGGCTGACGAGCGGCAAAAGGCGCGCGCTCCTGAAAACCCATGACACGGAAATGACTGGAGCCGACCCCTGCAAAGGGGCCGGCTCCAGTCATTTCATCGAAGGTTCGGGCCTGCTCAGTGCAGCTCGAAATGCTCCTTGTTGGGTCCACGGGTCTGGTTCCACAAATCCACCAGACGCCAGGGCCAAGACAGAAACACGCGCCCCTTGGAGTTGTTATAATAGCTGTTCGCCCGCGGGTGGGTCCAGATCATATGCTTCATCTGTTCCTCGACCTGGCGGTTCCATGCCTCGAACGCTTCCGTCTTGGGCTCGACGGCGCGCGCGCCGTTGGCGTTGATCCAATCGAGGCATTCGATGATGTAATGCACCTGCGCCTCGGAAATCAGGTTCTGGCCTGCCGCATGGTTGGGCGCGCTGTTGGGTCCCACGGTCATGAAGTAATTGGGATAGCCCGGCACCGTCACGCCCAGATAGGAACGCGGATCGTCCAGCCCCCATTCGTCGCGCAGCGAGCGGCCGCCCCTGCCGTGGATTTCCAGCTTGCCCATCATGTTGGCGACGTCAAAGCCGGTGGCGCAGATGATGATGTCGAATTCATACTCCTTGCCGTCCTTGGTGCGGATGCCCTTGGGCGTGAAGCATTCGATGCCGCCATCTTCCAGCGTGACGTTGGGCTGCTTGAGCGCGTCGAACCAGCCCGCGTCCAGAATGATGCGCTTGGAAAAGATCGGGAAGTCCGGCGTCAGCTTTTCCTTGAGGTCGGGGCGGTCATGGAACTTCGCCTCCAGATGGGCGAGCGCCCACTGGCGCGCGCCTTCATTGGCGGCCGACACGGACGGGCTGTCAACGGGCCATTCCGGGTCTTTCACGACATTGCCGTAAAGGCCGTCCGCCGCGAACCAATAGACGCGGAAACGGAACCATTCGCGGAAATGCGGGATGTAACGCAGCGCGAACTTCATGCCCGGCGACACTTCATGATTGATCTCGGGATTATAGATCGACCAGTAGCGCGTGCGCATGAAGACGGTGAGGTCGCCGACCTGATCTGCGATTGCGCCGATCAGCTGCGCGGCGCTCGCGCCAGTGCCGATGATGCCGACGCGCTTGCCTTCGATCCGGGTCGATGGATCCCAGGTCGCGGTGTGCATCATCTTGCCCTGGAATTCTTCGCGGCCGGGAATATCAGGCCACTTCCAGCGGTTCACCGGCCCATGCGCGTTGATGACGGCGTTGGCGCGAATGACCTCTTCGGCGCCGTCCTTGCCGCGAACGGTGACGTTCCACACGGCTTCGGCATCGTCATAGCGCAGGCTGACCACTTCGGTATTGAAGCGGATGTTGCGACGCAGGTCGTACTTGTCGGCGACGTGGAGCAGATATTTCTGCATGTCGACGCCCTTGGGATGGTAATGCGTCCATTCGGGCGTGATTTCGAAGGAATAGGAATAGAAGTGGCTGGGCGTATCCACGCCCACGCCCGGGTAGCGGTTCTCATACCAGGTGCCGCCAACTTCGGGGTTCTTCTCGATCACGATATGCTCGTAACCCGCTTCCTCCAGCTTCAGCGAGGCGGCGAGGCCCGTCATGCCAGCGCCGATCACCAGCACCTTGAAACCAGACTGCGGCGCGGGGCGGCCTTCGATTTCCTTGCGGGGCTTGGGCAGCTTGAAACCGATCTGGTCCATCAGCAGCGGCAGGAACTCGTCGGCGACTTCCTCGCCCACCCCCACGCTCATCATACGCTGCATCAGCGCTTCGGACGGGTCGTCCTCCCGCGCTGCGCCGGGTGTCGTCAGCACATGGTGCAGCTTGGTGCGAAGCTCCTGCAGATATTCATCGGGGACTTCGGTGCCGGGTACGGAAAAAGGCGGCCTGATATAGTTGCTGAAAACGTCCAGCATCGCCGCGTCATGGGTCAGGTGCACATACACCATCAACAGCGTCTGGAGATTCGCTTCCTCCAGCGCGTTGCGCAACTCGTCCGTATCGGCAAGCGGCAGGCTACGGTCGTGCCAGTCCCGTGCGATCGCCGCACCCTGTGCATGTTCAGACATTTTCCAATCCTCTCCGGCGTCGCCGGCCTATGTGAGTAAACACTTACTTTCTCATATCAGCCCCGGCTGCGGGGGTCAAGCAGCTCTCGATAGCCGGGTCTGGCCGCACAGAAATGTGCGCACAGCCGTCTCTACATGGATCGTGCATTCCCGCTCATCCGGCAGGGCGTCTCCGACGAGCAGATAATCATGCACCGGCGTCAGGATCATCGCCAGCAGCAGCTTCGCCTGGCTGTCGCAATGACCATCCACGATCTTCGCACGCTCAAGATAGCGGGCCAGCGGCCTTACGAGATGCTCGTCGCGACTATGCCGGATCAGGGGTCCGAACTCGGCAAATTCATTGGCCTCGCGCAACAGCAGCCGGGCGATGCCCACGGTCGATGGCCGTATGAATTCCCGGAGCAGCGCGAGTCCAAAGGCGCGCAGGTCAGTTTCCGGGTCGGCGGCTTCGTTGAACTGCATCAGGGGAAAATTATCGACCCCGGCAGCCAGGCAGGCGCGAAAGAGCGCCGCCTTGTCCTCATGCCACAGATAGAGCGAGCGTTTGGACACCCCGGCGGCCTGGGCGATCGCGTCCATGGTGACGGCGCGATAGCCCTGCCGGATGAACTCCTCCCGCGCGATCCGCAGGAGGCGGCGCTTCTTTGCAAGCGTCTGGTCCGCCCTGCCGGTCGGCGCGGCAACCACTGGCGCATCCACGCCCTTCCGCTCAGCTTCGGAAACCTGCATATCTGCGTCCCTCACGCCTCCTGCCGAACCGGGAAGCGTTCATAATAGAAAGCGAATCGTTCGCGCGCGGCCGCTTCATCCACCCCGAACACGCCTTCCAGATCATAGATCACCTTGCCGTGCTTGTTGCGCGGATTTTCCTCGAGATAACCGAGCAATTGTCCTTCCACCTCAGGCGTCAGATCCAGGTCGGCAAGGCGATAGACCTGCCGCATCACGCGCTCCTGATCCGCCATATATTCGTGGAACAATATGTCGGCCGATTGATCCGGTCCCCATGCCTCGCGCTGGTCGATGCAGGCGCGCAGCAGCTTTTCGATCCGGTCGAGCCACAGCCGGGCGAGCGCGGGCGGATCAACCGGATCGCGGCGAATGCGGTCGCTATAGCCAAGCATCGTGGTCAAGGATCGAAGCACCGCGATGGGGTCACGATGGGTGATGACCATCGTGGCGTCGGGAAACACCGTCTTGATCGCCGCCAGATTTTCCATGTGCTGCGGCGATTTCAGCAGCCAGCGATTGGGTCCGCGATGCCAGGTCAGGACCTGAAGCACCTTCTTCTCATAGGCATAGCTGGGGGTGCGGTCATGGGCGAAATAATGGTCGATCCAGCGCGGAATGCGCGACTGGAATTCCCAGCTATAGCAATTCAGATCCATGTAGAGCAGTTCGTTGTCCTCATGGATCGACGCGGCATCCATGCCGTGCATGGCGGCCATATGCGGCAGCATCGCCTCGAACGCCCCCCACAGTTCGGCGCTGCGCGCGGCGCGAGGATCGACCTCCCCCGGCGCCAGCGCCCGCAACTGCACCGGCTCCTCGGACTCCCACAAGGTCAGCGAACGCAGCCGCTCGTCGCGCGACAGCCAGTTGACCAGGTGAGTCGTGCCGGAACGCGGCAGGCCGGCGATGAACAGCGGCCGGTCGATTTCAATGTCCAGTATTTCGGGACGCCGCTTGACCAGATCCTCGATCCGCAGGCGGTTCACCATCACCCTGACCATATGGTTCAGCAATGTGATGCGGCCCCCACGGGTCAGCCCCTCATCCTCGTCCCATGCTTGCAGCGTCACCGCCATCCGCGTGCGAAAGCCCTGATCCTCACCAAAATCATTCAGCCCACCGGCATCGGCCATCGCCTGGGCCAGCACCTGGTCCACCGTCATGCGGTCAGGCTGGCCCTCTGGCCCGTGCCGGGCGGCTTGGATCGCCGGAGTGACCACCGGGTCCGCCATGTCGTCGATGCGGATTTCCGCAGGCTCCTGGGTCTGGGTTCCACTCATCTTCCCATCCTCTCACGCATGATGGAACGGCGTTCACCGCTCTCATGAAGCTCATTTAAAAAGTTACGATGACCTTGGCGGACGCTTCCGTATCCGCCGCGATGCGGAAGGCTTCGCCCAACCTGCTGAAATCGACACGGTGGCTGATCAGCGGTTCGACATCCACCTCCCCGTCCGCCAGCATTTTCAGGCATTCGTTGAATTCATCTTCCCGGTCCGTCGCGATCGATCCGGAAATGCTGAACTCATTGGCCATCATCTTCCACAGGTTGACGGGCATCGGCTTCTTGTGGAGCGCGACGATGACCACGCGCGCGCGGAATTTGGCGACGTCCAGCAATTCGCCCAACGCCTGCTGCGCACCCGCCGCGTCGATGATGACATCGCTGCCGATAAACGGCATGCCGAACCGTTCCCCTGTCCCATGCGCCCTGCCGATGGCGTCGGTCAGCGATTCCCGCGATGGATTGACCGTGACCGCCGCGCCCAGCCGCCGCGCCCGATCCAGCCGCGCGTCGGACAGATCGGCGATCACTATGTCACGCACGCCCCGGTGCCGCAGGCAGATGACCGTGCAAAGGCCGATCGGCCCCGCGCCAAGCACCACCACCTTGTCCTCGGGCTGAACCCGGCCAATGTTCAAGCCATGCAGGCCGACCGACAATGGCTCCGCCAAAGCCGCCCTTTCCAGCGGCAGGCTGTCGGGAATCGGGCAGATGTCCACTCCGGGACGCGCATCGGGAACGAGGATGAAGGGCGCAAAGGCCCCGCTCGGCCCGCCCCCGCCGATCAGGCCCGCGTCGGGATTGACGGCGCAGCGCTGACCCGGCCGGATGCCGCGCACTTGCCCGCCGACCTGCTCGACGACGCCGGCAAATTCATGACCGATCGGCAATGGCTCCGCGAGCGGCGCGCCGCCGCCCAGTCCGCCCGCCGCGATATAGCCCAGGTCGCTGCCGCATATGCCAGTCGCGCCGATGCGCACCAGAACGTCTCGCGGGCCGACAGCCGGAACCGGAACCTCGTCGATGCGCATATCGCCAACGCCATGCACGCGCGCCAGCCGCATCGTCACGGGATCGCCCATTCATCCTCTCCAACTGCTTGTTATCGGTCATTGGTAAACTAACCAGTTTCCGAGTCAACTGGACAAAGGATCACGCGCTATTTCGGCGGACGCAGGACGGCTTACCCCGCCGCGCCAGGCGGCGGCAGGGTTCGTCCATCATCGTCCTCTGGCAGCTGTCAGGCGATCTTGGCCGACACCAGGAATGGCCGCAGATAGGCGTCCATCCCTTCGATCCCGCCTTCGGACCCCATGCCACTGTCGCCGACGCCGCCAAAGGGCGTTTCCGGCATGGCCATCACATAATGGTTGAGGCCCAACATGCCCGCGTTGATGCCTTCCGATATCTTCCGCTCGGTGCTCAGGCTGTTGGTGAAGGCATAGGAGGCAAGGCCGTAGGGCAGGCGATTGGCCTCGGCCAGCGCCGCGTCGATATCCTCAACGGGCATCACCAGCATCAGCGGGCCGAACGGCTCTTCGTTCATCGCGTCCATTTCGGGGGTCATGCCCGACAGAACGGTCGGCTGGAAGAAATAGCCCCGATTGCCGATGCGCGATCCGCCAGTCTCGATCTTCGCACCGCGCTGCACCGCGTCGGCGGCCAGCGCCTCGATCTTCGAAAGCTGTCCTGCGGTCGTCAATGGCCCCATCTGGGTGTCGCCATTCATGCCATCGCCCACGCGCAGCTTGCTGGCCGCTTCGGTGACGCCCGCGACGAAATCTTTGTATAGCGGCTGTTCGACCAGAAAGCGGGTCGGCGACACGCAGACCTGGCCTGCATTGCGGAACTTGAACTCCGCAGCGAGCGGCACCACGCTGTTTAGGTCCGCGTCGCGCGCGATGATGACCGGGTTATGCCCGCCCAGCTCCATCGTCACTTTCTTCAAATGCTGGCCCGCAGCGCTCGCCAGCAGGCGGCCGACGCGGGTGGAGCCGGTCAGCGTTACCTTGTGAATTTCCGGCGCTGCGCAGAGGGTAGCGGAAATCGCCGCCGGATCGCCCCAGATAACGCTCAACACGCGCGGCGGAAGACCCGCCGCCAGCAGCGCGCGACCGATGCGTACGCCCGATCCCGGCGTTTCCTCCGCGCATTTCAGCACGACCGAACAACCGGCGGCCAGCGCCGGTGCGACCTTCTGCATCACGGTCCAGGCGGGGAAATTCCACGGCGTGAAAGCGGCGACCGGGCCGACCGGACGGCGCTGCACAGTCCAGCGCATGTCGCTCGCGCGGGTGGGGATCAACCGCCCATAGGCACGGCGTCCTTCCTCCGCATACCAGTCGAGCAGATCGGCCGACGCCAGCCATTCGCCCCGCGCCTGCACCAGCGGCTTGCCCGATTGCCGGGTCATCTCGGCAGCCGCCTCGTCCGCCTCGTCCCGCATCAATTCTGCGGTCCGGCGCATGATCTTGCTGCGGTCGAACGGCGACATGGCCGACCATTGCGCAAAGCCCTCGACCGACAGGCGAGCGGCTTCGCTGGCCTCTTCCGCACCACAGCGCGGAACGGTCGCCAGCACCTCCTCGGTCGCCGGATTGATCAGGTCCATCGTGCCAAGCGAAGCCAGCTTGCGCTCCGCGCCGTCAATGATCGGATAGGGCGTCGATTGGGTCATGTTTGATCGTCCTCTACTGTCGGCCCCACGTCATGATCCCCTGTCGCGGCGCTCCGCACCAGGGTCGAGGGCGTTTTATCCTTCGCAAGAGGAAGAGGACAAGCCCCTCCCCTCACCGGCCATCCCGTTCGATGCAAAGCCGGGTCAGGCGCCGCAAATGAATTGGGCGCTGGATTTGGCCGCGTCGCCCAGGCGCAATTCGCCCAGGATGCCTGCCCAATAGCTTTCCGATCCATCCGCCAGACGCCAGCCATGCAGACGGCGGGTCAGCAGTTGCAGGTCATATTCCTCGCTGATGCCGATGGCGCCATGCACGGCATGGGCAATCGCGGCAACCTGCCCGGCGGCCAGGCTGGCCCCATGCTTGGCGATCGCTGCGTCCGCAAGAGCAGGCTGCAAACCCGCGCGCGCGCCGATTGCCCCGGCGATGCGCGCCGCAACCGCCTGTTCCGCCAGCAACGACAATTGCTGCTGCACCGCCTGCTGCTTGCCGATCGGCTTGCCGAACTGAACCCGCTCATTGGCGTAGGCGACGGTCATTTCCATGACCCGGCCCGCCGCGCCCGAGATCAGCAGCGCGCGCACGACGGCGGCGATAGGGCGCAGCGCCTTGCCGTCAACGCCAGCGACATAGGCGTCCGTGTCATGATGGACGCCCGTTGCCTCGGCGACGGCCTCCGTCAGCACGGGGGCTTCGGGCGCGCCCGACAATATGTGCGACGCGACGCCAGCGAACGGCACCGCACCAGTGCCGGTAGCGATGGCGATCGGCCCTTCCGGCGCGGTGATGCCCGCAGCGGCGAGAAGCGCGCGCGCGATCATCGTGTCAGCCACCGGCAGGGGAACGGCATGACGGCCCAGCAGCGCGATCAGCGGCGCTGCATCGCTCAGCGAAAGGCCCGCGCCGCCCGCATCTTCAGCGACAAGCGCGTCGAGAAAGCCGGATTCGACAAAAGCGTTCCACAGCGAAGCGGTTTCGTCGCCCTGTTCGATGGCGCGGATGGCTGCGGGGGTGCAGACATCCTCGATCAGGCGGGCGAAGGGATCGATCAGTTCGGACATGTCCATGATTAGGCTCCCTTCAACGCAGGCCAAGGCCGCGGGCGATGATGCCGCGCAGGATTTCGCGCGTGCCGCCGCGCAGCGAGAAGCTGGGCGCGATATGGGTGACGTAGAGCAGCGTGCGATAGAGTTCCGGGTCCACCGGCTCGTCCGGGTTGGCGGCCAGGTCGTCGCCGATCAGCTGAGGCACGGCCTGTTCGAAACTGGTGCCCAGATCCTTCATCAGCGACGCTTCGACCACCGGGCTCTCACCCGCGACCAGCCGCGCCGTGACCGCGAGCGACATTTCGCGCAACACCGCCTGCTGCGCCATCAGCGATCCGACGAGGCGCAACGTCGCACTGTCCTTGCGGCCCACCGCGTCAAGATGGCGGACCCAGGCGTCCATCAGCACGACTGATGAATAGATGCGTTCCGGCCCGCTGCGTTCAAAGGCAAGCTCCGCAACGACCTGTTTCCACCCCTGCCCCTCCGCGCCGATCAGCGCGTCGGGGGCCAGGCGGACATCTTCAAAGAACACCTCGGCGAAATGCGCGTCGCCCGTCAGATCGACGATCGGGCGGATGGTGATGCCCGGCGCCTTCAGATCGACGATCAGCTGCGACAGGCCCTGCTGCCGGTCGTCACTGGTGCCCGACGTGCGGACAAGGGCGATCATATAGTCGCTATGCATCGCGTTGGTGGTCCAGATCTTCTGGCCATTGAGCAGCCAGCCGCCATCGGCCTGCTGCTCCGCGCGGCTGCGCACGCTGGCAAGGTCTGAACCCGAACCCGGCTCGCTCATGCCGATGCAGAAAAGCGCCTCGCCCCTGGAAATGCGCGGCAGGTAGAATCGGCGCTGTTCCTCGGTGCCATAACGCAGGATCAACGGCCCGCTCTGGCGGTCGGCGATCCAGTGCCCGGCGACCGGCGCACCGGCGGACAGCAATTCCTCCACCACGACGAAGCGGGTGAAGGGGCCACGGCCCATGCCGCCATATTCCTTGGGCAATGACAGGCCGAGATAGCCGGCCTGTCCCAGCTTGCGGCTGAACGCGGCGTCAAATCCCTGCCATGACCGGGCGCGGCGATGCACCGGGAGGTCGGCGATCGCTTCCTGGATCAAAGCGCGCAGCGCCGGACGAATAGCCTCGTCCTCGGCAGGAAGGGTGGAAAGGGTCAGGGTCTCGAACAAGCCAAACCTCGCTAAATCGCCAGTATGGGCAGGGGTACGCAATGTCCCCGGCCTTGCTCCCTGTCCAATATCGAATTTGGAAAATCCGATAGTTAATCGCTATTGATGGCGATGCGGGCGAAGTTTCGCGCAAGCGGATCGGCGACCGTACGGGGCAGCGCCACGCCGGTTTCAATCGGCACCCGGTCGGCCAGGCGGACCAGCCGCACATCCTGGGGCACGGAGCGCGCTGCGCGGGCAGGGACCAGCGCGACGCCCAGCCCCGACCGGACAAGGGCAAGCACCGCACTCAGCTGCGCCGCTTCCTGCGCGACGATCGGCACGAATCCAGCCGCGTGGCAGGCCGAAAGCGTCACCGTATGCAGCACGCTGATCCGGCTTTGAAGAATGAAGGGTTCCTGCGCGAGCGCCTGCAACGGCACTATGCCAGCTTGCGCCAGCGGGCTGCTGGCGGGGAGGGCGGCATGAAGCTCATCGGCATCGATGGCGGTCGTGTTGACGGCCGCCATTTCCGTCAGCGGCAGACGCACCAGCCCCACATCCAGTTCGCCCGCCACCAGCTTTCGCGCGATTTCGACGCTGGTCGATTCTTCCAGCACCAATTCCACGCCGGGATAACGGTGGCGATATTCGGGAATGATGCGCGGCAGCAGTTCAAAGGTCGCGGACCCGATGAAGCCGACGCGCAACCGCCCTCTTTCCCCCACCGCCCCTTCATGCGCGGCTTCGCGGAAGCGATCCGCCTGCGCCAGCGTGGCGCGCGCCATGTCCAGCGAGGCGCGGCCCGCAGCCGTCAGCGTCACGCCCCGCGCGCTGCGCACGAACAACGCGGCGCCCAGCTCCTCCTCCAGCTTGCGGATGGCGACCGTCAACGGCGGCTGCGACATGTTCAGCCGCTCCGCCGCGCGATGAAAGTTGCCGGTTTCGGCGAGCATGACGAAATAGCGAAGCTGGCGCAGTTCCATGATAGCTTTCATATATCAGATAATCAGAAATCAATATTAGCTTGATAGACTGCCAACGCCTAGCGTCCCGCTGTCTTTTCATGCTTTGGGAGAGCTGCGCCTTGGATCCCTTCCTTCTTGTCGAGCGTGACGGCCCCGTCGTCGTCGCCCGCTTCAACCGTCCCGACGAACGCAATACCATCACGGAAGTCGCCCATAGCGAGGAAATCGTCGATTTCTGCCGCCAGATGGTGCGGGACGCATCGGTGCGCGCGATCGTCCTGACCGGCAATGGCAAGGCGTTCAGCGCTGGCGGCAATGTCAAATATATGGCGGAACGCTCCGGCATGTTCGGCGGCACGCCCTATGAAATCCGCAACAGCTATCGCACCAGCGTCCAGATGATCGGCCCGGCGATCCATGAACTGGAAGTGCCGATCATCGCGGCGATCAACGGCCCCGCCATCGGCCTGGGCCTCGACATCAGCTGCATGTGCGACATCCGCCTGATGGCCGATACTGCCGTGGTCGCGGAAAGCTATGTGAAGCTGGGCATCATTCCGGGCGGCGGCGGCGGATGGCTGCTGCCACGCCTGATCGGGCCGCAGCGCGCCAGCATCATGACGCTGACGGGCGACGCCATCGACGCCAAGACCGCGCTGGAATATGGGCTGGTCGCCGAAGTGCTGCCCGCCGACAAGCTGATGGACCGGGCGCTGGAACTGGCGGGCAAGATCGCCGCCAATCCGGGGCATGCCACCCGCATGGCCAAGCGGCTGATGCGCGAAGGGGCGGACATGAAGCTGACTACGCTGCTGGAAATGGCGGCGGGCTATCAGTCGCTCGCCCATTATACCGAAGACCATCATGAAGCGATCGCCGCTTTCCTCGGCAAGCGCGCGCCGGAGTTCAAGAACAAGTGAGCGAGAAGCAGACATCGACCGGGCCGCTGGCTGGAATCAAGGTTCTCGACCTGTCCCGCGTGCTTGCTGGTCCCTGGACCACCCAGATATTGGGCGATCTTGGCGCAGAGGTCATCAAGGTCGAACAACCCGGCCAGGGCGACGACACCCGCCGCTGGGGCCCTCCCTTCCTTGACGATGGGTCGAAGGACGCGGCCTATTATCTGTGCGCGAACCGCAACAAACAATCGGTCGCGATCAACCTGGCGGACCCGCGCGGCGCGGAACTGATCCGGCAGATCGCGCTCGACGCCGACATCGTCGTCGAAAATTTCCGCGTCGGCGGGTTGGCCAAATATGGCCTGGACTATGCATCGCTGTCGGAAATCAATTCCAAGCTCATCTATTGTTCCATCACCGGCTTTGGACAGGACGGCCCCTACAAGGATCGCGGCGGCTATGACTTCCTGATCCAGGGAATGAGCGGCCTGATGTCGATCACCGGCCGCCCAGACAATGAAGAAGGCGGCGGGCCGATGAAGGTCGGCATCCCGATCAGCGATCTGGTCACGGGCCTCTATTCGGCGATTTCCATCCTCGCCGCGCTGGCCCATCGCGACCGCACCGGCGAGGGGCAGCATATCGACATGGCGCTGCTGGACACGCAGGTTGCACTGCTCGCCAACCAGGCGTCCAATTATATGAACGGGGGGATGATCCCCCGGCGGTTGGGCAATGAACATCCCAACACCGTGCCCTATCAGGATTTTTCCTGTTCCGACGGCGACATATTGGTGGCGCTGGGCAATGACCGGCAGTTCCGCAGCTTCTGCGAACTGATCGGCCGTCCCGACCTGCCCGACGATCCGCGCTTCATCGACAATGGCCACCGCTCGCCCAACCGCAAGGCGTTGCAGGACGAAATGCGCCCGGCGATCGCGAAGTGGAAGTCGGACGATCTGATCGCGGCGATGGAGGCGGCCAAGCTGCCCGGCGGGCGCGTCAACGAAATCCCCGACATTTTGGCCGACGAGCATATCGCCGCGCGGGGCGTCATCAAGGACATGGTTCGTTCCGACGGCACGCCGGTCAAGGTGCTGGGCTATCCGGGCAAATTTTCGAAGACCCCCGCCGACTATCGCCGCGCTCCGCCCCGTTCGGGGAGGACACGCGCGATGTGCTGACCGATGTGCTGGGCCTGTCGGAAGGGCAGATCGCGGCGCTTGTCGAAGCGGGAGTTATCGCGGAAAAGCTGCATTGATTATTCACGCGGAGACGCGGAGACGCGGAGAGGGATTTGAGGCAGCGAAGCTGCGATATGGCTGCGCCTTTCCTTTCGTGAGCGGGGATTTAGAGCCTGCGGCGCCTTCATCGCCCCTCCGCGTCTCCGCGCCTCCGCGTGAACAAAAATCGAGGTTCATCATGCCGGGATCGCCCGGCCCAAGATTTGAGAGGACTACATTATGACCACGAAGATCGGCTTCATCGGCCTGGGCGCGATGGGCTTGCCCATGTCATCGAACCTGCAGCGCAAGGGCTTTGCCGTCACCGTCTATGACATTGACGATGCGAAGATGGACAAGGTCGCAGCGCTGGGCGCGACAAAGGCCGCCAGCATCGCCGAAGCGAGCCGGGGTCAGGACATCGTCATCACCGTGCTGCCCGCGACGCCGCATGTCGAGGCGGTGGTGCTGGGTGAAGACGGCGTGCTGGCCAATATCGACGCGGGCGCGCTGCTGATGGACCTGTCCACCATCGACGCCAAGGGCACCGACCGGGTCGCCGCCGCCTGCGCGGAAAAGGGCATCGGCTTCGTCGATGCGCCGATCGGTCGTCTGGCGCTGCATGCCGAGCGCGGGGAATCGCTGTTCATGGTCGGCGCGGAGGACGCGGATTTCGCGCGGGTCGAACCGGCGCTCAACGCCATGGGCACGGATATCTTCCGCTGCGGCAAGCCGGGCATGGGCAGCCGCATGAAGGTGATCAACAATTTCATGCTGCTTTCGACTGCGCAGATCGTCGCGGAATCGATCGCGCTGGGCACGAAGCTGGGCCTCGACATCCAGACCATCCATGACGTGACCGGCAACACCACCGCGCGCAACGGCCAGTTCCATGTGTTGATGGTGAACAAGGTGCTGAAGGGCGATGTGGAACCGGGCTTCACCATCGACCTGGCATTCAAGGACCTGACGCTGGCGATGAACGCTGCCGCTGAAAACCGCGTCGGCCTGCCGATGGGCGCGGCCGCTCATGCCGTGTTCGGCGGCGCGCGCGCGGGCGATTATGCGACGAAGGATTATTCCGCGCTGCTCGACTATGCATGCCAGAATGCGGGGATCAAACCGCCCCGGATGGACTGAGGGAGCAAGGAGCCAGTGGGCGCGCCGCAGCTGATCGCAACCTGCTGGACGACGGCGGGCGACGTGCGGCCCGACCGCCCCGACAATCTCGGTCGCTTTCCGCTGGAGGAGCGGATTGAGGCGGCCGCCCGCGCTGGCTATGCCGGGACCGGATTCTGGCTGGGCGACCTGTTCGCCTGGCAGGATCGGGGACTGGACTATGCCGCGCTGCGGCGGCGGCTGAGTGACGCTGGGCAGCAGATTGTCGAGCTGGAATTCCTGTCCGACTGGTTTGCGAGCGGCGAGCGGCGGACGCGATCTGACGCCGCTCGGGCGGAGTTTTTCCGCGCCGCCGACGTCCTGCGCGCTCGCCATATCAAGGTGATGCCGCCCTTCCTGCCCGGCGATCCGACCGGCGACCACCTTGCCGGGGAGTTTGCGGCGCTGTGCGCGCAGGCGGCCGAACATGGGCTTATGGTCGGTCTGGAGATGTTGCCTTTCTCTGCCCTGCCCAATCTTGGCGCGGCGCTGGATATGGTGAAGGCGGCCGACGCGCCCAATGGCGGCCTGCTGATCGACATCTGGCATGTCATGCGGTCGGGCGGCGCGCTGGCCGACGTTGCGCAGGTCCCCGCCCGCTTCATCGTCGCCGCTGAACTGTGCGACGCCACGATGGCGATGCAGGACAGCATTACCGAAGACACAATGTGTCACCGGCGGCTTTGCGGCGAGGGCGAATTTAACGTCCCCGGCTTCATCGCCGCGCTGGCGAAGGCGGGCTATGACGGACCGCACGGCGTGGAAATATTGTCCGACACGTTCCGCAAACTGCCGCTGGAGCAGGCGGTGAAACGCAGTTTCGCGACCAGCGCCGCACAGTTCGGGCAATGATTGTAATTTGTGCATTTGTGGTTGCGCAAATGACGGTTCCGTTTCGCCGCGCCTTGCCATAGGGCGCGCATCTGGCGGCAGCGGGATCGGCCTTTTCATGCGAGTGGCGGTAGTTCGATGGCGATGACCATTTTCGGCGCACTGATGCCGGTTTTCGGGTTGATCCTGATCGGCTATGTCTGCGGCCGGTACGATATTCTTGGCGACCGGGCGTTCGAAGTGCTCAACCGCTTCGTCATTGCCATCACGCTGCCGATCCTCACATTCCGCTCCATCGCGCATATGGACCCCGCCAATCTTGCGGTGCCGGGCATGTTCGCCGCCGTGACGCTGGGCGCACTCCTGACCTATGGCATCGCCTTTGCCGTCGAACGCCATTTTGGACGGCATGGCAGCGAAACCAACATCGCCGCGCTGTGCGCCTGTTTCAGCAATACCGGCTTCATCGGGCTGCCCATCGCCCTCCTGGCATGGGGCCCCGAAGCAGCCGCCCCGGTGTCGGTAGCCATGCTCATCTACTCCTCGATCGTGTTCACCGTCGGCTTGGTCATGAGCGAGGTGACGGCCAGTGAGGGGCATGGCCCGGCGGCGGGGTTGAAGCTGGCGGCGCGTTCGATCGTGCGTAATCCGTTGATCCTGCTGGCGGTCGCGGGCTGCCTGTGGTCGATATTCCGGCTGCCGCTGACCGGGCCAGCCGACATCCTTCTGGCGACGCTGGCGCAGGCGACCGCGCCCTGCGCGCTCACGGCGATCGGCATATTCATCGCCCTGCCCCGGCGCAGCGCCACGCCCGGACCGATCGGCCGGGTCGTCGCACTCAAACTGATCGGCCAGCCGATGATCACCGCCGCCATCCTCTGGATGCTGCCGCCCATCCCACCATTATGGGCCAAGGTCGCGATCCTGATGGCGGCGATGCCGTCCGGCGCGTCCAGCTTTGTGCTGGCGGGCAAGGCGGGCCGATGGGCGATGGAACTGAGCGCCTGGGCGGTCATGCTGACGACAACGCTGGCGTCGATATCGCTGATCGGCATATTGTGGTGGCTGGGCGCCTGAATCTGAAACAGCAACGGAGCGGGCGCGGGGCTGAACGCGCCTGAAACCTGATCCGGCCCGGCAGGTGACGCCACGCGCCTGGAAAATGCTCTAGGTTCGCCGAAGAACGTGCTCGATGCTTTTATGGGCGGTTCGCGCCTTGCCTTCGGCATGGCTCACCTCCTGCTCAAGTGCGGCGCGGATCCGTTCCACCTCATTGGCGCTGCGATGTTCGATGCCGATAAATTGTTCGCGAGCCGGATCGAGCGCGCGGATCAATTCGTCCAGCTTCGCCTGCATCGCCGCCGCGTCGCGATTCTGGCTGTTCTGGATCAGGAATACCATCAGGAAGGTGATGATCGTCGTGCCCGTGTTGATGACGAGCTGCCATGTGTCGGAATATTGAAACAACGGGCCACTGACGCCCCAGATGGCAATAATCCCCAGCGCCACGGCAAAGCTGAACGGCTGTCCCGCAGCAGCAGCGATCCGCGTGGCGAGAGCGGTGAAAATTCGGTCCATCATATCTCTTGTCCTCGTGCGGCTGGCCCCTGCGGAACCGGCGACATCAAAAACCATCGACAAGGTAAAATGGTCAAGGCGCGCTGCGATAAAAGCCACAGCATATGCGCAGCCCGTGCGAAGCGCCGGGCCGCCCGGTCATCATGGCATGGGAATGGGCGCGCCCGGACCGGGGCGACCGCCCTTTGCCTGCTGGCGGAAATGACGACGTCGGCAGCAGGAATGGCGACACGCAGCCCGCCATCGGATCGACGGCGACAAGGCCGTTTTCAAGATAGCTCGACAGCGGCTTTCACACGGAAATTGTTTCACGCGGACAAGCGGACGCGATGCAGCAGAGGGCGCCGCGCAGTCTTCGCCTCCGTGCAAGATCAGGTTGGGCGAACAACATCTGCGGCGCGCCATTGGCCGCCGCAGATTGCTTGATCAACCGTCAGTCGGTCAAAGTTCGACCACCGACAGAATGTGGCTGTCATAGCCCGGCCATACATAGTCGAATTCCAGGATCAGCGTGTCGCCAATCTGGCCGCTCGACAGCAGGTCGGTTTCCACGAACAGCTGCAGGCCGTTACGGCCATAGGCATAACGCTTGACCTCGCCGAAGGCGGGCGAGGCGTCGAGCCGCGCGTCGATTTCGGCATTGCCCAGACGCGGGCGGTTCACGGTAACCTTCAACCGCCCTTTCAGGTCCGGGTCATTTTCATTGGCGTCGATCAGGTCGAGCGTCATCTTTTCGATGACATCGAAGGAATCGACGAGCGTTCCGATGTGGAACGTATATTCGGGGTCCGCCAGCACCGCTTCACGCAGCGCGCCGACCGCTTCATGCTCCTTGTCCGTGCCATAGCCCAGCGCCTCGCGCGCGGCCTTGTTCAACGCTGCCTGGGCGGCGGGCAGAGCCGAAAGATAGACGATGCCATCGCCGCGGCTCTGATAGCTGTCATGAACCACGAACCGGTAGAAAGCGCCGTTCGGGAAGGGCAGCATCTGCGTTTCGACGAAACCCAGCAGCTTCAGCAGCTTGGCCGCGGCCGGGCCGTCCTCAATATTGGGATAGAACAGGGCGACATGCCCCATCGAACGCAGGCAATCCTGGGGTTCCACCGCTAAAGTCGCCATCTCATCTCTCCTCGTCCAGCCGCCGTGACGGCCGTCATTGTCCTGAAAACCATCCGAAGCCGCCTGCGGGCGCTCCACGTTTTTTCAGTAGCGCCAGGCCGAAGTCGGGCGCTACCGGCCCGGCATTCATGCCGCCTGTGTGGAATCGCGCTTGTCGAGCGTGACGTGCAGCCCGTTGGTCCGCTTGTGCAGGTCGGGCGTCTTGTCGCGAGAGGTGTAGAACTGCTTGTACCAGGTCCGCACCTTGCCATAGGGGCCGTCGCTGGGGATGACGAGCGGGTTGAGGCAGGCCTTCTTGTTCTGCCAGATCTCGACATCCTGGGCAAAGGCCAGGCGGCTGCCTTCCTGATATTGCAGCGCGGCTTCGCGCAACTCGTCGGTCACCGGAGCCGAACCGTCATTCACCTGCACCATCAACCCATGCCACACACGGATCTTGCCATCCTCGATCGGGGTGTGCGTGATGAGGATGAAGCTGTTGAACGTCCCCTCCATTTCCGACTGCAGGATCGAAGGACCGGTGTACCAGGTGTCCAGCGTCAGCACGTCGTCCGGGTTCGTCACCAGCGTACGGTGCCCGGCGGCATAATATTGATGGACGATGTGGTCCTTGAACTCATTGGCGAAATAGACGAAGTCCTTTGCCCCGTGGATCGGAACGAAATGGCCATAGTCGGCCATGTTGTCGACCACTTCGATCGGGTGGATGTCCAGATCGCCCATGAAGTCGATCTTCCAGTTGACCCAGCCGGGCGCATCATAATGGCCGCCGAAATCGGGCAGGTCGAAATTGGGTTCCAGGCCTTCGGGATCATGCCAGATCCATACCGTGCCCGCCCGCTCGACCACCGGGAAGGTCTTGAGCTTCGCGGCCTTGGGCACGAAATCGGAATAGGGAATATTCTTGCACGCGCCATCGGGACCGAATTGCCAGCCGTGGAAGGGGCAGCGGATCGAATCGCCCTCAATCTGCTCGCCGTCGCGCACGATGTAGCTGGTCGTGTTCTTCGCCAGATGCGCGCCCATATGCGGGCAATAGGCTTCGGTCACATAGACCTTGCCGCTTTCGCCCCGGTACATGACCATGTCCTGGCCCAGATAGCGCATCGCCTTGGGCGAATTGGTCGCCTCAGCGCTCTCGCCCACCATGAACCATCCGCGTGGAAACGCAAATTCCCCCAGACGATAGTCCGACGATGTCGCCATGATATAATCCTCTCGCTCGGTGCCTGCGTAGCATGAAAAGGCCGAGCACGCCATATTCAACCATATGGCGGCCAGCCCGACCGTGATAACCAATGCCTGATATTTTACGCAAAGCTGTCACGCCGTGCAAGTTACTTATCGTCAATCCGCTTGAACCGGCGCTTAACGCTGCGCATTGATGGCAGCCGTTAAGCCGCCGCGATCGGATATGACCGGCCCAGCCGCCCGCAACCTGCGCTCACGCCGCCGCGCGCGCCATCAATATGGTTTCTTTCAACGCAGCGAACAAGGCGTCCAGATCGGCATCGCTGGCGATGGTGACGTCCAGCATGATGCTGCCTTTCGCCGGTCTTGCCCGGCCGATACGCTCGCCCCCTGCCAGAATCTCGATATCGCTTGTGTCGCGCGGTCGCCGGGCGGCGGCTTCCCGCAGGCGGGACAAGACCGTCGCTGGCGGCAGCATAGATCCTGCCCCGGCAGCGCGCTCCTGCTGTTCCTGGCCGATGCGCCGCGCTTCGGAGATCAGGTCCGCCCGCTGCTCCGCCCGGCGCAGCAAGGGCGTCAGCAATTCCGAATAACGGACCTTCAAATCCTCCTTCGTGGCGAAGGCTCCGATCACCTCTTCGGGCAACTGCGCCAATGCCAGCAGCCGGCTAAGCTGGCTGTTCGACAGGCCCAGCGCCTCGGCCATGCGCGATTGCACCCCGCCATAGAAGCGGTCCACAGCCTGCTGATAGCTGCGCGCGCGGTCCAGCTCGCAAATATCGGCGCGCTCCCTGTTCTCGATGTCGGCAAGGCGAAATGCCTCCTCGTCGGACAGATCGACGATCAGGGCGTTCAGGCGCAGTTCCGGCCGCCCATTATGGTTGAGCCAGTCAATGGCGAAGCGCCGCCTGCTGCCGACCAGCAATTGATAGGGCTGTTCGGATGCGTCGGGATTGTGCCGCACCAGCACCGGAATGCGATTGCCCCCCTCCGCCGCGATGGATTCGATCAGCGATCGGCAACTGTCCGGGTTCAATCCCGGTTGATCGCGCGGATTGCCGTCCCACACGGCGCATTCGGCAGGCCGGATCAACAAGGGCGCGCGGCTGTCGAGCGCGGCCTGGCTAAAGCTGGTCAACCGTTCATCCAGTCGGCTGAGCGCATCCTGTTCCGCGACGGCGGGGCGGGCAGGCGCCCCATCGCGGGACAGGGTCGACAATATGTCCCGGATCAATCCAGCCATCTTCGCCCTTCCTCCATTACCGCCAACGCCATTAGCGCCAGATCGCATCTTTCGCCCCTGTGATTGGGTCCGTTTCGGTGGAATGCCGGGCGTCAGAAGCGCCTGCTGAGCGACAGCGTGGCGGCATGAACCCGCCGGTCGCCTGAAAATTCTCCACTATAGCCGACCCGCACCGCCATGCGGCTGCTGCGCGTGGCGGTGACGCTGGCGCTGACCAGCCCCGCATCGCGATCCAGCCGCTCCGGCCGCAGGGAAAATATCGGCAGGTCGCCCGCTACAAATCGCGCCTCTATCCGGCTGTCGGGGCGACTGCGCAATTCACGCTGCCATTGCGCCTCGACGGTCGGACGCAGTGTCCAGCTGCCTACGTCTACATTGGTCGATGCCCGCGCGCCCAGCGTGGCGCGCATCAGCCGGGTGCGATAACCGGCGACTTCCAGCGCCGCCGCGCCGCCGCCTTCGCGCATCCCTTCCACATCGGCATGGCGATATTGCAGCCCGGCAAAGGGCTGCACCCGCACCGCGCCCGCGCGCAGCATCGCGCCCGCCTCACCCGAAGCCGCCCAGCCGTCGCCATCGGCAGCAGCCGTCAACCGGTCGGAAAAGCCATCCCACCCCACCTGCCGCCGCAGCTTATATTCCGCGAAATTATAGCTCGCCGTGGCATCGATGTAGAAACGCCCATTATGGTAGCTGGCATAGGGGCCGATCTGGCTATTGAACGCCGTGATGCGCGGGCGCTGTGCGGGATCGAGCCGGGCGTCGATCCCGTCGATGCCCAGCGTCGCGCCGACGATCAGGTTCTTGACCGGGCTGACGTCGATGGCAAAGCGCAGCGAGCGGCTGTCCGATCGCGCTTCCGGCCGGTCGAAACCGGCATCGTAACGCGCCTGCTTCAACCCGCCGCTCAGCATCATGTGGATCGTGCCTTCGCCGCGCACCGGCACGTCCGCAGGCGCGTCGATGGCGATACTGCGCCGCTCGACCAGATAGTGACGGATCTCGCGGTCGGCGGCGTCCATCGACTGGATCGCAAGCCGGGGCAGCAACGCATAGGTGCGCGGCGTCAACTGGCCCAGCGCGTCGGCCCGCGCCGTCGCGTCCGGCAGCGCGTCGATGCTCGCCAGCATGGCCGCCCGGTCTCCGCTCGGCGGCGCGCTGTCGAGCGCATCGGCCAGCGATGCTTCGCCCGGCGTGCTGGCATAGGGGCCATAGGGCGCCGCCGCTGCGGGCTGCGCGACCGCGCAGAGAAGGGTGGCGGCGGCCAGCGCCGCGCGCGCGCCGTGATGAATATGACGATGAAGGCTTAACAAGATCGAATACCCCTTTTTGCTTTTTGCGTGCACGCAAAAGCGGCTCAGCCGCCTAGCGTGAGAATGAATGGACGTTGCCGGATGGCTTCTGATGCAACGTGCTGTTGAAAGCCGCGAGCGCGGCGACGCTGTCGCCATAATCGGTATTCAGCCAGCCCCGGCGCAGGCTGGGCCGACCCAGATGCGAACCCGCGACCCACTCGGCCCCTTCCTCCGCGGCGAGATGCAGGTGCCATGGCGATTCCACGCCATCGACGATCACGGTCGGGCTGATCGTGCGGGCCAGGCCGAGCAGATGACCGACGCGAAGCCGGTTGCGTTCCGATTCATAGGCGGTGTGCATGAACGGGCTGTCCAGCTTCACCACTTCGGGCGACAGGGCCATCAACTGTCCGATGGACGCATGGCCCGAGCCGAAGCGGGCGACCGAAATACGCACGCCCAGCGCCCGCAGCGCGCGCACAAAGGCCAGCGCATCGCGAAAGCAGGGCATGGCGCTGTTGTCGCCAATCTCCACCACCAGCCGCCGCGCCAGCCGGGGGTCGCGCTTCAACCGGTCCATCAGGCCGGTCCAGCCCGCCCCTTCGCCATGCAGGTTGAGCGACAGGCTTTGCGCCGAAATGGCAACCGACAGGCAGGCGGCGGGATCGCTTTCCAGCTCGCGCACCACATCCTCTATCATCAGCCGGTCGAGCAGATGGGCAAGGCCAATCCGCTCCAGCGCGGCATATCCGTCCGCGCAGTCGATCTGCTCCCCCGTGTCGCCCACGCGCCGCAGCGCGGCTTCATAATAGAGGATGGCGCAACCGTCGTCCGGCCGGGACACGGGCCGCCAGGTGAAGAAGGTCGCGCCGCGCCTCACCCGCGAAAGCAGAACCGCCGCTTCCGCCATGTCCTTGCGATAGAGAGCCGCGCTTTCGGCGCAGCTGCCGGAAAGCTGACCGGCGGACAGGCAGGATGCGGCCAGACGCAACCGCGCCTCATGTTCCTGCGCGCGGCCGACAGGCCCGCCGGCAAACGCATGTCCGGCGGACACCGACAGCAATATGTCCTGATCCTTGTAACGGAACGGCTCGGCAGCCAGCGCGGCGCACAGCGTATCGACCAGCGACGCGACAGGCATGCACTGCATCAGCGGATAGCGCGCCACCAGTTCGATCTCCTCGCGATCGACACGGCGCAGATCGATGCCGCCCAGTTGCCGCTCGGCGCACCGGCACAGATGGTCGATCGCCCGCCGCGCGGCGTCCGCGCCGAAAGCGGCCTCGATCGCCAGAAAATTGTTAAGGCGGATGACCAGCAAATATTCGGTCTGGTGGGTTTTCGTCAAAGTCATCCCTTTCAATGGCAGGTCGGTGGGTTCGAGGAGGCGGCGCGCCCGGCCGCCTCCTCTCCCCTTCGGGGCGGCTCAGCGACCCAGCAGGCCTCCCAAAAGGCCAGTGACGGGCGCGGTGGGGCTGGCCCCGCCCGTCGCGGGCGCCAATGCTCCGCCCAGCAGCCCGGTGACGGGCGCAAGCAGGGAGCCACCCGCCCCGCCGCCGCCCTGGCCACCCCCTGTCGGCAGTGCGGGAGCCGCGCTGTTCACGGCGTCCAGCACCGGCGACACGACGCTATCGACGGTGGAGGTGACGGTCGCCGCGACGGGCGCGACCCCGGTCACAACCTGATCAACCGCCGCGCCTGCCTCGCTGCCCAGCACGCCGCCGACCAGATTGCCGACGGGGGCCAGGCCCGCCTCTACCCCCGCCGCTGTCGTCGGTATGGCGACATCGGCGATCGTGCCCTGTGTCAGCACATCGGCGGTCAGCAACTGCCCCTCCGCCGGGGCCGTGCTGGACGGCAGCAGGTTGACGCCGACCAGCGTGTCGCTGGTCGAAGGGCCGGTTACCGCTTCGCCGCCGATATTGGCGCCGATCAGCGGGCCTCCCAGCAGCGATCCGGGCGATCCGCCGTCCCCGCCCAACGCGCCGGTCAGGCCGCCGGCAACCGTTTCGACAACGCCCGTCACCGGCGCCAGCGCACCATTATTGCCCAGCAGCGGCGCGGTGACCGGAGCCAGAGCGCCGTTCACCGTGTCGAGCAGAGGCCCGGTGACTTGCTCCAGACCCGATGTGACGGTGGCGACCGTGGGCGCAAGGCCGCCGGTCAGTTGCTCCACCGTGCCGCCCACCTGATCGCCAAGCAGCGTTCCGGCAATCGCGGCGACCGGCGCCAGACCCTGCTGCACGCCTTCCGCCGTGGTCGGCAGCGCAACCTGCGCAACCGTGCCGTCACCGGTCAACAGATCGACGGTCGCGAGGTTGCCCGTTGCAGGCGTCGATCCCGGCAGGACGTTGACGCCCACCAGCGAGCCGGGGCCAGTCGGCCCGGAAATCACCTGATCGCCAACGGACACGCCAATCAGTGAGCCGGTCGTGGGACCAGTCGGGCCGCCGGGGCCTGTAGGTCCAGTGGGGCCACCGGGTCCGGTTGGGCCGCCAGGTCCGGTTGGGCCTCCTGGGCCGGTAGGGCCTCCTGGGCCGGTAGGGCCTCCTGGACCTGTGGGACCGCCGGGACCTGTGGGATCGCCGGGACCTGTGGGACCAGTTGGGCCGCCCGGACCACTGGGGCCGCCGGGGCCACCCGGACCATCTGGCCCGTTCGGACCGGTAGGACCGCCGGGGCCGGATGGACCGCCGGGACCGGACGGGCCGCCGGGACCGGACGGACCGGAAGGCGTCTGCCCGCCGCCCGCGCCGATATCGAAGCCCACGCCATCAGCACAAGCGCCCAAGAGAAAAAGCGGAATCGCCGTGGCGCACATCAGCACATGACGACCAGACCGCATCCGTCCGACTAAGGACATTGAGGAACCTCCCTGTTTCACTGCGAACAGCTCGCAATGGCACAAGGCTAAGCACGCAAAATCCTTACGGCGCGTTCTAAAATAGCCGATCCGGTTATATCGGTGGATATAGGCGTTCCCGGGTCAAATCCGCATCCGGGAAACGCTGGTCAGGATACGCAAAAGCCAGCAGCATGGGGCAATATCACGAAATTGACTGACTTTTCCCCGGAAATCTCGCTCTACCCACCCGGCATTTCCGGAAACCCGCTCGCGCAAGGCCGGTTGGGATAACAATCCAGAACGGTTACATCTTATCCTGTCAACGGCAGGCCCATGGGCCACCCCCTGACTACCGCCAGCGCGGGCCTTCCACCCATGTCACCAGACTTCTGCGCAACCCCCTGGTCACCGGCAGCACGCGATGTTGCAGAAAGGACGGGAAGATCAGCAGGCTGCCACGCGGAGCGAAGGTCGCGCCCGGCTGCGCCACGCAGAAAAATTCGAACGCGCCGCCCTCATAATCCTCCGGATCGGAAAGCTGCACGACGACCGACAGCTTGCGGTCGAACGGGCGCGATGATTCCAGCCATACATCCTGATGCCAGTCATATTTGCCCTGCTGCGTCCCGTGATATTCGGTGAACTGCACCTCATAGGGCGCGACGATGTCGATGCCGAAATTGGTCCGGTTCGACGCATGGACGAATTGCATCACGCGCTCGACAATGTCCCTTTCGCGCAAGGGGTCGAACCAGCGGATAAGGGACGAGCGATAGGCTTCGTCGCTGCGGCTGCTCGCTTCGAATCCGACCGTCGCCGATTGGTCAGCGTAAAATTCCGCGCGCTTGATGATCGCGTCGCATTCCACGGCGGTCAGCGCCGATGGCCAGACCTCCCACACATTGTTCATCGCTTTGGCTTTCCTTTGCGTGCACGCAAAATTGGGGTCAGAAGGCGCGCCCAATCCCGAAAAAGAAGCGCGCCTTGCGGGAATCGCGACTGTCGATGCGCTTGACGGGCACGGCGACCTCCGCGCTCAGGCGCCATTTGGCGCCAATCCCCACACGTATGCCGCCACCTGCCGATGCGAGCGACAGATCCTCCGCGGGCAGCCGGTAAAATGGCCGCGCAACGCCATGCGCGACCGCGCCATCGACATAGGCGAACAGGGCGCTGTTCTGAAGAGGCGGCGCACGTATCGGGGTCCAGCTAAGCTCCGCGCTTCCCGCCAGCGCCTGCTCCGCCGTGCGCGCGCCGACCCGGAACGCCATGCCAGCCCCGCGCCCGCCAAGCGAGAAACGCTCGGTCACGGGCAGCTTGTCTGCCGAATATTGCCCCTTCGCCGTCACTTTCAGCGACACGCGCTTCGACAGCGCGCGTATCGCAACGGCTTGCATGTTGACCTTGGTAAAGGCCTTTTCCGAAAAGCCGGTAAAGGCGCGCGCGCCCAATATATCGACACCTCGGCTCACCACCGCCGACAGCGCATGGCCCTGCCGCTGATCGGACTGCGACCATGACGCGCCCAGCCGCACCGCGCGCGATCGATAGTCGCCAAAGCGCACATCGAGGAAATAATTGCTGCTATCGATGCCATCGAGTGACGCGTTCACGGACAGGTTGGTGCGATTGTTACGGATGACGGCATGGGTGACCGTCACTCCGGCCAGCGTCGCCTCGCCCTCGATCGGCTGATTGCGCAGGCGGCTGTCCATATGGGCGATGTTGGCCGACAGCGTCGTGCCGTTGCCGCCAATCGGCGTGCTGTGGGCCAGCGAATAAAATTGATAGCGGTCGGGATAGAAGGGCAGGTAGCCCGCGACTTTCGTGCTGTCCCCTTCCCGCAGCACCCCGTTGGCCGTCACAGACAATTGCGCCTGGACGCCGTCAATCACATTGCTGACGCCGCTATTGTCGATCAGCAGGCCGATCTGCACCTGCTTGCGCTTGACGATCAGGTCCAGCACCAGCTCGCCTTCCCCGCCGCTTTGCCGCACGCGCGCGTCGACGCTCTGCCCCGGAATGTCGCGCAACAGCGCCAGCGCCCGTTGCAGCACCGACTTGCGCAGCGGCGTGTCGCGCATCACCCGCCGCATCTGCGCGTCGATCAGGCGCACGGGCATGCTGGGGGACAGGCCCGCCAGCTGATAATTCGTCACGCGTCCTTCCACGACCCGGACGATCAGCTGCCCACCCGCCGGGACCTGCGCGGGGATGGACACCGCATAAAAGGCGATGTCGCTGCGGGCATAGGCGTCACCCACCGCCTTGGCGACGGCCTGCAATGTTTCGCGCGTCAGCGGGCGGCCGATCAACGGCGCAACCGCCCGGTCGAGCAGCGCGGCAGGAAGCGACGCGCCCATATAATGCACCCGCGTCAGCGCGATGGCGGCGGCAGGCTCGCCGACTGGCTCGACGGTCGGGGGCGGTGATGGTGCCGTCGCCGGGGAAGCGGGCGCGATGCTGGGCGTTACGCGGTCGGGACGCTCGCGGTCGATCACCGGCGCGGAGGCCGCCTCCCCCGGTCCCGCCATTTGCGCCGACACGGGCGCAGGCGCGATGGTCAGCAGCAGCCCCGCCGCCGCCATGGCCGCCTTCAGCCCCGCCAAAGCCTTGTCGAAAATCATCTGCCCCAATGCCGCCCCGCGCCGCAGGATACGGCGTTTCGAAGCTATAGGGCGTAGAGCAATCCCCTTGCCATTTACCCCCGAACAAGGACCGGAACGGAGGCTTCCGCCCGATTCCCCGGCCCCGCCAAGCGACAATCGTCACCAGATCGGCGGAACCTGCCTAAAGAGCGATCAGCGCATAGGGCCGGTCGAATTTTTCCGACACGACGAATTGCGCGCAGTTATAGACCGGCACGCCGCGCGGCGTCCGCCCTTCAAAAGCGCCGCGATGGGCATGGCCATGAACGGCAAAGCGCACATTGTCGAACCGGTCGATCGCCTCGGCCAGCCGGGATGAACCCAGGAAGGGGTATATCTCTGGCGGCTCCCCTGCGACCGTGTCGACCACAGGCGCATAATGCAGCACCGCAACGCATCGATCCGTCCGCAGCGACCGCAGCGCATTTTCCAGCTTGCGCGCCTCGTTGATCGCTTCCTCGACGAAGCTCTTGATCCCCTTCTCGCCGAACGCGCCCAGTTCGCCACGGCCGAACCCGCCGACAAAGCCCTTCACCCCGGCAAAGCCGACGCCTTTGATTTCGACCGCCTGGTCGTCCAGCACCGTGACGCCCGCGCCATGCAGGATGCGCGCGACCTCCTCGGGCTGGCCGCATTCATAATCATGGTTGCCCAGCACCGCGACCGTGGGAATGGTGCAGGCGCGCAAGTCTTCGGCCAATATCTCCGCCTCGCGCGTCTTGCCGAAATTGGTCAGGTCGCCGCATAGCGCCAATATGTCGGCCTTTTCCGAAATCTCCTCGAACATCGCGCGGTAGCGATGCTCGGACGTATCGGTAACGTGCAGGTCGCCAATGGCGGCGAGCGTCAGCCCTTCATGCCGTGCGGGTTCATTTGTTGCGGTCATGGCTCTCCTCAAGGCCCTTGCCGACGACATCGGCAAAGCCCCATTCGGTAATGTCGATCAGATAGTCGCGCGGGGACAGCAGCCTTCCCCGGCACACCCGGATATTGGGCACCGGCAGCTCGGCGCGCGTCTGCAACCGCCCCAGCAGCTCCTCAAACAGCCACAAGGGCACGCAATGCCGCTCGGTCGGATAGATGAAACGGAAATTGAGCAGGTGGATCAGCAACAGTTCCCAGTGCAATTCCATCGAATCGAGCAGCCATTGCCAGTTGATCCGCTTATGTTGTTTCAGGATCATGTGGACGACATCCGCGCCGTCATAGCGATAGCGATCCTGGATGAAGATCTTGGACAGGATGAACTCTGTGGGCGGCGTGATCCTGACATCGATGCCATAGACTTCGGCATAGACCGCGTCGCGAAACCATTCCTCCGTCACCGGCACGCTGGCCGATGAGATATTGTAGATCACATCGAAGAAGTTGTTTCCCCGCCAGACCTTGCCGATCCACCGCTCATCCTCAAACTCGACATCATGCCCCAGATGCATGAAGTAGGACAGGATGCGCGGCGCATCGCCCGCCTTGCAGAAAACGTCCAAATCCTTGGTCGGCCGCACGATCCCGGTATGGCAACCCAGCGCATAGGTGCCCGAAAGCATGAACGGAATGCCCGATTCAACCAGATGCTGAAGGCTTTCGGTATAGAAGGCCACGGAGTCCGGCGGCGGGTCGAAGATTGCGGGGTCTGCGGTCATCATGGATGCAACGGGCGAAGGTTGCCGGTGTTCCGTGCAGCCGCTCCGCCTCCATTCTCAGGCGCCCCGTCACCCCCGTTGTCCTGAGCTTGTCGTAAGGACCGATGAAGCGGGAAGGGGTCCATGTGCGTCCTTCGACAGGCTCAGGACGAACGGGGGTAGTTGTAGGCGCCTTTCCGCCGGGTTCGGGTTTGCCGATGGCCTTCATAGCTGCCCATGTCTTATACAACATCCGTTCGTCCTGAGCTTGTCGAAGGACGCGCACCCACGCGCGCCACGATCAGGCCCCCGGCACCCCCAACACCCGCGCCTCATCCCGCAACCTTGCGCTCTGCCCCGGATTGGCCTTGCGCGCAGCTTCCAGCGCCGCTTGCGCCTTGGCCGTTTCACCCAGCGTCATGCGGCTGCGCATCAGCATGATCCAGCCATCGACATTGGCCGGATTGGCCTTCAGCTTCGCTTCCAGCCCCGACACCATTCCCTCGATCATCGCGTCCTGCTGCCCCTTGGGAAGCTGCGCCGCCGCCTGCATCTGTTCCCGGCTCGGCCCCGGAATGGCCGCCGTCGCGACCGATCCCCCTAGCGGCGACCCCATCGAAGGATGCGGCGCGGCGGGCTTTACCGCGGCCAGCCGGTCCTTCACATCGATGCCGTTGATCTTCCCCACCTGCTCGATCGTGCGCCGCAGGTCCGCTTCCCACGGCGCGCCCGGCGGCGTGTCGGCCAGCAGCGCCAGCCAATCGCGGATCGCGCCTTCATGGTCCTGCGCCAGATCCTTGCGCACCGCCTGGAAATAGCGGGCGCGCGGTTCCTTGGGGTCGATCTTGACCGCCCTGTCGAACGCCTCGGCCGCTTCCCTGGGCATCGGGTCACGCTCGCTCGCCATCACCACCGCTTCGCCCAGCGATGACCAGAATGTCGCATTGTCCGGGGCCAGCTTCACCGCGCGGCGATAGGCCCGCACCGCATCGGCATGGCGCCCATTCTCGAAATAGGCCCAACCCAGCATCTGCCATCCTTCGGCGTCGTCGGGATTGGCGCCCACCCGGTCCTGCAAGCCACGGATGACAGCTTCGGGATCGGACGGCTGCTGCGCGGCGGGGGCGAAGGGGGCGGACGCTTCCTTCTTTTCCGGCCGGTCGCGCCAGACATTATAGCCCACCGACACCAGCGCCAGCGCCGCCGCACCGACCAGCGCAACCCGTCCCACGCTCAGCTTCGCCGCCACATCATCCCCCAAAACAGTCACCATCTGCTCTCTAGCGCCGCCTCCTGAAATTGATAGAGTGCCCAAAGGCTTGATCCGCAGGCCATTACACGGCAGGGGCATGGCCGGGGCTGCGGGTGATCTCGCAAGAGGGGGGAAATTCAAGTGACTGACCGCGTGCGTATCGCGATCGTCGGGTCGGGGCCGGCGGGGATGAGCGCGGCCGCACGCGCGGCGCAGCTGGGGATTCCCCATCTGCTGATCGAAAAGACGGACCATCTGTCCGACACGATCTTCAAATATCAAAAGGGCAAGCATGTGATGGCGACGCCCAGCCAGCTCGTGCTGCGTTCCGACTTCGATTTCGACGCTGGCAAGCGCGAAACGATCCTCAATCGCTGGAACGAGCAGGCCGCCGCACAGGGCATCAACGTCGCCTACAATGCCGAAGTCAAAGCCATCACCGGCACCGGCGACCCCATCCCCGGCAGCGTCCAGAAGATCGTCGAGCGCAAGCGTGACGGGACCACCGACACAAAGGAAATCCAGCGCCTCGCTCCCCCCTACCGGCTCACCCTGACCGATGGGCGGGAGATCATCGCCGACGCCGTCATCATGGCGATCGGCACGCAGGGCAATCCCAACCTGATGCGCGTGCCCGGAGGGGACTTGCCCCATGTCCAGTATCAGCTGGACGACCCCGCCGAATATAATGACGAACATATCTTCGTCGTGGGCACCGGAGACGCGGGCATCGA
This sequence comes from Sphingobium herbicidovorans, assembly GCF_002080435.1. Classification (NCBI taxonomy): domain Bacteria; kingdom Pseudomonadati; phylum Pseudomonadota; class Alphaproteobacteria; order Sphingomonadales; family Sphingobiaceae; genus Sphingobium; species Sphingobium herbicidovorans. The sequence continues at coordinate 816,779 of NZ_CP020539.1, read as the reverse complement.
AAACGCCATGGGCCTCGCCGCCGACGAGGCGCAGGGCAATGTCGTCACCATCCTCAACCGCTCGACCGAGTTCGCCAGCGCGAAACCCGCCAACGTCAAGGCGCTGATGGCAGCCGCCGAAGCAGGCCGCCTCAACATCATGACCGAAAGCACCACGGCAAAGATCGAGCCGGGCTTCATCACGCTCGACAGCCGCGATGGCGAAGTGAAGATGAAGTGCGACCGCATCATCGCCCGCATGGGGTCCGCCCCGCCGCGCGGCTTCGTCGAAGGCTGCGGCATCGAATTTACCAGCAACGACCGCCTCGCCTTCCCGAAACTGTCGCCGGTGTTCGAAAGCACCGCGCCCGGCATCTTCGTCATCGGCGCGCTGGCGGGCTATCCGCTGATCAAGCACTGCATGAACCAGGGCTATGACGTTGTCGAATATATCAACGGCAATCGCGACCTGAAGCCAGCCGACGAACCCATCCTGGCCGCCAAATTCGCCGCCCTGCCCGAACAGCGCGGCGTTGCGGAATGGCTGGAGTTCCTGCGCACCAACGTCTCCATCCTGGAGGGCCTGTCCCCGCTCCAGATGCGCGAATTCATGCTCGACAGCGAAGTGCGCGCCTATCGCGCCGGGGACGTCATCTTCGAAAAGCATGACTCCGGCTCATCCCTGTTCGGCATCGCGCAGGGGCAGGCGCTGGTGGAGGTCGCGCCGGAAACCAACGTCGCCATCGACGCCGGGTCCATCTTCGGCGAAGTCGGCCTCATCTCGGGGCGCCGCCGTGGCTCCACCGTGCGCGCGGGCACGGACTCGATCATGGTGGAAGTGTCGCGCACGGCGGCGCTGAAGCTCATGTCCTCCAACCCGCCCGCCAAGCGCGCCATCACCCGCATCTCGACCGAGCGGCAACTGCTCCAGATGTTCGGTTCAGGGCTGACGCCCGCCGACCTCGCCGAAGTGCTCGACAGCGCCGAAATCAGGACGGTGAAGGCGGGCGAGGCGATCCTGAACGAAGGCGATATTGGCACCGACATCTATGTGATCCGCGTCGGCTCCATGATCGTGGAAAAGAAGATCGGCGGCAAGAACGTCTTTCTCTCCTACCTTCCCGCCGGTTCCTATGTCGGCGAAATGGCGCTGATCGCGGGCGGCCCGCGCACCGCCACGGTCAAGGCGACGGTCAAGTCCGAAGTCATCAGGCTGAACGGCGACGCCTTCGCCCGGCTGATGGCCGCCAAGCCCGCGTTGCTGGAGCGGGCGCGCCGCGACATGGCCGCGCGGCAGGACGTCAACGCCTTCATCGAAAGCCGCAAGGACAGCTTCTCGACCGTCGTCGACATGTATTCGGAGACGGCCAAGTTCCTGATCGACAACGGTATCGGCGAAGCGACCGACGTTCTGCTGATCGACGAGCATCTGTGCGTGGGCTGCGACAATTGCGAAAAGGCGTGCGCGGACAGCCATGAAGGACTGTCCCGCCTCGACCGGGAAGCCGGGCGCACCTACGCCCATCTCCATGTGCCGACCAGCTGTCGCCATTGCGAACATCCCCATTGCATGGCCGACTGCCCGCCCAACGCCATCCATCGCGGCCCGGACGGCGAAGTGTTCATCGACGAAACCTGCATCGGTTGCGGCAATTGCCAGCGCAACTGCCCCTATGGCGTGATCCGCATGGACAGCGTGCCGCCCAAGAAGCCGAGCCTGTTGAACTGGATGTTCTTCGGCGCTGGTCCCGGCCCCGGCGAGCCATCGAAGAAATGGAGCTACAAAAACGCCAAGCCCGGCGTCGAAAAGCCGAAAAAGGCGATCAAGTGCGACATGTGTTCCGGCATTGACGGCGGCCCGGCATGCGTGCGCGCCTGCCCGACCGGCGCGGCGATCCGCGTGTCGCCCGAAGATTTCCTGACCGTCGCCCGCCTCGACCGGGAGGCTAATTGATGGCGACCCGAGCATCCGGCCGCGCTGCTTCCCAGCCCCGCCGCGCCAAGGGCGAGGTGCTGCATGACGGCTTCCTGCGCCACGCGAACTTCCGCTGGCTCAAGATCGCGACGATCATCTGCCTCGTCTCCATCGCCAGCTATCTGCTGATCGACGTCACCCCGCGCCACAATGGCGGCAGCTGGTATGGCTACATCATGGGCACGGTCGGCGTCGGGCTGATCCTCTGGCTCACCCTGCTAGGCCTGCGCAAGCGGGCCATGACGCGGGGCCGCTGGTCCTTGAAGGCATGGACGAGCGCCCATGTCTATCTCGGCCTCAGCCTGATCGTCATCGGCACGCTGCACACCGGATTCCAGCTTGGATGGAACGTCCACACGCTGGCCTATGCGCTGATGATGCTGGTGATCCTTTCAGGGGTTTTCGGCATCATCGTCTATGCGACGCTCCCCACCGCGCTCAGCAACAACCGCGCGGAAATGACGCAGGTGCAGATGCTCGAAGCCATCCGCGCCATCGACCGCCAGTTGCACGACGCCGCCCAGCCGCTGCTCCAAGAACAGGCTGCGCTGGTGCGCCAGTCGCTGGAGGATGATCCGTTCGGCGGCGGCCTGCTCGCCCGCCTGTCGGGCCGCTACCCCCGCGGCGCGACCGCTCACGCGCAGGCCAGCCTGCGCTACTGGACCGCCGACCATCCCGACACCGGTAAGGAGCCTTTGGAAAAGATCGACGCCCTGCTCGAACGCAAGCAGGCCATGCTCGCCCGGCTTCGCAGGCATCTGAAGCTGAAGGCGCTGCTGGAAATCTGGCTCTACGTCCATGTGCCCGCCACCTTCGCCCTGCTGGCCGCGCTGACCGCGCATATCGTCAGCGTCTTTTTCTACTGGTGAGCGCGACCATGAGCTTCCAAATCCGCCAGATCAGCCTGACCGCCGATGGCCGCGAAATCGTCCGCAGCGCCACGCTCGCCAAGCCGCAACTCTCGCTGGGCCGCGCGTCCGAAAACGACATTCACCTGCCCGACCTCGCGCTGGAGCCGGACCACGCCCGCATCGAGCAGGTCGATGATCGCACCATCCGCGTGCGCGCCACCGGCACGCTCGGCTTCGATCTGGAAGGCCGCACGACGCGCGATGCGGAAATCGACATCGCCAAGGGCGCGGAACTGCGCTTGGGCGGCCATCGCCTCACCGTATCACGCGATGACGATGGCGCCGCCGTCCTCACCATCCGCCGGGTCGATGCCGTATCGGACGCGTCCGAGGAAAAGGAGGAGGCAAAGGTCTTTTCCCTGCGCGGCTACCTTCCCGGCAAGCGCCTGACCGCCTGGGGCCTCGCGCTTGCCATATTGATCGGCTTCCTCGCCATCCCGATCTACAGCTACGCCAGCCGTCCCGCCACCGACACGCGCAACATCCACAGCGTGAAGGGGGATGGGGCATGGTCATCCGGCCCGCTGAGCCAGGCCCACCACGCGCTGAAGGACAAGTGCGAGACTTGCCACGAAAAGGCGTTCGTCTCCGTCCGCGACACCGCCTGCCAGACCTGCCACACATCGGTCCACGACCACGCGCCAGCCGCCCGCATCGCCATGGCGCGCGCGGAACCCGGCATGGGCGGCAAGTTCCTGAACCTCGTCGCCACAACCTTCGGCAAGCCGCCGCAGGGCGCGTGCGTCGATTGCCACAGCGAACATGAAGGCGCGGGGCCGATGCAGCCCACGCCTCAGGCCTTCTGCACCGATTGCCACGGCAGCCTAAAGGATCGGCTGAGGGACACGAAGCTCGCGAACGCCAGCGACTTCGGCACGGCCCATCCGCAATTTACGGCGCTGGTCCAGTATAATCCCGGCAAGCAACCCAGCTTCACCCGCGCCTCGCTCGACGCCAGGCCAATGGACGACAGCGGCCTCAAATTCCCGCACGACATCCATCTGTCAAAAACCGGCGGCGTCGCCCGCATGGCGCGGACGTTGAAGGCGCAGAACGGCTATGGCGACGCGCTCGCCTGCAAGGATTGCCACCGCCCCACCGCTGACGGCGTGCGCTTCCTGCCCGTCGACATGGAGCGCGACTGCCAATCCTGTCACAGCCTGGCCTTTGAAACGATCGGCGGCACCGTCCGCACCCTGCGCCACGGCCAGCCCGAACAGGTGATCGCGGACCTGCGCGCCTATTACCGTTCGACCGGCCCAGCCCAGCCGATCGCGCTTGGCGGCATGGCCCGCCGCCGTCCCGGCGACTATGCGCAGGGCCGCATCTATCACGCCTATTTCGGAGCAGCCGCCGCCCGCCCCTCCCGCGCCGACGACGCCATCCGCGCGGTCTTTTCAAAGGGCGGGGCCTGTTACGATTGCCACACCGTCACCAATGACGGCGCGCGCTGGCAGGTGACGCCGGTGAAACAATCGATGCGCTACATGATGAACGGCTGGTTCGATCATAAGGCGCACGCCACCGAAACGTGCGAAAGCTGCCACGCCGCGCCAAAGTCGCACGATGCGCGCCAGCTGCTGCTGCCCGGCATCGACAGTTGCCGCACCTGCCATGGCGGCGAACAGTCAAAGGCCGACGTGCCCTCCGGCTGCGCCATGTGCCACAGCTATCATATCGGCGACGGCGCGCCATGGACGCCCACGGATCGGGCCGTCAGAAAAGACCAGGCGGACCGGCAACGACGCACCGGCCGCGACGGGTAATGAAGGAGGGACGCAACGGGATGCTGATCGCACAGGTCACTGACATTCATCTGGGTTTCGACCCCGGCAACCCTGCGGAACTGAACCGCCAGCGGCTCGACCAGGTCCTGCGCGCCCTGATCGACGGTCCCAACCGCCCTGACCTGCTGCTCGCGACCGGCGACATTACCGACCATGGCGACGGCGACAGCTATCGCGCCCTGGCGGAAGCCTTTGCGCAATGCCCCTTCCCCGTCTGGCCAGCCATGGGCAATCATGACGACCGCGCCAATTTCGCCGCGCACTTCCCCCATGTGCCGCAGGACGGCGGCTTCGTTCATTATGTCGTCCCACTGCCGGGCCGCCGCATCATCGTCCTCGACACGCTGGAGCCGGGCCGCCACGGCGGCGCATTCTGCGAAGCGCGCGCGGCATGGCTGACCGCCCGGCTCGATGAGGATGCGACCATCCCCACCCTCATCGTCATGCACCATCCCCCCGTGGAGGTCGGCATCGACTGGATGAACACCCATCCCGACGAGCCGTGGGTTCAGCGTTTCAGCGCCGCCATAGCAAACCGCCCAAACATCACCGCCCTCGTCTGCGGCCACCTCCACCGCACCATCACCGCGCCGTGGAAAGGCACGACCGTCGCCATCTGCTCCTCCACCGCGCCGCAACTCGCCCTCGACCTGCGCCCGATGGACCCGGACGCCCCCGACAACCGCCCCATGATAGTCGCCGACGCCCCCGCCTACGCCCTCCACCGCTGGACGGACGCTGGCCTCGTCACCCATTTCGAGACGGCGGGCGAGCCCGCGACGCTGGCGAAGTTCGATGCAGGCATGCAACCGCTGGTGCGGATGTTGATGGCGGAACGGCCGGGCTAACTCTTCTTCTGCTTGTCGATCAACACAGCCTGCTGCCACTTGCCCGGAGTCTTGTCGGTGCGGTGAATGCATCCCGCCCAACAGCAGGGCCGCTTCTTGCCTTCCAGCAATTCCTCCAGCGTCCGCTCGATCCGCCGCGCCCGCGTCTTCGCCTGCTTGGCATCCTCGATCCAACAGATAAACTCATTCCGGCCAAGCGGCGTCAGGCCCTCCCAAAGCGCCAAAACCTGCGGCTCCGCCCGCAAAGCCGCCTGCAAATCCTCCCCCGCCTGATGCACCGTGCCATGAGAGAATGCGTCCGACATAAAATACTCGTAGCTTATCGCAAAACACCACCGTCCCACCCATCCCCAGATGGAGGGCCGGCCCAAAGGCTGGCGGAGGGAATGGCGTAGCAACCACTAGCCCAGAGGGCCGCGCTCAGGCGCTCGCCGAATCATATGGCACTTTGGTCTTGACCGGCACCCAGGCCAACAGTTCATCGGCAAGGTCGCGGCGGGATATCGCGACATTTCGCTGGCTGGGGATATCGACTGCGACCCAGCAGAACGATCCGGTCTGGCCGCAAATAGTCCGAGGCATGATATAGGATCCGTCCGCCATATATGGTTTTGTTTCGCTGCCATCGCCCAGCCCAAGCATCAGAGGCGTCTTCATCCTGTCAGCCATCTGGATTTCAGCCTTCGCCATCGGCATGCGGACAAGGCCAAGGCGATGCTTCAAGGCGCCCAATGCTTCGTCAGTTTCGCCTTTGCGACGTAGCTGCTGGCAGGCGGCACGGACCATTTCGTAGGTTTTGATAACCCAGGCTTCCGAAAATAAGCTCAACTGGTCGATGAACAGCATTGGCTGCTTGTCAGCCGGAAGCGCAAAAATCTCCAAAGCTTCGGCCTCCAACTGCCTGAGCAAGATGTCTAGCCGTCCATTGGCTTGAAAACCGATCCCGTGAACAGGCCCGGCGATACTAGCGAAGCTGTGCGACAACTTTGTCCATGCCGAGTTCAGTTCGTAGTTGTTGCTGATGCCCAAGGCCTGAGCAGCAAGAACCAGTTTCGTTGCGCTCATACTTCCACCCCCTCACCGCAACAAAGGCGGTCGCCATGCCTTCATATCCACCGCGTCGCTGACCTTGTACGGCGCACCCTTCGCGTTCAGGAACAATCGCTCCATCTCGGTCCGCGTAAAGGGCCGCGATCCGATACGCCCGAACACCGCGATCTGGCCGCCGGTTTCATCCACCGCACGGTCGCGGTCCAGGCCCTTGGACATCGCCACCGCCGGCGTCGGCGTGCGCGCCCAGGCGATCAGTTCGGGCTTTGGCGCGGGCGAGAAGCCGTAGAAATTGGGCTGGCTGGCGGGACTGGTCAGCTGGATCACCTTCATGCCGTTCCGCCCGTCCGCGACATAGGCGAACAGCGACGCGTTGGTCGTGCCGACGATCACATCCTCCGCGTCGTTCATCTGCCCCCCGAACGTCTCCTTGGCATAGACGTCTGGCCGCAGCGGATTGGTGATGTTGACGATGACCAGCCCCTCCGCCTTTGCCGCGACATAGGCGTAGGTGCGCGCCAGATAGATACGCCGCGCGTCGGCCAGCGGCACCGTGGCGGATGGCACGGCGACCGGATCGGTCAGCCGGGTGACGTCGAACAGCTTCAACCCTTCGGCATCCGTCACCCACAGATAGCGGAACTGGATCGCGCTCGCCCGCGCATCCTTCATCGGCCGGACAGCGGCAAGGCGCGGATGCAGCGGATCGCTCAGATCCACAACCACCAGCCCAACGTCAGCTGTAATATAGGCGATCTGCCCCGCCAGATGGATATGCCGCGCGCCGTTGAGCACGCCATCGGGGTTCCAGGTGACTGCGCGTTTCAGGAAATTGTTGCGGAACTCGCCATCGGCCATGGTTTCGATATTGACCATGATCAGCCCTTCGACGCTGTCCGTCACCGCCGCATAGCTGTAGATCGGCAGGAAAGGCTGCTCCTGGTTGATCTCCCGCAATTCGGGCGTGCTGCGCAGCGGGTTGATGGGCTGGTTCGTGGGCAACGCCATGCAGGTCGCATTCTTCGTCGCCACGCCGCTATTATGGCCGAGCTTCGAAAACGGCCCGCTCACTATCGGTTCGGAAAAGCCCTTGTTGCCGATGGACGCGACGTCATAGACGCGGAAACCGCCCTTCCCTTCGGCCACATACATATATTCGCCGCGCAGTTGCAGGCAGCCGACGCGATCGCGCGTGCCCTTCACGACATTGCGGAATTCCTCGATGGCCTGCGTTTCGCCCGAGGCCTTTTTGTCGAAGAAACGCCCACGAACCCAATTCTTCAATTCGCGCCCATTTTGCTCGACATGCAGCTTCCAATAATCGGGATAGGCATATTTCTGGAGATAGCTGCCGATCACCGCCTGCGGTTCATCCCATTCGGTGACGCGGATCGCTTCGAACCCGCCTTCCAGTCCCGTCCACGCGTTCAGGCCGACGAAGTTCACGAAGTTCGTGCCCAGCAACAACAATTGCGACATGATCGCATTATTGTCGTCCTTCTCCGACAGGTGGCAATCGGAACAGGTCTTTGTCTCTGTCTTGCGCACCGTATGCGGGAAATGCGGCGCGAACGCCTGGGACGAAAAGCCGATGCCCGATACCGGCGGCTGCTGGATATAGATGCGCTCGCGGTTGATGTTGGTGGACGACAGCACCAGAGCCGACGTCGAGCGCACCGGCGCATAGATATTGCCCTTGGTCGTCTGGTGCTTGCCTAGCTGGAACATCTCGTCCCGCGCGACCTGCGGGTTATAGGTCGCGAAGTTGCGCGTCTCCTCCCCCTCATAATGGTGCAGCGACGTTTTCCAGTTCGCCTCGATCGGCAGGTGACAGCCGCCGCAGCTTGTCGTCCAGCTCAGGTGACAGGTGAAGCAGGCCATATTCTCGTCATTATGCGCCCGGTCTTCCTTTGCGACGCCGGGGCCAAAGGCGAAACTGCCATCTTCCGCGCCCGACCGGCTCATCAGCTTGGCGCGCGCCGCCTTGGCGTTGAAATGCGGGCTGGTCGCGTCCACCGCGTCCTTGACCAGGCTCACTTCCCATTCAAGGCTGGGATCGACGATTGACCGCTGGATCAGCTTGCGCCTGCCGCTCGCGTCATAGAACCATTCGAACCGCCGCTTGCCATCCGGGTTGCGCAGCAGCGCCAGATTGTTACCCTTGGGCGGCGCGGCAGGGCCGGACGTCAGCAGCGTCGGATAGGCGTCCGCCGTGCCATGGCAATCCTTGCAGCCGATCTCGATGGCGTTCGCCACTTCGCCATAGATGAAGCCGTTGCCATGGCTGTCCTGCGCAAAATGGCAGTCGGCGCATTGCAGGCCCTTTTCGGCATGGATGTCCATCATATGGACGCTCTTGCCGGGGTTGACGCCGGGCTGAACGAACTTTGGCTCGCCCTTCTTGCGCCATTTCTCCGGGTCGTCGTTTGCGACGACCTTGCCATTGGCGTCGAGCAGATTGCCCTCGCGATCACGCTTGAACACGCCGCGGAAGTTCCAGCCATGGCCATGATAGTCGGCGAACTGCGTATCCTTCGCCTTGTCATTGAGGTCATAGACGTTGCGCAGGAAATCCAGGTCCGACCATTTCCCCTTCGGCGCGGCCCCTTCGGGATTGCGCTCAAGCGTCTGGTGCGTTTGCGCGGCGGTCGGATATTTCTGCTTCTCCGGCCACATCAGGCTTGCATCGGACTCATAGTCCCACATGGTGTAGCCCAGATAGCTGTTCAGGAAGATGTTGGGCTGGTGCATGTGGCAATTCATGCACTGCGCGGTCGGGATGGCGCGCGTGAATGTGTGGCGGATCGGATGCCCGCTTTCCTTGACCGCGCCTATGGGGTGATCGGGCTTGACTTTGTCCCCATGCGCACCCTTCAGCGCGCCGTGGCCGCTATCCTCATGCTGCACCTTGCCCGCGATGGTCGGGTCCACCGTGGCGGTCTGCCCGTCGCGGCCATAGGGAGCATAGGTCAGGCTGTGACGCGGCTCGCGGTCATTGGCATAGACGACATGGCATCCCGAACAGCCCGAATGGCGATAATCGCCGGGCTGATCATTGGTGCCCATGAACCACATATAAGGGTCGTTGAGGCGCGTCTTGTGCAGGTTAAGCACCGGAATCGCCACGCGCAGGCCCGTCCCCGGCCCGCGACTGGACTGCTTGAGGTCAGGACGCCCCGGCTCCTCCAGCCGCTGGATCGACCCGGTCGGATTGGGCAGGCCGATTTCCGGGAACTGCGTCGCGATATTGCGCCCGCCGCGCTCGAACACGCGGAACACATCGCCCGGCGGCGTCACCTGCCAGTTGGGCAGCGGATACAGCTCCGCCAGCGCCCCGCGCGCCTTCTGCTCCGCTGTCAGCGTGCCGGGCGGCGATCCGGGCGACACGATCTTCGCCGGCTTGCCATCGCGGGTATAGGCCTCGCCGAATATGTAATTCTTGTACGGGACGACGCCATTATTATAGGCCGCCCCGCCCCACAGCATCGCGCCCGACGCCATCAGCGACCGCTCCGCCGCCTCGATCGTCTGCATATGGCATGATCCGCACGCCTCGCGCGCCACGCGATAGTCGCTGGGATTGACGAAGCGCACGAACTCCGGCGCTTCCCGGTTCAGCAGCGTGTAGGTCCGCTTCGGGTTGGCGGAGGATGGATAGTGCCAGCTTTCGGGATAGCGCGGCAGCACATGCGCCCTGTCCCGCGCCGCGACATAGGCCGGATCGTCGAATCCGTGCGAAGGATCGCCGCGCACCGCCGCATTGCCGCCATGGCAATCGACGCAGCCCAGCATGACCGCCGGTGTCGCGTGCATGGACGGCTCGTCGGTCTTGGTATGGCAGCTGTAGCAACCGTCCGATTTCGCCGCGACCTGGTCCGCCGTCTGGCTCATCGGCGCTGGCGGCGTGACCGCATAGACCCGCTCGACCGGCTTTTCCGCGTCCGACGCGTGCAGGATGACCACCGGCACGGTCAAGGCGGCAAGGATCAGCAACAGAAAGGCGAAAAACGGGCGCATCAATAACTCAGGATCAGGTTGCCGAGCACGGAATAATAATTCCGGTTGCGCTCGCTATTGGTGAAAAGGTCGCGAAATCCCGCGCCCGGCAGCAGGGTCGCGCCCGACAGGCGGAACACGATATTCTGCGTTGCTTTCGGCCGCCAGATCGCAGCGGTGGACAGGTCCCAGCCGATCGCCTTGGGAATGCTCCCTTCGTTCCGCAGCGCCTGCAGGGTGGCGGTATTTTCAAACCACAGATGGTTGGCGTTGGCCGAAATCCGCAGTTCGGGCAGCACATCGAAATCCGCCCCCGCGCCCAGCAGCATCGTGCCCGGATTGTTGGAATTCGACTGCCCCTGTTCCTTGGACGACCGGAGCGAATTCAATATGCCATTGCGGCCATTGACGCCGATGGCGCGACCGCCGCCAGCGAAGGGAATGGTCTGCCTGATCCAGTAGCTCGTGTCCGCACCGGCAAAGACCGGATTTTCAAAGATCGCGTCGAACCCGGTTTCGCGATTGTCATAAGGATCGCCATCCCCGCTCGCATACAGCCCTGACAGGCGGAAACGCATCCAGTCCTTGTCGATGCTCGCCTCCGCCGCCGCGAAGAACGCCCTGATCTGCGCAGGCTCCGACGTGAAAAAGCTGTTCCGATCCTCGCCCAGCGCGCCATAGGCCGACGCCGTCAGGTTGATCCGCCCGATCCGCCCATCCGCGTTGTAGCCCAGATACACGACATCATAATCCCGCCCGCGCAGGTCGCCCAGCAGGGCGGGCCGCACCGGAAAGCCATTATCGTCAACCTCGATCCGCCCCGCCTCGCGGTTCATATTGTAAACGGCGGTGATCTGGCTGGTCAGCCCCGGAATCAGGAAATCCTGCCGATACAGGTTCGCCAGGAACAGCCAGTCCCGGCGGGGCGTCTGCACCACCGAATTAAGGCCGCTGTTCGTGTCCTTCTCCAACCGCCAGAAGGCCGCAAGGTTGAACTGAAACCGATTATTGTCGCGATTGCCGAACAGCCGGATGCCCAGCTGCTGATCGTTGAACAGAAACCCGCGAAAGTCCGACTGGAACGGCTGTATCCCCACGCGGATCGACCGGAAGTCATAGCGATCCGACGTATTCGCCAGATGATAATCGACGAACAATTCCTGCACGCCCAGAAAATGGTCGGTGCGGCGCGACGGCCGGGACGGCTCGACGAACAGCACGCGCCGTTCGGGCACCTTCACATGATTGATATTATAGGCCAGCGTCAGCCGATATTCGATATCTGGCGGCTTGAACGCGGTCGATCCCTTGATCAGCGCGAAGCCGCCGATGAAGGTCTGGCTCAGCACATAGCTGGCGTCCTTGCCGAACACATCGATGCTGCCGGGCCGCTCGGTCGTCTGCACGCCCACGGGAATGGGAAAGGTGCGCGGCTCGACCACCGTGTCGCTCACCGCATTGGCGACGAAAAACCAGTCGTCGCCCTTGATCGGCAACCACTTCACCTTTTCCCGGTTGATCGGCCGGTCGCCCTTCAGCGTATTCTGGTTATAGGGGTCGAACCAGCGTTCCTTCACCACGCCCAGCGATTCAATCAACCGCCAACGGTCGGGAATCGGCACCTGATCCACCGGAAAGGCCTCTGGCGGCGGGGCACGCACCGCACCCTTGTTATCCTGCGTCACCGCCTCAGGCAGCGGCGCTTCATAGCCGGGTCGGCGGCGGCCATCGATCAACTGCTCGTCCGCGCCCACTTCCGGCGCGTTCAATATCTCCTCCCAATTGTCGGGGGGAGGCGGCGGCACGGGCTCGCCCGGCTGCGCCAGCGCAAGGATCGGCAGGAAGGCGGCGATCCCCATCGCTACAGCCCCTGACACACATTCTGGGACGAACTGTCGAGGAACGGCGCGAAGGGGCAGCTGACATAACGCAGCCGCACCGACGCGTTACCCAGGTCCACGACGATCCGGTCCGCCCGGATCGCAGCGGGCGCATTGCCGATGCCGCCGCCGCGCTGGCCGCCATTATGCGCGCCCAGGAAGCTGATCATGTCATCCTGATCAATGCCGTCGCCTGACACGCCGATCGCGCCCACCAGCACATTGCCGCGATAGATGGGGACCGAACCGGGGAAAATCTGAATGCCGTTCTGGACCCGGTTGCCCGCGCCTACGCCCGCCAGAGCCGAACAGCGCTGCGGCGTGTCGCTGGCGCTCGCCCCGGTCACAAAGGCGAGATGCGCGGCCAGATCGCCCACCACCAGCGCCGACTGCAATCCGGTGGAGAAAGGATTGAACTGCGCGATGGGGCGGGAGAAAGGCCCATTGGGCCGCCCCACCTCACCATCGGGAAAATAGGGCCGCGACAACAAGCCGTTCGCGCGGTCGGTAAAGGCATATGTCCCGGTCAGCGCAGAGGGATCATTCAGGAACGTCCGCGCCTTCCCCACGAAAGCCGCCACATCCGCGCTGCTGCTCGCCAGCAGGTCCGGCGCTGCATGGCTGCTCGAAAAGAACGCCGCCGTCCGCGCCTTCTGCAAACTGACGTCCGTGCCGAATATCGGCGCATCGGGCGACCGCACGATGCCCAGCGCCGCCCCGCGCGTATCCACGACGCTGATCGTCACCTGCGCCCGGCTGTCGAGCGGCTGCCTGATCTGCGCCCGCGCCCGGCTCATTATGGCAAAACCTTCCTCCAGCACCGCCGTCACTTCGGCGGCGGTCAGCGGCTGCGCCACATCGCCCCCATCGGTCGCCGCCCGGATGGGAAAGCGGTTCGCCCCCGACCCGTCGGACAGCACAAAGGCGTCACGGTTGGCAAATTCCCCCGCCCTCGACTGGCGCACGCCCGACGCCTCGGTCCCGTAAGCCACACCCGCCAGCACCATCGGCGCGGGTTCGCCATAATAGCCGCGCACCGCCACCAGCGCCCCGGCGCTGCCGTCGATCGCGGCAAAGCTCACCGCCCCGCTCGCCATCAATCCCGCATAGGCCGCATCGGAATAGCGAAGGAGCGTTCCATCGACGCTGATGCGATTGGCGCGGATATTGTCGGGCGCTTCAAAGCCCAGCGTCCCGGCCAGCGCGATAAATTCTTCCGGATCATTGTCGGTGTCGGTGACATCGGGATCGGACCCATAGACCCCATCCGCCATCACGCCGACGCCGCCGACCACAACGCCATTCTTGTAAAGCGGGAAGCCCCCCGGATCAGCCGCCAGACCCAGCGGCGACCGTTTCGGCCCGATCATCGCCTGGGCGCCCGACGACATGAAGCGCGCCGACAGGTCCGAACAGGGCAACTGGCTGAACTGCACCCCGAACAGCGGCCCGCTTTCAAGGCCCACTGTGTTCGGCGCTGGCGGAAAATGCTCCTGCACGATCATGCTCGCCGTGCGCGTCGAAAAGGCATTGCCGCCGCTCGACAGATAGGCGCCGGTGATCGCCTTTGAAATCGCGCCAGCCTCCGCCGGGACGGTCAGGTTCTGCGCGTCGATATTCTGGCCATTGGGCGCGGCGCTCGTGGTGGCGCTCGCCCGCGCGCCGTTCATGCGGAACACCGCCAGCACATTGCCCACCCGATCGGTCACGGCGATGACGGCGGGCAGGCTGCGCGCCTGCGCTTCGGCGACGGCATGGCCGACGACATTTTCCACATCGGCGACGGTCAGCGCCTCCTGCGCCGGATCGGCATAGAGCCGCGTCGGCGTGGGCGTAGGGGTCGGCGCAGGCGTAGGGCTGCCCCCGCTCCCGCCATCACTCCCGCCGCCGCCGCAGGACGACAGGATCAGCGCAGTCGCCGCGAGCAGGGCGCTCAGCCTGTGCCGCGCGCCGCTCACCGCAATGCTCCGATGCTGCGCGCGGCATTGCCCAGCGCGCTCCTGAACATTGCGGGCTGATAGCTGTTGGGTTCCTTCACCGCAGCATAGGCGCGGTTGACGTCCGCCCGGATGCCCGCCGCCGCGCCCACCGTCACCTGGCCCGACTTCACCATGCTGTTGAGCAGCGTGTCTATCGCCATCACCGCCTGCACCGATCCTTCATAATCGGTGAAGCGTGGGGCAATCGCGCCGCCCGCAATCTCGCGCACGATGGCGAACGCCATGTCGCCCTTCATGCCCCCGCTCGCAAAGGCGTCGCCCAACGCCCGCGCGCTCGCCGCCAGCTTGGCCGCTGCCGCCACCGCCGCCCTTCGATCGGTCGCGATGGCCGCGTGGAAAGCGCGGCTGTCCGCATCGAACCGGCCCACCAGCCCCGGCGCAGCAACCCGCGCGGCGGCGGACAGCAGGATCATATTCTCGTCATTGAACGGCGGCATCCCCGCCGGGATCGGCCGTCCGGGATTGGCCTCCCACGTCTTGGTCCGCTCCGCCTGGTCGTAGATGCGCCGGTGGCAGCTTTGGCAATCGAAGAAATAGAATTCGGGAAAGGCCCCTTCCGTCCCCTTCGCCCCGGCATAGAGGGTAAGCGCGCGTTCCACCGCCATCGCCTGACCCACGGCCCAGAATTTCAGGCTGTCGGTCCGCCCCTTGCGCCGCGCATAGTCGGCATCCTCGTCATGATGCGCCTGCATCGACGAAAACAGGTCGAGTTCGAACGAGATGCGCGGATGCCCCGCCGCCATGATGCGATGATCGACGAACTGTCCGGGCCGGTCGCTGCCGAAATGGCAATCGAGACATACCGAAGCCCGCGCCTGTGGGCGCTCCAGCGGGATCATGCCCGCCGCGACATTGCCTGCATGGCTGGCCCCCACGGCATAGTGGCTCGCAATCCATCCGCCCGCAGGGCCGTGGCACGCCTCACACCCCACGCCGTCCTGCGCCAGGAACCGCGCGCCCCGCGCCGCGGCGGGCGTTGAGTGACATCCCAGACATGCGGGCGCCGCCGTGGGATCGCCCAGCCCCAGCGTCGCCGCAATCTGCCTGCTCCGCGTGCCGGACAGCACCGCGAAGGCCCGGCTATGCGCGCCGCCGGGGGTCGAAGGCTCCTGCCAGCGCATCAACTCGTCCTGGCGCACGACCTTGCCGTCGCCTTCCATCCGGCCGTGGCAGGTGGAACCCGCGCAGGAGGCAACCCCGACGAACGCCCGCCCGCCGGGCGCATCCGCCGCGCGCAGCCGGCTGCCGCCCGCACCGCTCAGCAGCAGCGCGAACAGCATCGCCGCCGCCAGCATCACGCCAGCCGCCCGCCTGCTCATTCTGTCGCCCCTTACGCCCCTCATTACGCCCCCTTGCGCACGACGCTCTTGCCGCGTCCCTCGCACCCTTTCAATCTGTTTCCGCTTATTGCGTCCCGTCGCCGCCGCAGGGCGCTTCCCCCGGTCCGCCGCATGGCCGATCCCACAGATCCTCGTTGCCAGCGCCCGTCACCGGCTCGTCGATCAGCGGGGGATAGCCCTGCGTCACCACGTCGCGCAGTTGGATCAGCGCCAGCGGAAATGCCCGCGTCACTGCCACGGTCGGGTCCAGCACGCCGTTCAACGTATCCCGGTTATCAATGCTGATCCCGGTGCAGGACGCGCCAGACCCGATGAAACAACCGTTGATCTTCGACCCGGCGGCATAGCTTCCGTCGATCGCCACCAGCGGGATCGTGTCCAGCCCCGTCGCGAACAGCCCGCCGCCGGTCGCCAGCCGCCCGTTTATGGCGATCTGCGGCCGCGCGGTTCCCGTGTGGATGGTCAGGCTGTTGGCGGTAAAGCCCCGCCGGTCCGCGAAATTGGTCGAAAGCCCGCTATTCTGGATATAGACGCCCTCGCTCGCGTGCAGCCGGATCGCCCCTGCGCGCAGCATCCCCTCATCCAGCGCCAGTCCGTCGCTCTGCGCCAGCCGCAATTCACGCGCGCCCAGCGTTCCCGCCGCCTCGACATCCGCAATCGCCGCCAGCGTCGCGGCGTAAATGACGGGCGCATTGAGGCTCAGTACCCCGCCCAGCGCGCCATTGGCGTCGCGGATGTCGATGGATCCCTGCCCGGCGATCACCTGCACCGCCTGCCCCGCCGACAGCGTCAGCCCGCCCTGGCCGCTCCGCCCGGTCATCGCCACCGCGCCCTGCACGCGCAGCAGCCCAGGCGTTTCGATGCTCATCACGCCGCCGCCCGCCAGCACGCCCGTGCCAACGGTCAGGTCGCGGACGATGACGTCGCCAGTCGCGCCGATAGTGAGATCCGCCGCCGTCACCCGGCCCAGCTCCGCCGCCGACAGGCTGTATCCGCCGGTCGCATCGCCCCCGCCAATCGCCGCCCCGCCAATCGCGTTGAAGCGCAGCAGCCCCGCCGCATCGACCCGCCCGTTTGCGCCGATGGCGATGTCGCCCGACCCGATCGTCACCGCCTGCCCGCTGACCTGCCCCGCAATCGTCGCAAGCCCAGCGGCGTTGAGCGCCAGATCGCCGCTCGCCACGGCGTCGGCGATGGTCATCGCGCCGCTCGACCCCAGGCTGATGTTGCGGCCAAAGGCGGTGATCGCCCCTTGCGAAAGGATGTCGCCGACCAACAGGTCGCCCCCGCCCGCATCCAGCAACGCCGCGCCGCCCGACCGCAACTGCTGCGCGTCGATGCCAGCGCCGATAAGGGTCAACGTCCCGGCGGCCTGCGCGCTGCCCACGCTCAAAGCAGCGGCCGATCGCAACAACAGGTTGCCCGTCCGCGCGTTGAACGCATTGGCGCTGATGCTGCCGGCGTCGATGTCGATGGCGCCAGCCGCGACCGTGCCGCCGAACGTCGCCACTGCGCCACGCTGCTGCAACAACCCGCCAATGTCCGCACCGCCCAGGTTCAGGCTGGCGTTGACGATCAGGTCGCCGCTCGTCACCGCATTGCCGATCTGCACGCCGCCCGGCGCGGTCAGCGTCTGGCCGTCCGCGTTCAGCGTGCCGATGCTGATGCTCGACGCCGACAGCGTGCCGCCACCCGCACCGATTGACAGCGCCCCGGTGACCGCGAAGTCCCCGCCAATGGCGATGCCCGCGCCGCCCAGCGCATTGCCGCTCGCGTCCGCCATGTCGAGCAGCCCGCCCGACGACAGGCTGGCCAGCCGGATGTCGCCCGCCCCGCCACCGCCCAGTCCAATCGCGACGCGCCCCGCAGCAGCGATGTCGCCGCCCGCGCCACTGACATTCCCCTGCGCGAACAGCCTCAGGTCGCCGCCCGCCGCCAATGCACTGCCGCCCGTCATGCCGATGTCACCGCCCTGAGCCAGCAACGTCGTCAGCCCCGCCGACCGCAGCGCAGCGCCCGCCACGCCGATGCCGCCCGGCGTCGCCAGATAGATGCTGCCCGCCGAAATGCTGTCCAGTCCCGCCGGACGCGCGCCGTGGCTAACCGTGATCCCCGTGCCCGAATATCCGGTCAGCGCGCCCGCGACCGCCAGTGCGCCGCCGCCGGTAAAGGCGAAGGACAGCGGCCCCTGCGTCGTGAAATCGGTGGCCCCACCTACCGTGACCGGATTGCCGGAAGCGGAAAAGTCGATGCCGGTAAAGCCCGGCGCTACCGCACCCAATGCGCTCAGCGTCATCGGTCCTGTGATTCGCAAGCCGCCGCCTGCCGCCGTGCTGCTGTCGGCAAAGCCGATCCGCCCGCCGGTCGTGCCGCTCGCGCTTATCGAAAGCGACGCCAGCAACCTTTGCGCGCCCGGCCCAAGCAATGCGCCTCCGCCATTGGTCAGCGATGCCGTCCCGCCGCTGGTCAGGCCGTCAACGCCGCCCGCGCCGCCCAGCCCGGCGACCCCATTGGCCAGTAACGTCAGGTCGCCCAGCACAAAGTCAGCGTCGCTCGCCTCGAACGAAGCCGCTCCACCTGCCCCCGAACCGCCATTGCCGCCAACGCCCGCGCCAAGCGCCGGGTCGGTCGCCGCGCCCCCGTCCGCGCCAGCGCCGCCATGCCCGACCGCCGAAATGCTGTAGGCGGGCAGCGTCGAAAAAGCGCTGTTGACGCGCAGACGGCCACCGTCGATGCGCAAGGTGGCGGCTCCGCCAGCCGCCTGTCCGCCCGATCCGCCCGCGCCACCGGCGGGGCCGTCCTTCCCGGCCGATCCCGCGCCGCCAAATGCGTCGCCGCTCAGCGTCATCACCGCGCCAATGATCGCGTCGGCCTCCGCGTTGATCGCAAACAACGCCGTGCCGCCCAGCGCGTCGCCGCCATCGGCTCCCGCCAGACCAAGCCCGCCCTGAAGCCCCACGGCCCCACCTGCGCCACCCAGCGCCTGCGCCAATACGCCAATATCGCCCGCGTTGAGCGAGGTAGATGATCCGGTCAGCCCCAGCGTCGCGCTTCCACCCAGCGCATCGCCGCCGCGCCCGCCCGCGCCGATCTGGCCCGCGCCACCCGCACCGCCGATGCCGGATGCGGACACGCGCAATTCGCCACTGACGCTGGTCGCGCCAAAGCCGATGTTGAGCGCCGCGATGCCGCCTGTTCCTGCTCCGCCCGCGCCACCCGTGCCGCTGATCGCGCCAGCGCTGCCGATGCCGTCGGCGCTGACGATCAGGCTGGCAAAGCTGGGATCGACATCAATCAGCATGTCGGCAACGCCGCCCTGCCCAGCGCCGCCCGCGCCGCCCTGACCCGAACCATAGACGTAGATCGGCTCATCATTGATGTCATAGCCGCTGATAAAACCGTTGATCCCGGCATGGCCGCCCTGACCATCGGCCTTCACCGTCAACGCGCCGATCACATGGCCTTCGTTGAGATAGGCGACGCTGGCCGTGCCGCCCGTGCCGTTACCCGCCGCGCCGCCGGGCGCGCCGCTTTCATTGTCGCCGCCCGCGCCGCCGATCCCTTCGGCCGACACCAGCAGCGACGGAGCCGTCAGCGCGCCGCTGGCCAGCGTCAGTCCGGCCGTGCCGCCGGTCCCGCTGCCGCCCGCGCCCGCGACATACAGGCCGCCCATGCCGTCCGATCCGGCTATGCCGCCCACGCCGCCATGGCCCTCCGCCCGGATGCTCAGTTCCTGGCTGACGATGATCTGCCCCGTGCCGCCAACGTCCATCAACAACCCGGCAGCGCCGCCGACGCCAGCGCCGCCATCGGCGCCGTTCAGGCCGGAAGAAAAAGAATAAAAAGGATCGCTGCCGCCACCCGCGCCAATGGCCTGGATACGGATCATGTCGGCGTTCAGCACGCCGCCGCGCGATTCCAGCAATGCCGTGCCGCCAATGCCCTGCCCCGCCAGGCTGGTGACCTCATCCACCGCATTCGCCGCGCTGCCCGCGCCGCCAATGCCGCCCGCCACCAGGTCCACCGACCCGATGGTGGCGCTGCCGCCCGTCATCAGGAACTGGACCGATCCGCCCTGCCCGATGCCCGCCTGAAACGGCGTGACGCCATCGCCGCATTGCGGGCAATTGACGTCACTGGAACCGCCTTGGCCATAGGCGCTGGCGAACAGGCTATCGGCCGTCATGCTGCCGCCCGCGACCAGGAAATTCACTGCCCCGCCGGTGCCGTTCCCGCCATCGCCCTCATTATAGGCCGATCCCGAAAGGCTCATCGACGACATCAGGCCTTCCGACTCTTCCGAGCCTGTCGTGGATGCGCCATCGGCATAGGCGGAAATCGCGCCAAAGCGCATGACGGCGCTGCCTGCCGATCCGGCCCGGCTTTCCACCGTTATGCTGCCGCCCAGCCCGTCACCGCCCCGACCCGCGACGCCGTCAAAGGATGGCGTGCCGCCGCCGACGCCGCTCGCCCGTATGTCCAGCGTGCCGTCCGCCGTGAAATCGGCATCGGTCGCATGGATCAGGATCGACCCGCCCGTTCCGTTCGCGCCATTCTGGCCAAAGCCGCCGCTGCCATCGGCACGGATGTAGCAAAAGAAGGCGCAATCGGCGGTCAAACTGCCGCGCAGCCCGCCCGCCGCGCTCGCCGACATGGTGATGCTGCCGCCGGTGCCCGTGCCCGCGACGCCGCTGGCGTCGCCGCCGGTGCCATTGACGTAGATATCCATATAGCCGGTCGCGATGCTGCCACCGGCTGCCGACACGGCAACGGTTCCGCCCAGCGCATTGCCGCCGGTCAGCGGCTCCGGGAATGCATATTCAACCCCGGCTGACGCGAACAGCGACACGTCGCCGAGATTGATCGCGCCGCCCAGCGTCCCGCTCGGCCCCGCAGCGGTCAGCGCCGACATGGTGATGGACCCACCTGTCGCATTGCCCGAACTGTCGCTGCCCGCGCCGCCCGTCGCGCTGGCGTAGGCCGACAGGCTGGCTGCGCTGATCGATCCGCCGGTCGCGATGACGTTGATCTCGCCGCCCGCCGCATCGCCGCCTGCCAGCAGGGGCGCGTTTACGCTCCCGCTCAGGCCCGCCGCGCTCACATCCAGATGCATCGCGCCTGCGACGCTGATCTGCCCGTTGCCCGCGTTGGTCGCGCTGCCGCCATAGGTCAGCACATCTATCTTGCCGCCCGTGCCACCGATCCCGGCGGTCAGGTCCATGTTGCCGCCGACGCTGATTGCGTCGCCCTGGTCGGCGCGCAGCGTTATGGCGCGCTCGGCCATCAGGTCGATGGACCCCGCAAAGGCGACCGTGGGTGCGACATCGGGCCGAACGGTGATCTCTCCCGTCGCCTGTCCCCTCACATCTGGCTGCCATATGCCGCCGCCGATGCTGATATCGGCCTGGCCCGTGGCGGTCGCGTTGCGCGCGCCAAGCGCGCCTCCACCGACGTCATAGCCCGCCGCCAGCACCACCGCGCTGCCGTCCTGCACCACGCTGTCCGCCGCGTCATAACCCACATTGCCCGACAGCAGCATGGTCAGCGCGTTATTCTTGGGCACCGCGACCATGAATACACGCTGCGCATCCGTTACCGTCGCGCCCGGCCGCTCGGTCGATCCCGTATGCACCACGCCATTGGCGTCGGTCGTCCCGGCGCTGATGCTGATGTCGAACAGCCCGCCATTGATGGTGATGTCCGCCGCTTCCGCGCCGACATAGGCCGCCGATCCGTTGACCTGCACCGTCCCGCCCTGCACCACCCGTGGCGCGACCAGCGCGACATAGCTGCCGGTGGAAAGCGCCTCGATCTGCGCGCCGCTGCGCACCTCCACCGATGTCAGGGCATTGGCCGCGCCCCGGAAACGGATCGCGCCCGACACGGGATCATACAGGCCCCCGGTCGAATCGATGTCGTTGCTGGTCAACACCAGCGACCCGACGCTGAACAGGCTGGTCGGCCCCGCGACGATGCCGCCCGGCGCGTAGAACCACACCTTGCCGCCGGGCGCGCCGTCGATCCGGCTCTGCACCGTTCCGTTCAGCGCGACCACGCGCGACACCGGCACCCCGCTGCCATTTACCGGCAGGATGCGGTTCAGCACCGTGAAATCGCTGACGCCCGACACATTGTTGGTGAACAGCGCCGTCTTGTCGCTGGGCAGGAAATTGATCTCGCCCGTTCCCGAAATGTCGTTGGGTTGCCAGTTGATGATCGTTTCAGGATTGTTCAGCGTGATGACGTCAATCGTCCCACCCGCCGTTCCCTGCGCGATGGTGGGCGATCCCGTCGATGACGTCACCGACCCCTGAAACGCCGTCTGCGCCCGCGCCTGAGGCATCAGGCACGCCGCCGCCAAAGCCGTTACGCTTACGCAACGAACCAATCCCCGCAAACGCGTTTTTCTCGCCAATTCATTCATGACTTTTCACCGCCTCCACGGCAGAATTTGCGTGGTCACCGACAGCAACAATCGCGCGTCCCCCCGCTCTGTCTGAAATCCCGCCTTGCGCAGCGGCGTCGCCAGCGTCACGTCGATCCGCGCATGATTGTCCCATGTCGCGCGCACCCCACCGCCAGCGGAATAGAGCCTTTGCGGATCGATCCCCGCAAAGGCGCTGCTCTTGTGCCACATCCATGCCGCGTCAAAGAAGATGAAGGGCTGGAGCGCGATCGCGCCCGGTCCCTTGGGCGAAATCCGGCCATAGCGCAGCTCCGCCGCGACACCCACGCCGCTGTCCCCGGTCAACGCGCCGGGATCATAGCCGCGCCCAATCGTATAATTGCCCGCGCTCATCTGTTCATAGGACAGCAGCTGGTCGGGGCTATATTGCGCGCGCGGCGCCAACGCGATGGCGAACTTGGGCGATGGTCTGTATTCGGCCTGCAATCCGCCGCGCATGACAAAAGCGGATGCGTCGCCGCCAAGCTGGCTGGTCGGAATACAGCTCACCGCGTTGCCGCACGCCTCGCTCGCGCCCAGACCCGAAAGGCCGTGGCGCAGTTCCACACTGCCGCCGATGCGCCATTTCGGCTCTATGCCAGAATAGCCCACGGTGCTCACCAGACTGTCGGCGTCGATCAGCTCACCCTCCAGCCGCAGGAACAGCACCCGCAGCCGGTCGCGTGACAAAGGGGCGGAACCGATGCGCAGATCCTGGTCGATCAGGTCCAGCCCGCCGCTGGCCAGAATCGTATGAACCTGCCGCCGCACGATCGGATAAGACAGCGCCGCCGTCGCAATCAGCGTCCTGGATGACAGGTCCAGCCCATCGATGTCCGGCCTGCTCCACGCATAGGTGAGGTCGCCGGACAGCCGCAACCCATCGCTGCCCAGCGCCATGCTGTGCCCGGCCTGCAGCACCGTCTGCTCATCGGGCTGCACGGTGTTGAAGATGCTCAGCACCGTGCTGTCGCCCATGCCGGTCAAGTCGTTGAAGCGCACGCGGGCCAGCCCGCCGAAGCGCCCAACCGCCCTGCTACCCAGATTCTGGACATTGACGTCCATCTCAACCCGGCGGCGCACGACCGTCACCTGGCCGACCACCTCGCCCGGCGCCGTCCCCGCCGGACGCAGCGCCAGCCGGACATCATAACCGGGCAGGTCGCGCGCCAGCAGCAGGTGCCGTTCCGCCTCATGCACATTGAACAGCGGCTGTCCCTTCAGCGCCTCCATATGCGCAGCGATCAGCCGCTCGCTATTGCCAGCATCGCCCCGCACCTCGATCGCGACCAACCGCGCCATCAATATGTCGAAACGGACCGTGCCGCCCTTCTCGATCCGCTGCGGCGGAACCTGCACGGCCGCCAGATAACCCATCTGCCGCAGGGCGGTCGCGGCGCGGTCGCGCACTTCGCACAGGCTGGCGATCGGCGCCTCGCGGCCCGCCAGATCGCTCCAACTGTCATCCAGCGCCGACGCATCGATCTCGCGCAGCCCGTCAAACTGCACGGCGGCGAAGTTCACCGTCACATTGGCAAAGCGCGGATCGGCAAGTGGGCAGGGCGCACGTTCGACGCCGCCCTCCACCGTCAGGCGACTTCCCTGCGGCGCAACGTCGCCCTGCCGATCGGCCGGAGACAGTTCCTCACGCGTCGGCGCGCGCGGCGCAACCTGCGCCATGGCCGCCACCGGCACGACCGCCGTCAACGCGAGCGCCAGCCGCCACCGCGCGCGCCTCGTGAAACCCGATGCCGCTGCCCCCTGAAAGCCCATAGACGTCCCATTTCCCCCAAAGCATGACAGCGGCGGCCTGGTGGCCTGTCCTTGCTGTCACTGCGACCGTCGGGCGGGGGCGCTGTGCCCCTACCCTAGCCGGTTATCAACTATCTTAGCGCGCGGCCGTATCGACCAGCAGGTCAAGCTGCGCCTGGCACCCGTGCGCGATCAGCGCCGAAGCGGTGGTGTCCAGCCCGGCGTCCACCGCCCCCAGCAACGCGAATCGTATTTCGGTGGACCGCTCGCCGGTCTCGACGCGATAGGCCGCGCCGTCCTTCACCGCGAGTTTGGCGGGCCATGCCGCCATCGCCTCGCCTGCCGGGAAACTCGCCGCCGCCTGCGCCCCGCCGCCAATGATACGCACGTTGAGCGGCTTGGAGGCGTCGGCGCGCCACAGGCGAACAGCCGCCGGATCGGCCACGCACAGCGCGCCGGGCTGAGCGATGTCGACCAGCCACAGATTGGGCCGCTTCGCAACGGCAGGGGCTTCACTCACGGTGCCGCGCACAGCCCCGGTCCGTGCCCGCCGCACCCGCTTTGTATCGAGCAGCGCCGCCAGCGTCGCATTGCTGGCAGGCACGGCATTCGCCGCCGCCGTCACGCCAAAACGGCCCGGCCCGCGCAACGTCCGCGTACCCTTCGCGTCCAGCAGCGTCACCACATCCCCGGCCTTCAAAAGCAGTGATCCGCCATCGGCAAGCTTTGCGCCGGGCGGATAGCTTCGCGCCGAAGGGCCCGAAGCGCGAACCACCAAAGTATCTGCCAGCACGGGCGCCGCAGCCCCCATCATTGCGACAGCGCACAGGACCGCCGCTCGCTTAGCCCAGACCATAAATTCCTCCATCCCCGATATATTCATAGCGGTACACCAGATTGGCGAGCGCCGCATCCTCAGGATGCCGATCCGCCACTGCCCTCAACTGCGCCAGCGCATCCCGGCGGGCGTCGGCATCTTCCGTATCGAAGGCGGCAAGCGCCTGCGTCAGCACCTCGCGTTCCTCGCCTGCGAAACCGGGCGCCGGTTCGAACAGATCGACCGGCGTCGCTCGTCCACGCAATCGCACCCGTCCCATCGGCCGCCACCAGTCGAGGCCGGAAAGCACCATCGCCTCGCGCGAGACCAGCACCGACGTCTCCAGCGGCTTGTTCGCCGATTCGAGCCGGGCCGCCGTGTTCATGCTGTCGCCCAGCGCGGTATATTGGATCCGTCCCTCACCACCGAAATTGCCGACGATCGCTTCACCGTGATGCAATCCCACGCGGGTCCGCCCGATCGGTGGAACGCCGGGTGGCAAGTCACGGCGAAACGCCTCCCCGGCCTGCCACATCGCATAGGCCGCCTGCGCCGCCTTGCGCCCATCGTCGTCGCGGGCGATCGGCGCGCCCCAGAAAGCGACGACGGCATCGCCCACAAATTTGTCGATCGTCCCGCCATGCGCCAGCACGACGTCGCTCAACATGTCCAGATAGCGATTGAGCAGTTGCGCCACCATTTCCGGCGCGATCGCGTGGCTCAACTTTGTGAAGCCCTCCAGATCGGTGAACAGCGTGTAGATCGGCCGCTTTTCCCCATGCAGCGCCAACTTCTCGGGTTCAGCCAGAATTTGCGCCGCAATGTCGCGCGGCAGATATTTGCCCAGCGCAGACTGTGCGAAGCGGCGTTGCTGCGATGTGACGGCCCGCGCCGCTGCACTCACCGCGGCGAAGGCAATGACCCAGCCCAGCCCCCATCCGGCAGCGGGCAAACCTTTTGTGTCCCATCCGCTGGCCTGCAACCACAACGGCAAGCCGATAATCGCCCCAGCCTGCACCCCAAGCGCAGGCGCCAGCCAGAACCACCGCAGCTCGGCAAGGCTGGTGAGGCCCGCCGCCAGCACGACCAGCGCCGCCGCGCCCCATAACGCCCATTGCGGAATGGCGGGCAACCGCGCGCCGTCCAGAAGTTGCGCCAGCATCGTCCCATGCACTTCCAACCCGATCATCGTCGATTTGGCCTGCCTGCCCGACAGCGAAGTTTCGAACTGGTCGATATCGACAATGTCGCCGCCGATCAGCACATGCCGCCCCTCCACCATCGGGGCCAGCGCGCCCGCCATCGCCGGGTCGGCGATCAGGTCGATCTGAAGGCTGGGAATTACCGGCGTTTCCGACCCATCCGCCTGGCGCAGCGGCTTGCGGAAGCGGATCGCGCCCCGATAGTCGTTGAAAAGCGGCGACGGCTGCATCGCCAGCGACAATAGCGGCGGCTGCCCCTGCGTGGGACGCGGCCAGCTGCGCGCGACATTGTCGGCGTCGGTTTCCAGCCGGATGCTCGCGGGGCGTACCCGATCGGTCCTCACCTGCGCCAGGAAACTGTCAAGATATTGCTGCTGTTCGAAGATGATCTGTTCGCGATTGTCGCCGAAATTGGCATAGCCCAGCCAGACCGGCGTCCGCATCGAACGAAGGGCGTCGATCAGTTGCTGATCCTCGTCCTGCGGCTGATCGAACAAGATGTCGATGCCGATGGACTTTGCGCCCATGGCGTCCATATTGCGCAGCGCGCGGGCCAGCAGTCCTCGATCAAGCGGCGACCGCTTGCGCGTCGCGATCAACGTCTGGTCATCATAGACGACCATCAGCACGCGCCGGTCCTGCTCGGCGCGCGGCGCGAAGGCCGCCGCCCGCCAGTCATAAAGGCCGCGCTCTGCGTCGGCGGTGGGGATTTCCCGCTGCGATCCCGCGCCGCCCAGCGGACGGGACCAGTCCCACCCTGCAACAAACAGAGCCACCGCCAGCAGCAGCGCCGTGCCCGCCAGCCGCCAGCGTCCGGCGTCCTGCACCACGCGCGCGCCCCGGCGCAGCAAGCTCCGCACGATCACCACGATCAGCGCCGGGTGATCAGCGGACGTGCGCCATCGCCGATAATCGCAAAGCCCGACCAGTAGAAGGGATGCGATGTATCCGCGTCGTCCATCAGCCTGATCTGCGCGGCGCGCAACGCCTCACCCACAGGCTGGTCCGACGTAGCGGCGAACAGTCCGCTCATCAGCCTTTCGGTTGCCTGATATTCCTCTGGCGCGGGCCAATGGCTGGCGATGACGGATCGGCTGCCCGCGCCGATAAAAGCGCGTACCAGCCCGTCGAGCGCGCCACCGCCACCGGACAACCCCGCCGCCCGGGTGGTTTCAGCGCCCGCCGCGCCAGCGGTATCACAAGCCGACAGCACCACCAGGTCGGCGTTCAGCCGCAGGTCGAAAATCTCGCCGAACTGCAACAACCCATCCGACGCGCCGCCTGGGCCAAAGCTGGTCAGCAGCGCGGGCCGCGCCGGGCATCCCGCGCGCGGTGGCGTTACCAGGCCGTGGGTCGCGAAATGCAGGATGCGGAAACGGTCCAGGTCGCCGCGCGCCATGACCGCCTGATCGGTAAAGTCGCCGCCCGTCACCAGTTCGCTGCCCTCCCCGCCAATCGACTGCGCCGCCTTGCGCAGTTCGGTTGCGGGAATCGGACGGTTCCATTGCGCAGGCGACCAGCCGCAATCGTCCCTGTCGCTTAGCAGCGCGCCCCGCGTCAGCGCCGTCAGCTTCGGACCGGCAAGCGGGGCGTTATCGCCAAAGCCGATATAGCTTTGCGGCGCGCCGGATGGCGCCGTCAGCCGCGCATCGCGAAAAGCGCGGGCCGACAGCGCCGTACTGACCGCATGATCGCGCCCGAGCCAATCGACGCCACGGAAATCGAACTCATCCCCGCCCTGTGCGATCCGCGCCTGATAGGCATCGACGCCGGGCTGGCTCGCCACCAGCAGATTGACCGGCAGCTGAAGCATCGCGCCATCAGGCTCGAAAATGAGATGGTTCACGCCTTTCAGCCGTTCATCGACCGGACCGAACAGGTCGAGATAGAGACTGCGGGCCACTGGCAGGTCAAGCGCATAGGTTGTCTGAACGCCGCCGACTTCGATGGAGATCGTCTCGCGCAGCGCCGCGACCTTGCGCGCCACATCGCTCGCGCTGGCGGCCAGGCGGAAACCGGTCGCGCCCTGCCCATCGATCCATAGCGCATAAAGCGCGTCGCCAAGCTGCGCGAGCTTGTAATAGCCCTCCCCACTTTTGAGAGTGGCGCGCATATCGCCGAGCGTCAGCGCCTGCGGGCTGACGGCGCGATATTGTGGAAAGGCGGCAAGCGCGTTGAGGGTCGCTGCCTGATCGCGGGCGAGAGCATCGACGTCAGCCTGCCGCCGGGCAATCTCGTCCCTCGTCGCACTGTCGATCTTCCCGGCCTCGCGCAGCAGGGCCAGAGCGATGCGGCCGCGCTCCACGTCGCGGGACAAGGACACCGACTGGCGGAACAGCCGTGCCGCTTCGCCATCCCCCGCCGACAATTCACGGCTCAGCAGTTCCAGCGTCTCAGCCGCGCCGGGCCGTACCAGCAGCTGGGACGCCTCGAACATATCGGCCGCGAGTTCCGGCCGCCGGGGCATTTCCGCCGCGAGCAGCGTGAAATAAGGTTGAAGCTGGTTCGCCATCGCGGTCAACGTGCCCCGGCTTGCCGTCGTGGACGCCATGATCGAACGATAGGTTTCCAGCGCCTCTCCGGATCGTCCGCGCCGTACCAGAAATGCGCCCAACCGGGCACGCGCGCCGTTGAGCGCCAGCGTTTCCGGATATTGGGCGGCGATCAGGTTGACGGCCTGGTGGAGCTGCCCTTCCGCCGCGCCGAAATCGCCCTGCGCCTCATGGGTCAGCGCGATCTCGCCCAGCAACTGCGCGCGCAGTCGGGTAATCGACGTCACGCGACCATCGCGTATCCGTTGCGCATCGGCCAGCGCCCGGACCAGCACGGCGCGCGCTTCGCGCGGCTTGCCCGACAGGCGCAGGACCGTGCCGCGCAACTGCTGCGCCTGCGCATCCAAAATCGCAGCCCGTTCACCGGGGGTCAGCTTAACGTCCTGCCGCACGCCCAGCGCCTGCGCTTCAGGGGCGGCGCTGTTCATTTCCACGGCGACTTCACTGGGCAGCGTCACACCGCCGTCGCCGCCAGTCACAATCGCGGCGTCGCCCTTCGCGGCTTGGCCAAGCAAACCAAGCGCACCCGGCAGATCCTGCTGGTTGAGGTGGTGGACCGCCTCAAAATTGCGGCGCAGACGAAGCTGGACGGCATCGGCGGTCGGGATAGCCCGCGCCTGCGTAAAGGCGGCGGCGGCCTGATCGAACAGGCCAAGGTTGGACAGCTGCAGCCCATGATTGACGAGATATTCATGCGCCCGGTTCGCGCGCTCGGCAGGGCTGAGTGCGCTGGCGTCGGGATCACGCGCCAGCCGGTCGGCCAGACTGTCGAAAAATTCCGCGGCCTCGGCATAATTGCCCGAAGCGTTGCGGCGATACCCCTCCGCCAACACAGTCTGCGGATCGAGCGCGGCGGCCTGCATCCGGGCGAAGGCTGCACCATTGCCGCTGCCCGTGCTGACGATGTCCAGCTTGCCGGGGACGGTCCGTCCCAGCATCACGGTCCGCAGCCCGAGGTCGAGCGCGCTGGCATAGGGCGCGTATCCTTGCGCTGCATAAAGCGTCTTGCCGCGCGTCACTGTCAGAATGCGATAGGCGCCCGCCCGCCCGTTGCAGTTGCGGACGGTTGCAGGACCGGCATCGGGCAGCGTCACGCCGCCCGGCGCGCTGCAATTGACCGCCCCGCCGCGGGAGGCAGCCAGCCTTTCCAGCAAAGCCTCTTCGCTTTCCTCCCCATCCCGGCGCAGCGCATAAATCTGGCCTACGGGAAGCGCGGCGTCACGGCAGACGACCGACCATGCGCGATCGAACATGGTGCGGGCAGCAGAGTCGCCATTGGCGCTTTGCGCCTGGCACAGCGCGCCGCCGCCACTGCCGATGCGAAAACTGTCCTGCAACAACGGCCGGTCGGCGGCGCCCTGCGCGGACAGCATGGACGACAGGCCCAGAACAGTCAGTCCGGCCAACAAACGACCAATTTTCTCTACAGAGATCAAGGCTTCCCCCCGCCTCGCCGGATTTGTCCGTACGAGCCCCCCTCGGCGCGACCCCAGCGCGCTCTTCATAGCGCCATGCCTGTCCGCCGCAAGATCAAACAGCCTGACCGACATTAGCCTCTCCGCATCCCGGCCGCTACGTTTCAGCCGTCGATCAGGAGAACGCGTCAGGCGATCGTCTGCCGCGACGAAAGCCCCGCCACGTCGCGCAGCGCCGCGAGGTCGGGAATGCGCAGCCATTTGGATTGCAGTTCCACCAGCCCGCGCGACCGCATCGCCTGCAACGTCCGATTGACATGCACAGGGGTCAGCCCGGTCATGTCGGCAATCTCCATCTGCGTGAGGGGCATCGCGCATTGCTGGCCGTAGCTGAGGCCGGACGCGCGCATCCGCTCGAACAGTTCGAGCAACAGGTGGGCAAGCCGTTCCAGCGCGGTCTTCCGCCCCAAAGTCACCAGCCAGTTGGCCTGCCGTTCAATCATCTCGGTCAGATTTTTCCAACAGGCCCGCTCGCTTTCCCTGGCCAACCCGCCATGGGTTGAGCAGGGTAGGCAAGTCGCGCGGACATTAGTCAACGCCACGATCGGCTGCGTCGGGCGCGTGCCCAGCGCCCAGTGCGGCTCACAAATATCCCCCGGCAGAAAAAGACCGGTGATCTGCCTGCGCCCATCCGACAAAAGCCTGTACCGACAAGCCCAACCTTCATCGATCTGGAAGATCGCTTCGGGCTGTTCATCCTCGCGCGCCAGGAACTGATGTGGGCGAAAATGGCAATGCGATCCGCTGACGGCGATCTGGCCGGACATCGACTGCTCCTCCTCGACGTCCCCCTCGCAGTCACCATAACTGACCCAGCTCAGCCTTTATATACCCATGTTGCGCTGGCCCGCTCAGCGCGGCGAAGCGAGACATAAGGCCGACAGGATTTGCGCCGGTTAAGTCTCGCTTCAGCACTTGGCCTATTTTTTGTCCGGCTTGTTCTTACCCGCCAGAAAGCCCACGGCGTCCAGATCGACCTTGAGTTCACGATCCCACAGCCGCAGCTGTCCGCATAGCGCCAGGAATGGGGCGACATCATCCGGCCCTTCCAATCGCACCAGTCCTTCATCCATGTCCGCTTCGCTGATGCCCGCACGGTCGATGAGCGGCAGGGCGTCATCGACATAGGCTATGAACTTGCAATGGGCATAGGCGTCGTTGACGAAATCCTTCGCCGCCTTGTCCTGCATCAGTTGCGCCGCGCCGTCGGGCGAAAGGACGATCGCCACAGCATCGTAAAGGACCGACGGGCCACCGTCGATCTTCTGTTTGCCCTCAACGGTCGTACCGTCGTCCAGCGCCGCGCCAGCGACCTTAGGGGCGATTATCTCATAGACCGCGCCCAGCTGTTTCACTTCCGTGACCAGCGCCTTCACCAATGCGGCCGACGCGCCATCGCTGACCAATATACCGAGCTTGCGGCCGGTAAAGCTGTCCGGTCCATTGCGAATGATACTGAGCGCATCGGACGGCGGCAGGTCAGTGCGGGGCGTGGCGGCGGCAGGCGCGGGATCGGGCAGCTTCGGTAAACCCAGTCCGCCCGCGACAACCGTAGCCAGCCCTTCGTCGATGTTGCGCAGATGCGCCACCATCCTCTGCCGGATGTCGATCCGTTCGCATTTCGACAATTCGAACACCAGTGCGTCGCCAATATGCTTTTGCTCGATTGGCGTCTGGCTGATGAAGAATTGCCGCGCCTGGCTGTAATGATCGTTGAAGCTGGGCGACCGGATCTGCAGCTTCGGTCCCGCCTCGCCCGCCGCGAAATGGCGATAGCCCCGCTCAGGGGACTCGCGCGGCCCGCCCCAGCTGTTGGGTTCGTAATTTACCCGGCCCTTTGGATTGGTCATCGCCATATGGCCATCCTGCTGGAAGTTATGCACCGGGCAGCCGCGCGGCGCGTTGATCGGGATATGGGTGAAATTGGGTGACCCAAGCCGTTTCAACTGCGTGTCGAGATAGGAGAAATTGCGTCCCTGAAGCAGCGGATCATTCGAAAAGCCGATGCCCGGCACGACATTTTGCGTGCAGAAAGCGACCTGTTCCGTTTCGGCGAAGAAATTTTCGACCCGCGCATCCAGGACGAAGCTGCCGATGATCCGCACCGGCACCTGTTCCTCGGGGATGATCTTGGTGGGATCCAGCACATCGAATTCGAACGTATCGGCAAAATCCTCGTCGAACATCTGCACGCCCAGATCCCATTCCGGCGGGCTGCCAAGATCTATCGCGTCCCACAGGTCGCGGCGATGAAAGTCGGGATCAGCGCCGTTGATCTTCACCGCCTCGTTCCACATCACAGACTGCAGGCCCTGTTTGGGCTTGAAGTGGAACTTGACGAATGTCCCCTTTCCTTCCGCATTGATCAGGCGAAAGCTGTGGACGCCGAAGCCTTCCATGAAGCGGAAGGAACGCGGAATGGCACGGTCAGACATGACCCACATGATCATGTGCATCGATTCCGGCGTCAGGCTGATGAAGTCCCAGAAATTGTCATGGGCGGTCTGGGCTTGGGGAAATCCACGGTCGGGGATGGGCTTTGCCGCGTGGACCAGGTCGGGAAACTTGATCGCATCCTGGATGAAGAAAACAGGGATATTGTTACCGACAATGTCCCAATTGCCCTCCTTGGTATAGAATTTGGCCGCAAAGCCCCGAACGTCGCGGGCCAGGTCGAACGACCCCTTGCTACCCGCGACTGTCGAGAAACGGACGAACATGGGCGTATGCTCGCCCACTTCGGTCAAGACCTTGGCGGTAGTGAATTCCTTCAGGCTTTCGTGCAAAGTGAAGGTGCCATGCACGCCAAAGCCGCGGGCGTGGACGACACGCTCGGGGATGCGTTCATGATCGAAATGGAAAATCTTTTCGCGGAAGTGAAAATCTTCCAGCAGCGTCGGACCGCGTTCACCGACGCGCAGGCTGTTCTGGTCGTCGGCGATCGGCACACCCTGCTGCGTGGTCAGCACATCGCCGGACGAACCGGCGATCTGATGCAACTCCCCGCCAGCCCCTGCCCTGGTTTCGAATTCGCGCGCGGCGCTTTTTGCGCCTTTGTCCTCACCGATCTTCCGGGCCATGCAAAGCTCTCCTGATGCAGATGGTTTCAGCGTAGGGAAGGCTTCCCTGCTCACAGCCACAGACCAACCAGACCCCGGTCGGTTCCTGCTCCCGCCTGTCGGGGCGCAATGAATAAAGCGGCCAGTAATGCAGGTTATGAACTTTCCCCCCAACTGAGCGGAACATCACTTTCCAACAGTCGCTCTTACTCACGAGAGGAGCCATCCGGAGGAAAGCGGATCGTCATCATGGCCAGCCTGAACTTTAGACCCACAGATGAAAACAGGGCACCGCCCATCCCCCGCGATATCAAGCATGTGTCGCTGACCTCGGATCTGGAGGTGCAATATTGGTCGCAGCGCCTTCAAACCTCCCGCCGGCAACTGGAGGAAGCGGTCGATAGGGTCGGTCACAATGTAAAGGCGGTGGCCGATTATCTTGACCGGAACCGCTGACGGGCCAATCGCCACGTTCAGCTTTCCAGCATCTCCCGGATGCGAGCGGCCAGTTTCTCTATCTGGAACGGCTTGGTGATCATCTGCATGTTGTGGGACAGAAAACCGCCGCGCACTGCCGCGCTTTCGGCATAGCCGGTTACGAACAGGACGGGCAGGTCCGGCAGATATTCCCTGGCGATCTCGGCCAGTTGCCGCCCATTCATTCCCGGCAGCCCGACATCGGAAATCATCAGGTCGAACCGCTGGCCGGATTCCAATATGCGCACCGCCTGCTGCCCATCGGCCGCCTCTGTCGTCTCGTAGCCCAGTTCTTCCAGAACATCGCGCACCAGAAGGCGTACGGACTCGTCGTCTTCCACCAGCATCACCGATTGCCCGTCGCCGTGATGGATAGGAGCGCTTTCCGCCAGCTCGACTTCGGGTTCCGACTGCGCCACCGGCAGGAATAGCTTGACCGACGTGCCCGCGCCCGCGGTCGAATGGATGCGCACCAGTCCGTTTGACTGTTTCGCAAAGCCATAGACCATCGACAAGCCTAGCCCGGTGCCCTGTCCGATCGGCTTGGTCGTGAAAAACGGGTCGAACACCTTATCGAGCGTGGCGGCATCCATGCCGACGCCCGTGTCAGAGACAGCGACCACAACGTAGCGGCCCGGCGCGACGCCGGGGTTCTGCATGCAGAAGGCGGCATCCAGCACCTGTTCGCGACAGGACAAGGTCAGGCGGCCGCCGTCCGGCATCGCATCGCGGGCGTTGATCGCCAGGTTGATGATCGCGCTTTCCAGCTGATTGGCATCGACCAGGGCGGGCGGCAACGGCTTGTCCGAAACAATCTCCACCGCGATCGCTTCGCTCATCGTCCGGCGCAGCAGATCCTCCAGCGAATGAAGGAGGTTGCAAATGTCAGTCGGCTTGCTGTCCAGCGATTGCCGCCGCGAAAAGGCGAGCAACCGCGCCGTCAGCGCAGCCGCGCGCTGCGCTGAGCTGGTGGCCGCGTCCATGAACCGGTCGAGATCCTCCAGCCGGCCGCTGGCGATGCGCCGCTTCATGATGTCGAGAGCGCCGATGATGCCCGTCAGCATATTGTTGAAATCATGCGCGATGCCGCCGGTAAGCTGGCCGACCGCTTCCATCTTCTGCGCCTGTCGCAGCGCTTCCTCGGCGCGGGCCCGTTCTTCCCCTTCCGCCTTCAGCCGTGCCAGCGCCTCGCGCAATTCTTGCGTCCTGGCGTCCACCTCCTGCTCCAGCCGCTGCGCGGCCTGTGTCAACGCCTGCTGCCCGCGCTTCTGTTCGTCGATATCGACAATCACGGAAATGGCGCCAGTCACCGCACCGTCGCCATCGACCAGCGGGACGCCGCTCACCCGCGTCCAGACCGGTTCGCCCTGGGGCGGATGATGCAGGAACTCCATGCCCGTCACCCGTTCACCCTTCAGCGCCCGCACCGCCACGAAGCGGTCGCGGGTTATGCGGCGGCCGTCCTCGTCATACCCCTCCCACCGCTCCTCGGCGTCGGGAAGGCGTGCAGGAATTTCGCCGCCTGGCAGAAAACGGCGATAGGCAGGATTGGACAGCAATGTGCTTCCGTCGCCCGCCACAAAGGCGACGCCGATGGGAAGATGTTCAAGCAGCGCGTTAATTCGGGTGCGCTCCGCATGCAGGGCACCCAGTTGGTCGCGGATCTGTAGTTGCTTTTGCCGCGCCCGCATTGCCGAAGCGACCGCGCTGACGAGCGACTCCCCGCTCACCGGCCGTTCCAGCAGGATCACGCTCAAGGCATTGTCGGGCAACCGCCGCCGCACAGCCTCGCTCGACCCCATGCGACCCGCCTGCCGACCGGCCAGCAGGATGAAGGGCACGTCCGACCAGGCCGGCTGCGCATCCAGCGCGCGGTGGAGTGGCCCCAGGTCGGCAAGCAGCGCCTCTTCAGTGACCAGGACGACGCCCGCCTGTTCGTCGATCGCCTCCGCGACCTCGATCAGCGTCGGGCAAACGAGTACCCGATGCCCTTCCCCGCGCAGCAGCAAGGCGGCGCTTTCCGCGTCGCTGCCATAGGGTGCGCTGACAAGGACCCGGAGACCTGGGGTTGCCGCCTTATGCACGGCTCGACCGGTCCTCCATCAGCGGCGTTGTCGAGCCAAGATATTCGGGCGTTCCGGTCAGCACCCCCCTGAAATCCGAAAGTGGTGCGCCGACACGAATGCCCTGCGCATCAATGCGCAGTTCGCGAATGGCATCCTCATGCGCGCCGCTGCGATTCTTGACCACCGACAATGCCTTGCGGATCCGTCCGCCCGCTTCAAAGAAACGCAGCATGATGACGACGTCGGCAATGTAGGACACGTTTAGGCCGCTCGTGCTCATCGTGCCGAAAAATCCCTGTTGCGGATTGACCAGCAAGGTGAGGACGCCACGATGGCTCAGATATGATAGCAATTCATGCAGTTGCAGGATCAGTTGCTGTTCTTCCTGCATCGCCGCGACATAGCCATTGAGGCTGTCGATAAGGATCATGCGGACGCCGCGTCCTTCCACCTCATTACGCACCGTCGACGCGAACTCGCCCGGCGTGATTTCGGCAGGATCGATCTGCCGGATCACCATCCGGCCTTCGTCCATAAGGGCCTGAAGATCGATGCCCAACTGCTGCGCCCGCCCGATCAGCGTGCCGATGCGCTCGTCAAATTGATAGATGACGACATTTTCGCCCCGTTCGCACGCAGCTATCAGATATTGCAGCGCCAGCGTCGTCTTTCCCGATCCGGCCGGGCCGGTGATAAGGGTGCTGGTGCCGCGTGTTGGCCCTCCGCCCAATATAGCATCCAATTCCGGGATCCTGCTGGGAACCGGCTCCCCCATAAGGGCTGACAGGCTGCGCTCCGCCACGAGCCGGGGGAAGATGTCGATGCCGCCTTTACGGATTATCATGTCATGATAGCCCGCGACGAATTGGACGCCGCGCATCTTCTGGATCTGCATCCGCCGCCGCGCCGCGCCGAAATCCAGCGTCAGCCGCTCCAGCGTTATGACCCCGTGGCACAAGCTGTGCAGATGATTGTCGCGCACCCCTGAACCGCCCGTCAGGTCATCGACCAGCAGGACGGTAGTGTCGATCCGCGCGAAAAACTGTTTCAGGAACAGCAATTGCCGCCGATAGCGCAGCGGATCCTGCGCCAGCAGCCGCAATTCGGACAGGCTGTCGAACACGATCCGCTTGGGCTTCACGCGTCCGACTTCTTCACGGATCAAGTCAATGATGCCACCCAGTTCCATCTCCCAGCTATGCAGGATGGATTGATCGCGGCCCATGCCCAGCACGGATTCTGCGGAAGCAAGCTCGAACAGGTTCACCCCATCGAGATTCCATCCATGCGAGGCCGCGACGACCGACAATTCCTCACTGGTTTCCGACAAGGTAACGTAGAGGACCGGCTCGCCGGCCTTGACGCCTTCCAACAGGAACTGGAGAGCCAGGGTCGTTTTGCCCGAACCGGGCGCGCCCTCGACAAGATATAGACGCTTTGCGGGCAATCCCCCGCCCAATATGGAGTTCAGTCCCTCATTGCCCGTTGAAGTGCGATCGACAATTTCGCTCATTCAGCCGCGTCTCCTTCAGCGCGGCCGTCACCATGTCGGTCAAAATGGCAGAATTCATTGCGTGTCATGACCCTGACGTAACGTACCGCATCGCTTTTCATCCGGGCATAACGCCTCGCCATCGCCGACAGTTGCATGGTGTCAAGTCGCGGGCATCGACAGGGCGTGGAATTGGGGGCGAACCTGCGATTTCGGATACTTATCAATGCCGGGTGACTTCGGGAGCCTGGACAAAGGGCATGTCTTCAGGCTCGATCGTCGTGGGATGATGATCGTGTTGAGCCTTAGCGTCCTGCCCCGCGCCATCTCTTCGTGATCTGGTGGAGTGGCGGGCGGGGAAGGCCCTGCCGGTCTTCTTGTCGAGTGCGCGAGCGACCAGCGCATCGATTATCGTTGCACTGGCCACAAAAGCTATCGCGCCCCATATGGCGCGATGGCGCGGGGCGTTACGCGCGGCAAGACCAAGGGCAGCGAGATCCATCGCATCGCCCGCTACCCGGTTCCAGACCAGTGTCGAATGGGCGGGAGCGGCGAGGATGCCTGCACCCGCCAGCATTTCCCGCGCGCCAAAGGCCCGTAATGTCACCCGCCCAGCGCGATGATCGTTGCCAAGCGCACGCGCGATGCGGCGTGTGGCGGCGATTTCCGCCACACCAAGGACAATCGAAAATAGACCAAGGCCAATGCTGGCGCGCCGGACATCCATCACTGGTCCCCTATGCTGCGTTGCTCGCAGTCAACGGCCCGGACGATGGTGCGTTCCCAGCATGGCGCGACCCCTGTGTAATCCGCGCCGGAACGAAGGGAAATGTCGGCGGCCAGCCGCTCCGCCGCCTTGTTGCGGTCGATGCAGGAGCGCGGCATATCAGTAGCTTATTATCTTCGATCCTGGAATATTCCGTGACCCAATCGACCGACCTCGCCATCCGCCTGCGCCGGGCAACATTCAATCGCGCGCTTGCTCAATGCGACTTGAACGCCATCGGTCCCCTGTTGGCGCAGGACGCGATCCTTGTCACGGGCAGCGACAGCGCGGTGATTTCCGGTCGGAAGGCGCAGCTGCTGGCGTGGAAGCGGGAATTTGCCGCGCCCGACCGCACCATCTACACCCGCACGCCAACCAGCATTCTGCCCTCCCCCGTCGAGCCGATAGCCCTTGAACAGGGGGAGTGGGCGGGCGTGTCAGCCGGAATGGCGTCGCCGGTCGCGTCGGGAGCCTATAGCGCGAAATGGCGCAAGATCGGTGCGGATTGGGTCATCGAAGCGGAAATCTTCGTGACGCTTGGCTGAAGCGTAGACAATGGGCTGGCCCGGCATAACGGGCCAGCATTTTACGCATCATCCAAGCGCCTTGGCCATGATCCGGCCAAGTCTTTCCGCAAAGGCACGCGGATCGACGGGCAATTCTCCGTCGGCAATGCGGGCTTCATCCAGCAGCAGCCGGGCCGCATCTTCGCGCAATGCCGGATTATCCCGCAACTCGCTCAGCTTCGCGATAAGGCTGTGCCGGGGATTGAGTTCCAGCACGGGCGCCGAAGCCCCGCCTCCACGTCCGGCGGCGGCAAGCATCTTTTCCAGCTGTCTGTCCATGCCATGTTCCGCCGCGACAAGGCAGACAGGGCTTTCGGTCAAACGCTCCGAAACGCGAACATCGGACACTTCATCCTTGAGCAAATCCTTGGCGAAGGCGATGAAATCGTTGACCTCTTCCGAAGCGGCAGGCGGGGTCGTTTCTCCCTCGGCAGGCGGAATCAGGCTGAGGTCGGCAAGGCCCTGCGTCACCGATTTGAACGGCTTGCCGTCATAATCGACGCCTGCGGTGACCCAGAAGCTGTCCACCTGGTCCGTCAGCAGAAGAACCTCGATTCCACGGGCGCGAAAACCTTCCAGTTGAGGTGAAGACGCGAGGCGATCGAGATCGGAACCGGTGGCATAATAGATTGCCGTCTGGTTCTCCTTCATCCCATCCGCATAGTCCTTGAGCGAGCGCCAACCTTCCCCGGACACGGTCGATTTGAAGCGCGACAGGCCCAGCAGTTGCTCCCGCCGGGTATAATCCTCGTACAGCCCCTCCTTCAGCACGGCGCCGAAATCATCCCAGAATTTTATATACGCATCGCCGTCCTTGGCGGACAGCTTTTCCAGTTCGGTAAGAACGCGGTTGCTCACCCCCTTCTGGATCGCTGCCAGAACGGGGCTCTGCTGGATCATCTCGCGCGAGACGTTGAGCGGCAGATCGCTGGAATCGACGAGGCCGCGAACGAACCGCAGGTAACGCGGCAGAATCTCGGCCTCGTCGGTAATGAAGACGCGGCGAACATAGAGCTTCATCCGGCCCGTCCGGTCGGGATCGAAGAGGTCGAAGGGCTTCACTTCAGGAATGAAGGCCAGCACCGCATATTCGTGCAGCCCCTCCGCCCGATAATGCAGCGTCAGCGCGGGCTGGTCGAACTGCCCGGCTACGCTGCGATAGAAATCGGTGTAATCTTCCTCGCTGATCTCGCTCTTGGGCTTGGTCCAGAGCGCCGCGCCATCCGCGATCTGCTCGGCTTCCGCATCGGGCTTTTCCTTGAGGAAGATCGGCACCGGCACATGACCGGACTGATCCTTTATGATCTGCTGGGTGCGATAGCGCTCGGTGTAGGCGGACGCATCTTCCTTAAGGCGCAGGGTGACGCGGGTGCCACGTACCGGTGCTTCCGCCGTATCGGCAGGCTGAACGGTATAGGTGCCAAGGCCATCGGAACACCAGTGCGCGGCCTGATCCGCACCCGCGCGGCGCGAGAACACATCGACACGGTCGGCGACCATGAAAGCCGAATAGAAACCGACGCCGAACTGGCCGATAAGCTGCGTCCCTTCCGCTTCCCTGGCCGTCGCGATGCGATCCATGAACGCCTTCGTCCCCGAACGCGCGATCGTGCCAAGCGCCTCGACCAGTTCCGCCTCGCTCATGCCAATGCCATTATCCTCGACGATTATCTGGCGTGCGTCAGGATCGAGGGTGACCGTGACGCTGGCGCTGTCACTGCCCGCCAGCGTGGGATCGCTCAGGCTTTCATAGCGCAGCTTTTCGCAAGCATCGGCGGCGTTGGAGATGAGTTCGCGCAGGAACACATCCTTGTCCGAATAGACCGAATGCACCATCATGTGCAGCAATTTGGCTACGTCAGCCTCGAAGGAACGGGTTTCCACAGCAACGTCGGTCGGGTTCGTCATGGCGTTCTTTCATGCCCTCCACTAAAGTTCAGCCGCCGGACAGATGGCGCGGAGGACCGTTGCTTTCAAGCGGGACTGGAATTTCCGGCAACCGTTGGATCAGCATGCCCGCTCTGGCGCTTTCGACCCAATAGCAAAAGCCGATAGCGTACAAAAAGACGGTACAACCAACCTATCTGTTTAGTTGTATTCAATAACGCGCTAAGGCAGAGAAATGTTGGATTTTTCCTCCTCTCCGGGCGAAGCGCTTCTACTCCTCGGTCGCCTTGATGGAAGGCTTGCAAACAGCCCTGCCGCAGACATCTGGCTCGCCAGGGCGAGGCTCAAGGGCGCAGCCATGCTGGCCACGGTCGCTTCCGTTCCGATCGGGGTCAAGGACTTGCAGGACTGGATTTGCGGACGGACACCGCCACCGCGCCACAGCGAAGGGTTGAACGACCCCTTGTCAATCGCGGCACTGGTCCATTTTGCCCTGTCGGCGACGGAAAGCAGCCGCGATCCCATCGCCAGGGCGACGCTTAACGTGTCGCGGCGACTGTTGGACGATCGCAAGGAAGCGGAAGTCTGGGCGCCAGAGGACCTGATACGCTTTGGTCCGGCTTGGCGGGCGGTTCAGGCGCTTGTCGAAGCGCCCTACCCCAGTGCAAGTCTGGAAGGCGTTGCGGAGCGGTTTATCGCCGCGCGAGAGGGTCTGGCGGCTCCCATCAGTGGCGGGCAGCTGCTCACAACGGCCGATGGGCGGCAATTGCGCCTTGATCCGCGCCGATCGGATCTGGGTTGGGTTGTGGCGGCGCATTTGCCGACGGCCTTCGAAACGGCGGGCCTGACATTGCGCCGCTTGCCATCTTTCGTCGATATGCCTCGCTTTCCCGGTGCGGACGTCGGCGTCCTGACGATGCAGCTGACAGCGATGATCGGGCGGCAAGCCAAGGCGGGCCTTGCCGACCTGGATCGCATAGAGGCGCGGCTGAGGAAACTGCCGCAGGAGTTGCAGGTCACGAAACGTAGCAAAGCACCGTTGCTGATGCGGCTTGGCCTTGCCTATCCGGGGCTTAGCAAGGTGGCTGTCGCGCGCCTTCTGGGCATTTCGCACCAAGGCGCGACGAAGTTGATCGCGCAAGTGGAGCATGCGGCGGGGGATCTGCTATCCGTCCGCGGGATTTAGGATGACCTAGTCGTTTTTCCTGTCCTCCATCTTCTCTTCCCAAATATGACTATCGCACTGGTTATAAGGTTTCTTAGAAAGTTAAGGAGTTAGCGCGTTTCAAAGGCCGGATATTCGGCTGAAATGCGCGAGTCGCGCGCAAGGCGCCGTTCCTGGAGGATCGTATCTTCGTTCCCGGAGTGTCGTGACCGCCGTTCCTGATATGTCGGGAATCTGTTCCTGAAGGTGCGTGAAGCGTTCCTGGAATGTCGAAGGTCGCCATCGGGTACGGAATGGCGGGCGGCAGTTGAATCAGTTCGACCCATGCGCTCAGGAATGTCGTTCAAAAGCTGTGGATTAATTTGAGGCGGAGCGAGGCTGGCTCTGATTTGGTCCGCGCCGCTGCGCTGCAACCGACACTTCGGGAACGCATGATGCGTGAAGCCGTGTCTTTGACTGAGAACTGGTGAATGGCCGGAAGGCGCAAACGTCAAAGACGGTGGCGGTTCTTCTCATGAAACCGGCGGACAAACCCGATGAACGCCTTCTGGTAATTGACGGGCGTCCGGGTGGGATCGGCATCCAGCCAATTACGGAAATCCTGATGCAGTGACTGATAATCCCAACCCGGACAATCAGCGCGCAGGGCGGCAAGCGTTGCGTCAGTAAGCTCACCAGCGCTCGCCTTGGTCGACAGTCCCACCACGGTCCTGCGGATGACATCGCGGGCATCGAATTGCTGCTCGGCCTGGTCGATCGCGGGGGCGTGGTTCGAACCCCTCCCCTTTGCAGTTGCCGATGCAGGGGCACGCGCATCACTATTCCCTGCCCCGTTCGGCTTCGTGGCGATCCGCTGTGCTTCCACCGCCCGCCGCCGCATGCGAAGAGACGGTTCACGCTTTCCCTCGGGCTGTTCGAGTAGCAGCGTATAGCCGGGCAAAGGGTCGCGCTCGGCGATCTTGGCGATCTCGAACTTAAAGCGGCGGTACGCGCCTTCTGCTCCGGACTTTTCAAACAGCGTAGGCATGGAGATGGCAAACCCCCCCTCCCCTGCCCCGCCCGCATGCTTGCGCGCAACCTTGTACAGCCAGCGTTCGCGCCCGCCGGTCAGGTCGAAATAGGCGCGATCGATGGACAGGACGCCTCCCTGCATCAGCACGCCTTCATAGAACCAGTTTGAAAGCTCTATTGTCATGCCGCGAGAACGCTCCGTGCGCTCATCGACAAGCTGGGTCCAGCCATCCAACCAGCTGAAGGTGGCTTCGCGGCGATTTTCCGCCCGAATGTTTGTCTTTATCGTGGTTGAGACAAGCCGGTCGAGTGACTGCCCCAGCAGTTCGTAAGCGCGCCCGGTGGTGGGTCTATGAATGGCGCGCAGCAGGTCATAAGGCATCAGGTGCAACTTGCGTGGCACATCATTGACACCACGGCGCGCCATGTCGGCGAGAATGGATGCGCAATATATGAGGATGTCGGCATCCCATATCGTGGCCATGCCATAATCTGGATTGGCCGATACATGGACCCACGCCTTGCCATCAGGCGATGTGTAATCGATCGGCTTCACCCGCTTGGACTTGGCAAGGCTGAAGAAGGGGCGCTCCATCATCTCGCGCTGGTCGCGCAGCGGCATGTCCGCGATATAGGGCAGGAACAGCTCGAACTGGTCGTTAAGCTCTGTTTTGCCGGCGCGGTTCATGAGCGGATACTCGCAACAGCGTAGCCTGCCGAGGTGAACCTGTTTCCCCGGGGAAACAGGAGGGCAGGGCAGGGGTGCGCAACATGCTTGGGCGCAGGGGAATGGGCCCGTTTCCCCGGGGAAACAGTAGAGGGTGGGGCGTGCCTCCACCCCCCAATCATTCTTTCAATATGCCCCCCGAGCGTGTCACTGCTGTAAGCCCATCCCTCGCCGCTCAAGATGTTCAAGTGTGTCGCGTAGCGCCGTCGCCAGCGTTTCCATGTCCGCGCCTGATCCTGCATGAAAGCGGATGGTGATACCCTGGCGGTTGGCCGATTGGACGGTCAGGGCAGGGCGGCCATAGCGTGTAGTCCAGGTGAAGGGTTCTTCCTTCGGCTCGGAAACCGCGACGCGCGGCGCATCAAGCAGTCGCTTCAATATCTCGACCGCAGGGATGGGTGGTGCCCCAGCGGCGCGGCGTTCCCGCTGTGTCGTGGCAAGGCGGGCCGCCTCGGCATGGATAATCGTGGCAGCCGCATGATTATCAAGCGCCTGAGCCAAGGGATAGGCGGGTTTCAACTGCACCTCGCCCGGCGAAGGGAATGCCTCGATGATGTCGTCGGGGATGCCCGCGACTTTTATCATCTTGCTGAGCCAGCCTTTGGACAGCTTCAACCGTTCGGCCATGCGGGTCAGATGGCTGCCATAGTGCGTGCCCAGCGCCTCCGCATAATTGCGAGCGCGCTCAAGATCGGTGACATCCTTGCGCGCGCGATTTTCCAGGTCGGCCAGGCGGAAAGCTGCCTCGTCGTCCAACTGGGCAACCTGCGCCACGAACATCATGTCGGGATAGCTATGCCTGCGCAGCCAGCTGATCGAAAAATGACGCCGCGTACCCGCGATCACTTCATAGTCATGGTAGGGGTCGCCCTCGACCCGGCGCACGACGGCAGGCACCTTCTGCCCACCCTCGGCGATGATTGAATCGATCAGCTCGCGGCAATTATCTTCGGTCAGATGCTGATACAGCCTGGCGTTGCCGGGCCATATGCGGACCTTGGCCGGGTCCAGCAG
Organism: Sphingobium herbicidovorans; assembly: GCF_002080435.1. Lineage (NCBI taxonomy): Bacteria > Pseudomonadati > Pseudomonadota > Alphaproteobacteria > Sphingomonadales > Sphingobiaceae > Sphingobium > Sphingobium herbicidovorans. Next base: position 772,540 of record NZ_CP020539.1, on the reverse strand, counting down.
TAATTGCGTGACCTGCCGGACCTCACCCGACGCAAGCCTGGCCAAGGCGGTTTCGCGCCCGAGGAGCGTCGAACCCCGCGCTCGTTCTAGACGCGCCGGGGCGGCAGTCGCAGCAGGGGAGGGGATTGGCTCCGCCTCTGCCTCTCCAACAACTTCGTTCACCGCTTCTGATGCGGGAGCGGGGGCCTCCGCCTCGTCCGACAGTAAGGCCGCCAGATAATCTGATTGTTTACGCGCCATGGCTCTGTCCTCCGATTCGCGGGGAACATAAAGTGAACAACCGCCTGTAGGACAGGAGGTTTTTGTACTTACGCGGTGACGCGGAGACCCGGAGAGGCCGCGCCTGGGACAGAGCAGCTCTTTTCAAACCAGCGGAAGGACTGGACTGTCCCGTCAAAAAGGGCGTTCCGCCTGCCGGGGAGTGCAAAATCCCGACGCCTCCGCGCCTCTGCGTGAACCAGGTCTCAGGCCGCATTGACGATATCCTCTTCCCGCGCCGGAGCTACGCGGCCCCAGCTTTGGCGGACCAGCGCCTCGATCTGACCCATTGCCTCGTCCAGATTGGCGCGGCAGCGCTTGTGCGTGCGCGGCGTACCGATCGGCTTCTCCAGCTCATAAACGGTCATCATGCGCAGCGCCGCATGACTGATCTCCGCGCTGTCCAGGATGGGGATGGGGAGAAGGGCAGGGCCAAAGCTCTGCTCCATAATGGCCCGAACCATCGAATGGCTGGGATCATTGCTGTCGAATTTTGAGCAAAGCAGCCGGATAAACTGATAATCGACCGAAATTCCGGCGGTCTGCAACTGGCCGATGACCTGGTCCATCATCGAAAGAAACTGGACGGTCGAGCAAAAGTCGGGCGTGGTCGCGGCCAGCGGCACCAGCAGCGCGTTGGCTGCCTGCATTACGGCCAGGCTGATGGTGCCCAACGCTGGTGGCGGGTCGAGCAGAACCACATCATAATGACGGGCAAGATCCATCAGGCCCTGCTTGAGCTTGCGAAAGCGCGCCGCCAGAACCGATCCGCCGTCGCTGCCCGCCGCCGCCAGTTCATATTCCACGTCAAACAGCTCAAGGTTCGACGGGATGAGGTCGACATTAGGCCAGGCGGTATGCTTGACCGCATAGAGAAGGTCGACCTGCGTCGGATCGATCGACAAATAGGGGTAAAGCGTCTCTTCCCGCTGGATGTTGAAATGCGGGTTGAAGCCGAACAAGGTCGTCGTGGTGGCCTGGCTGTCGCAATCGACCACCAGGACGCGATAGCCTTGCACTGCGAAATAATGGGCCAGATGCGTGGTGACGGTTGATTTACCGACGCCACCCTTGAAATTCTGCACCGCGATGATCGCCGGTATGTCGAGCGGCATGCGTTCCGGACTGGCGCCCAGCACCTGCCGCATGTTCAAAAGTTCATCGACCGTATAGCCCGGGCGCCGGCCATTGCCGGTCGGTGGGGCAGGGGGGAGGCGACCGTCATCCTCTGCCATGCGGATGCGATTCGTGGAGCAGCCCAGCAACTGCGCGGCCTCGGCAATGCCAAAGCGGATGTTGAGTTCCTTGCGGCTGTCGGGCAAAAACGCCTTGCGCCGCAGCCTTTCGACCATCTTTTCGCCGGCTTGGGCAAGGTCGCCAATCTGGTCAACAATTGCGTTCATTTCTGACCCCGGCTCGAAAGTTGAAGCTTATCCGCTTATGCTATCGCAGATATACTTCAATTTCGCAATCTGCCGCAAAATTTGATGCGCTCGGCCGGGCAGCTATAAGGCGGCATCATGTCAGGGCTGATCGCGGCTTCGGGCGACCGGGGGCGAAAGGCCTCTTATTAAGGAACGACGCATGCCTTCATCCCTGCTCGATCGTCAAATCGGACCATTCAGCGTGTCGGCCATCGGACTTGGCTGCATGAACCTTAGCCATGGCTATCTTCCTCGCCCGGACGCTGCGGCCGCGGAGCGGCTCTTGCTTCACGCGCTCGATTCGGGCGTCACCTTTTTCGACACTGCGGCGCTCTATGGTTTTGGCCGCAATGAAGAGCTGTTGGGCCGGACGCTGATGCATCGGCGAAGGGAGTTCACCCTGGCAAGCAAATGCGTGTTGGCCGAGATTGATGGCAAACGCGGTATCGACGGGTCTCCGCAAGCCATAGTCCGCGTGCTGGAGCATTCATTGCGGCGGCTGCGTGTAGATCATATCGACCTCTATTATATGCACCGTCTGGACCCGAAGGTGCCGCTTGAGGAATCGTTAGGCGCTCTCGTGCGAGCGAAGGAGGAAGGCAAGATCGGCGCAATCGGTCTGTCGGAAATGTCGGCGGCCACGATCCGGCGCGCGCATTCGATGCATCCGATCGCGGCGGTCCAGACCGAATATTCGCCTTGGACGCGCAATCCGGAAATCGCAGTGCTCGATGCATGCAAGGAATTGGGGATCGGTTTCGTCGCCTTTTCTCCCCTTGGACGCGGTCTTCTGGCGGGGAATGTCGGCAGCCAAGGGGTAGCGGACGGCGACATACGCGCCGACATCCCGCGATTTCT
>NZ_CP020539.1:600000-765000 GCF_002080435.1 Sphingobium herbicidovorans | reverse complement strand
GCCATAGGTGAAATACCACCCTGTTGTTTTCTGATGTCTAACCTCGCACCGTTATCCGGTGCAGGGACCCTCTGTGGCGGGTAGTTTGACTGGGGCGGTCGCCTCCTAAAGAGTAACGGAGGCGCGCGATGGTGGGCTCAGGACGGTTGGAAACCGTCTGTTAGAGTGCAATGGCATAAGCCCGCCTGACTGCGAGACTGACAAGTCGAGCAGAGACGAAAGTCGGTCATAGTGATCCGGTGGTCCCTCGTGGAAGGGCCATCGCTCAACGGATAAAAGGTACGCCGGGGATAACAGGCTGATGATTCCCAAGAGCTCATATCGACGGAATCGTTTGGCACCTCGATGTCGGCTCATCACATCCTGGGGCTGGAGCAGGTCCCAAGGGTTTGGCTGTTCGCCAATTAAAGTGGTACGTGAGCTGGGTTCAGAACGTCGCGAGACAGTTTGGTCCCTATCTGCCGTGGGCGTCGAAATTTGAGAGGAGTTGACCCTAGTACGAGAGGACCGGGTTGAACATACCTCTGGTGTACCTGTCGTCCTGCCAAGGGCGCAGCAGGGTAGCTATGTATGGACGGGATAACCGCTGAAAGCATCTAAGCGGGAAGCCTCCCTCAAGATAAGATTTCTTCGAGCGGTCGTAGACCACGACCTTGATAGGCCGGATGTAGAAGTGTGGTAACATATGGAGCTAACCGGTCCTAATTGCTCTGATCGCGCCTGAGAGTCCCACCATCAATGACAGTGCTGGATACAGCGTCAGTCATCGAACGTGGTGATCACCTCAAGCCAGATACATAACAAACATGCGTGCACGGCATCGATTAACAACCCAAAGCGCAAGCTTCATTGCTTGGTGACCATAGCGTCTGTGACCCACCCGATCCCATCCCGAACTCGGCCGTGAAACCAGTCTGCGCCGATGGTACTGTGGCTCAAGCCCCGGAAGAGTAGGGCGTCGCCAGGCATTGAAGCTTGCGCTTTGAAACAACAAAACCCATCCACATCTCAAAAAAAGGGCGGCCCATAAAGCCGCCCTTTTGCGCTTCAAGGGAAAACCGGTCACAACCGACCCCTCAAAGCATAATATCGGTGACGCGGGATGGAGCAGCCCGGTAGCTCGTCAGGCTCATAACCTGAAGGTCGCAGGTTCAAATCCTGCTCCCGCAACCAATATCAGGTCCAAAAAGACCAACAAAGTCCCAAACGGTCGTAAAAAAATAGCCTGTTTTCAGGCAGTTATCTCATGTAACATGGTCTCCGACGGGATCATAACCGCCCAGGTGGTTACCATGAGATTTTGTTGGTAAATTTGTTGGTGCAAAGTTAGGATTCAAGTCTCGCGCACGGCGTTCAGGAGACTGATCCGTGCTGACCGATACTATCATCCAGTCCATTTTGCCTGCCGCCCGCCCCATCAAGAAAGCCGATGGTGGCGGTCTCAATATTTGCGTCCTGCCGGGCGGCCGACGTGAATGGCGGCTCTCCTATCGTTTTGCGCACAAGCAAAAGAGCATCACTGGCGGTGACTATCCGGTGATGAGCATTGATCGCGCCCGGGTCTGGCGCGAGGAAATGAAAGCAGTTCTCTCTGCCGGAAAGGACCCTGCGGACATCAAGCGGCGGAAAAAGCATGAGGATCAGGCTGAGCGGACGACGTTCCGCCAACTCGCCCAGGAATGGATGATCGCCAAGCGACCGGGATGGTCTGACCGCTATGCCGGCGTGATCGAGCGTCGCCTTGAAGCAGATATCTATCCGACCATCGGAAAGTTGTCCGTGCGATCAATCCTGCCCCGCGACATGCTCGATGCGCTTAAGACCATCGAGGATCGCGGCGCCATCGAGATGGCGCACAGGGTGCGGGCCTATTGCAGCGAAATCTTCCGGTTCGGCATTCCAGACGGCCGGGTGCTGACGGATCCTTGTCGTGATCTTGGCACGGTCATGCGCAAGCGCGCGAAGGTCACGCATCGATCGAAAATACCCATCAAGGAATTGCCGCGCTTCTATGCGGCCCTCAACGCGGACACAGGCTCTCGGTTGAGCCACCTTGCTTTACGCTGGACGATTTTGACGATGGTCCGGACCACCGAAGCCCGGCATGCGCAATGGAGTGAGTTTGAGGGCCTGGGAGGTCCCGAGCCGCTCTGGCGGATTCCGGCGGAGCGAATGAAAATGCGCGTCGAGCATCTGGTTCCCCTGCCGCCGCAGGCGGTAGCCCTGCTTCGGGAGATCAAGGAACTCAACGTCTACGGCCAATATGGCAATGAGCGGTTCGGCCAATATTTGTTCCCGGTAATCGGCAATCAGGGGGACACGATCAGTTCGAACCGCATGCTGGTCTTGCTCCAACGGCTAGGGGTTGGCGACAAGGCGACGGTGCATGGGTTCCGTTCGATCGCCAGCACCGTGCTGAATGAAACCGGCCTATTCAAGGCGGATTGGATCGAGCTGCAGCTGGCGCATGTACCCGGCGGTGTTCGCGCCGTCTACAACGCCGCACGCTATCTGTCCCACCGTAGGCAGATGCTCGAATGGTGGGCCGACTATCTCGACAAGGCCGAACAGGCTTCAGCGGCGATCGCCATTGAGAAGGCGACGCCGGCAAAGCCCAATGTCGGGGCGCTGGAGTGGTTTCAGTCGTCCTGGTAGGCGCTCGGTGCCTGCATCCAGCGTAGGATCCTCGACAGGCGCCAGGCAACCGCTCTGGCGCCGATCTTTTCAGGCGCCGGGAATGTTCCAAGGTGGATGTCGCGATAAATGGAAGCCTTGGGCTTGCCCGTCTTCGCGATCACGGCTCTCAGTCGCAGGAACTGCTCGTTCTTCTCGTCCATATGCAAACCAACTCCAAGTGTTGATCTGCCCGCGGGAACAGTATGACGAGAGTGCAGAAATGGATCAATATGTCCCACGGAAACTATATGCTGCAGCTTTGTCCAGTAATGCCGTGAAACAATGATTTGAGGATTTCGAGCAGGGGCGTCCAAAGAGGAGGAGTTAAGAGGTTGATATTGAACGTGGGTTTTCTGTTCTGAAATTGGGTCAGGCTGATGGCGAGAAGCAAGGCAGTGCCCCTATCGAAGACCTGGAAGAGATGGATAGATTTCAAATCATGAGCGGTGATGAGTTTGAGCATGATGGAAAATTCTCAACGTCAACGACAAGCGCCCACTCGGCTGCGGGATTGGCTGGGGCGGCCGTGGTATGCGAAGCTATGGTGGAGCGGGGTGCCGGCCTATTGGCTAGGCATGCTCGCATCCCTCCAGATTGATGCTCTAGCTGAAGTTTATCATTCGGCTGCCGGTGGATATCTGAACGTCTTGTTCTTCCCGCCGATGGTCGCCTTCGTTCTCTCGTTTGGTTTCCTGCGCCAAAAAATGGCTTCGTTGGCAGACCAAGCGAAGGATGAAACTGATCGAGAAGATTGCCTGGATCGCAAGAGATACGGCCCATCGGGTATGCCATGGCAATTTGATCCTTTGGACTCCCGGTCTGGAACGTTTTGGATCGGAAATCCTCTAAATCCGCGCCATCCTAGCAATATCAATCGCGTTTCTTGAAGCTCGGGTCGCCGTCGAACGGACCGTTGGCTAGGTCGTTCGAGAAGCGACCAGTGCTGAGCAACGATGATTGCTCCCAAGATGTCAAAGGCGAGGTCAGGTCGGCGGTTCCTCGTGCACTGTCAGCCTCTCCTAAGTAACGGTTCCTCAAACCATGCTGTCCTGTAATTTCAGTCGCCAGACGGTCTGCGAACACGGCAGCAGGATCATTGGAATTTGCAGCGGCTCGCTCCGAATTGGCAATTGCCTGCCGAACGTCGAAGTTGACAACATTCAGCTGTGCCGCTGCGGCTTCGGTTGTGGATCCGTTCTCTTGCGACGATGCGCTGAACGTCCCACCAAGTTGGCCGAACGAAGATCGCGATCCTGAGCTTTTCCTGCCTCCCTTTGATGAACCTCCACCAATATCTGCTTGAACAGATGTGCCAAATGCAGCCTGATCTTGCGCAGCGCGCGATATGGTTCGCTCCCATCCCGTTTGCGAAATTATCGATTGCACATCCCGCTGTAGCGTGTCCGCGACCTGCGGCTTCAGGCGCCAATTGCCCTTGCGATCCATCTCGAACCCGCCCTTGAGCCAGTTCGCCATGCCGGCCCGGCCGTCGGCGCCGCCACCCATGAAATGCTCGATCGTGTCGGGACCAGCCTGCTTGCCTGCCTCGAACCGCGTGCTGGTGTCGTTGCGGGCGGATTTCTCGAACCCGGCGCTGCTCGATACCAGCAGATCGTTATGGGCAAGACTGAACCGGGCATGGCCGCCATTGGCAACCGCGCCAAGCTGGCTCTCGTTGAGCAGGCCCGCCTTCCACATCTGCGCCGCGGTCGCGGGCGTCAGGTTGAGGCTGAAATCGCCATTCTGGTCCATGGCGATCTGACGCTTGCTCATCTCGATGCCGTTGGCGCGCAGCAGCCCCTGCATTCGAGACAGGCGCTCGCGTTCGACGATGCTGGTCATCCGGGCGTTGCGGGCGCGGTCGGCAATGCCGTCGGCACCGCCTTCCGCCATATCGAGCTGGTTACCGCTGGCGTCGGCAAGCGTCCGGATGAAGCTGTCGAGACGTGCGGCTTCGCGCGTCGACATGTCGGCCGCCTCGGCACCTTGCGCAAAACCAAAACTCTCCGACTGCCGGCGTTGCTCGCCGATCCGGGCGGCGCTGCGGGTGCCGTCATGCCCGATCTCGCGCTGCGCATCGAGCCTGCCTGATCGCTCGACAAAGTCATAACCGGCAGCCTCCCTGGTCCGGCCATACACGCTCGTACCCTCACGCGCCGCCTCGGCGGTCGCCCCGTCTGCGGTGCCCAACTCAGTGGCGGCCCGGTAGGTCTCGAGCGCCCTGGCGACCTGCGCCTCATTGCGGCCAGTGGCGCGGGAGAGCTGCGTGATGGCAGACGAGCGCGCTTCGCCGGAGAGGGCGTTGATGAAGGCGATGCGGCGGCTCATCTCGTCAAGGGGCAGGCCCAGCATGGCAGCAGCGTTGCGCTGGCCTTCATTGCCGCCCGTCCGATGGGCCTGTTCGGTCGCGACATTGCCGCGCTCCACTCGTGCGACCCTGTCTCCCGCATAGTCGCGGCGCCCCTCCATCGCACCGACCTGCACCTGTGCCGCCGTCAGGTCATTGCGCAGCATAGCCTCCTGGGCGAAGCTATTGGCGATCAGCTTGGCGAACGTCGGATCTGAGCTGGCCTCGGCCACGACACCGCTTGCCTTGAGTTCGGCATCCTGGGTTCCATAACCGGCGCGTTCAAAATGCCGGGTGGCCGCCTGCATCATCATGCCATAGGCGCGGGTGTCGCCGAAGGCCCGCCACTGGACCAGTCCCTGGGTGAAGGCGCCAAACGCCTTCTCACCCGCCTCGCCCGCGCCAAAATAGCGGGTGCCGAGGGTCCGCAGCGCATCCTTCTCCGCAAAATTGTGGATGGCGCCGGTAGCCGCTGCCGCGCGAACCGCGCTGACCGTTGCCGGGTCACCCAGATCCCGTCCATGAAGCGCGGGCGCAAGGCCGCCCATTTCGCGGGCGGCATCGAGCGCGCCAATCCCCATAGCCGCGCCGCCAGGCGCGCCAGTGCCATGGGATGCCATGACCGGGCCCGCGGCACCGAAACTCCGATTGGGGCCGAAGCTTGATCGCTCGCCAAAATCCCCGAAGGTCGCCGCGGCACCACGGCGCGCGCCCGTGCCCATGGCCGATGCTTGCGCTTCCAGTGCCGACGCCAGCCCTTCCGATGTCGATACCCCGGCGGCAGCAGCCGATCCCTGCGCCTGGACGCCCAGAGATCCGCCGGTGAAGGAGGAGAAGACATTACCGGAGAAGCGGAAGACGGTGAACACGAATGCGCCGGCCAAGCCCGCCGCCGCCGTGCGGAAGCTCCCAAAGATCGCCAGCGCCTTCATGGCGGAAGAAGGAGCCAGCATCCAGGCATTGGCCCCCAGATGATTGGAGCGCATCTCGGCCAGCACCGCCATCGCCCGACCCAGCGTGAGCTGATAGATGCCCGCATCGATGACGCCCCAGAGCGCCACGAACACGAACAACCCCAGCGCGAAGCTCGCGACCCGAAGGTTGATGGGGTGAGGATGAACAGGAGAGCGATCGGCATCATGAACAGCATGATTCCGAAGACGGTCGCGCGGATCGTCGGCATCCATTCATTGGCGGTCGACATGGTGGCCAAGCCGCCCGCGACCACGGCCCGGTTGGCCATCACCCGCGATGCCGTCGCCGGACTGTCCTCGAACAACACATCGCCGACGCTGGTTCCCAGCAGCACATCGGTGAGGAAGGTCTGGGCGGTGAGCGGCGTGCCCAGCATCATGTCGCCCATCTCGGAGAGATTGCTGCGGCAACGGGCGAGCTGATCGGGCTTGTCGATGTCATAGCCGGTGCGCTGGCAGACCTGCGCCGAATAGCCTTCGAACACCGCCGGATCGGACAGCCGGTCCGCGATATGCTCCCAGGCCTCGTTGCAGCTGACCGTCGTCCCGCCCTTGTCGGCAGCGGTGAAGACCGTGCTGAACGTTGCCGGCCCCGCCATCGCCGCGAACGAGGCAGGGAGGTTGATGCTGGTGCGGAACAACTGGTCGTCGTCGATCCCGTAAGCGGGCGAGACGCGGGCCACCGGATAGCATTGGCGAACATAATCCTTGATCGTCGCATCGAGAAAGGCGTCGGTCATGGGACCGCGCGGGCTCACCGCATACAGGAACAGGTCGAAGGCATGGCCGCCCGCGCCGAACTCCAGCTTGGCGTGGGGATCGAGCGTATTGTCGTCGATCGTCTCGGCGAGCGCCCGCTCCATCATGTTGGTGACGCCCGCCACCAGGACGATGAGATTGGGGACGTCGCCGACCGGCTGATAGGCATTGCGCACCCGGTCATAGACATGGACCGTGCCCGTCGTCGCGACCAGGCCGACGAAAAGGCCGATTCCGACAAGCATCTGGAGCCCGAAGGCGACGAGACCCATGCCGGTGCCGCGGATCATGGCGAGCACGGCGCCCAGCGCAAGCCCCACCACCGCGACGATCAGCACCAGCGTCTCATAGCGCGGATCGGCGAAGATCATCGAGACGAGGCGGAAGGCATCCACGGTCTCGGCAAAACCGTCATAGGTATGGAAACTCGTCTCCAGCGCGAGGGCGGGGGAAGCGAATGACATCGCCGTCAGGCTGGCTAGGGTGCGGGCAAGGCGTTGCATCGATCGTCCCCCACTCAGCGGTTGCGGCTGGCGGCCGCGCCGGCTGCATCTCGCGCGTCGCGGTCGCGCTGGCGGATGAGTCCCGCATAGCCGGTAGAGAGATTGGCCTGGGAGAGAGCGGCCAGATAGGATTGGCGCATCTGCGCGCGCTGGCGCAGCACCTCTTCGCGCAGGTCCCGCAGTTGCTCGATGCCCTTGGTCAGGATGCGGGTCTGGCAGATATTGGCGCTGGTCCCGTCGCTGGCGCCCGCGGCATTGGTGCCGCGCTCGGCATTGGAGAGGGCAAAATCAATGCTGCGCGAAAGGTCGTTCAGCATCTGATAGGCAAGGGTCAGCGCAACCAGCTCGTCTGTGTCGCCGATCACCGAGTCGACGACATCCTGGCGCACGCCCCATTCGAGCATGCGGTAGACTGGCAGGGTGCGGACATTGGCGACGAACTGCCGCTCCTCGGCTGACAGCGTCGCGCGCATGCGGATCTTCTCGGCGATGGCGGTCATGCGCTCGCGGGTGAGCGCGAGCGCGCCCCTGCCGCCATCCTGCGTGCAGTCGGCGGCGGTCGGCGGCATGGCGAGCGCGCGGCGCATCACCCGGCCGCTGAGGAAATCATCGGAGGATTCGGTATCCTGCGTCGCGCAGGCGGGGATCGCGGCAAAGAGCGGCACCTTGTCGGTCGCATCCCAGCGCATATAGACGTCGCCCACTCGGGCGCGCATCGCGCCCGCCCAGTCCGACGCGCCGACGCGCGAGGCGGCATGGGCGAGCAGCGATCCGGTGCGGAAGATGTCGGTCACTTCCGCCGGACAGTTGGCGAGCGCGTCCTTCAGATCCTCGGTGGGGCTGTTGCCGTTCGCCTGGATCTTCTCGCGGCTCTGCTGATAGCTTTTGGCGTAGCCTTCCTTCACCGACTTGTAGCCGGTCATCTCCTCGATGATGCCCGACATATTGTCGTCACCTTTGGCGATCTGGACCATGCGGTTGGCGAGGCGGCAGTCGTTGACCTGGATGGAATTGAGGAAATTGGTGGCCGCCTCCATCTTCGAAATGATGTTCCCCATCTTCTCGTCCAGGGTTTCGAGCAGATATTGAAATGCCACCGCCGGTGCGGCCTGGAGGATGCTCTCGAGCTTCTGGACGAGATAGTCCGGGTCGAGGAAGGACATGCCGCCCAGAAACATGTCGATGCCGCCGCAGCCCGCCTTTACCTTGGGCATGGTGAGCGACATGAGATAATCGCTATGCACATCGATCCGGCCGGACATGCCGCCCGCCGTCACATAGCCGCGGGTCTGGTCCTCGAAGCTGCCGGGGCTGGTATAGGTCACATTGTCGAACCAATGTTCGGCCCAGCTCTGGGCGTGGGCAGGCATAGCTGTTCCGCAAGTTGCAAGCAGAGCCAGAACAGTTAGGGTTGCGCTATATTTGAGATGGGGCATGGCGGCTTCCTTGTCTTGAGGAGAAAGGAAAGGGCCCACCCGCCATATGCGTGCCCTTTGGCATAGTTTGCAAAATCTCTAGACATTTAACCTTGCAAATTCGGAACATTGATCCAAATATGCAAGGATGATTGAACGTCGTACCAAAAGCGAACTTGTCGCCCGACTGGACGAAAGCCCTGCGGTCGCCTTGCTCGGGCCACGTCAGGTCGGCAAGACGACGCTCGCGCATGAGATGGCCGATGAGCGCCCATCCATCTACCTCGATCTTGAATCGGATCGGGATCGAGCAAAGCTTACGGATCCCGAACTCTATCTCGAAAACCATGAAGGCAAGCTGGTCATACTCGATGAGGTTCATCGGCTGCCGGACCTGTTCCAGCTTTTGCGGGGCCTTATCGATCGGGGTCGTCGGAAGGGATTGCGGACGGGCCGATTTTTGCTGCTGGGCTCGGCTTCGATCGATTTGCTGGCCCAATCGGGCGAAAGTCTCGCTGGGCGCATCGCCTATCTCGAAATGCGTCCGCTCGACGCCCTGGAGGTGGGCGACGGGGATGTTGATCGGCTTTGGATACGCGGCGGCTTTCCCGACAGCTATCTCGCCACCAGCGATGCCGCGAGCCGGCGTTGGAGGCAGGACTTCGTCCGAACCTATCTCGAACGTGACATTCCCATGCTGGGTCCGCGTATTCCTGCCGAAACGCTGAGGCGTTTCTGGACGATGCTCGCCCACCATCAATCGGGCCTGTTGAATGCCTCGGAACTGGGGCGCAGTCTTGGCGTCGATTCCAAGACCATCGCCTCCTATCTTGATCTTCTGGTCGACCTGCTTCTCGTCCGTAGGCTTGAGCCCTGGCACAGCAATAGCGGCAAGCGCCTCGTCAAATCGCCTCGCGTCTATGTGCGCGATAGCGGCATCGTCCACACATTGCTGGGTCTCGCCACCCGCGAAGACGTGCTGGGACATCCCGTCGCCGGCGCAAGCTGGGAGGGTTTTGCAATCGAGACGCTGATATCGGCGGCCCCCGAGGGAACGCAGGCGCATTTCTACAGAACATCGGCTGGCGCCGAGATCGATCTTCTCCTCACCATTCCGGGGCATGGCCTTTGGGCCTTCGAGATCAAGCGCAGTCTTTCGCCCAAGGTTGAGCGGGGCTTCCACCACGCCTGCGCCGATCTCGATCCGGTGCGCCGGATCGTTATCTATCCTGGAGAAGAGACCTACAAGCTCGCCGAGAATATCGAGGTTTGCGCGATAGCCGAGGCGGGCCAATGGCTTTTGTCTCTGCATTGATGAAATGTCGATGATTGAGGCTGCCTGCACGATCAGTTCCGATTCCGCTCTCTTGAGGCGGAACCGCCCGCGACAATGCCGGTGAACTTCGCCATGGCGCGCACGCCGACCGCGGCCCGCAGGCCGGTCTGCATCTTGAGCCCGAGATAGATGTTGCGGGCGAGATTGGCCGGATGATCCGTCCCGATCGCGATCGGCAGGATGCGCGCCTCGTCGGATACGGGGCGGAGCCAGACGACTGGATGGCCGATCCAGGGGAGACCAAGCCGTCCCGAGCGGAGCATCGCTTCGCCCCTGCCGATCGGGCGGACCGTCAGCCCATAGCGCGTCTTGAGCGCAAGCAGCTTGGTCCAGAGATCGCCACAGGGGAGGCAGCCGGGCGCCGTACTCATCTCGATGATGAACGCGGGTCCCTGACCGGTCAACGCCACCTCGAAATCCGGAGGATAATCTACGGTTCGGGGAACGCGGGCGAGCCAGCTCTGCATTTCGCTGGCGGTGGACACCGGATGGATCGCAGCGCGGGCCGCCTGGATCCTATCAGGCGCGCGTTGTTCCGCCTGCGCATGGACCGAGAGCGGCAGCGCGCCCAGCAGCGCGATCGATGCTCGAAGATGGAGGGCTCTCATGGGCGGACACCGCCTGGGTTCGCCATGGGATCAGCGGCCGCGACCGGACCATTGGCAAGCGCGTCGAAAAATCCATTCTCCTCGCCGGCGCCGGTCAGGAATTGCTCGGGCCTGATATCGCCTGATAGCAGTTTCACCGCCTGATAGGCGGTCTGGATGAGCGTCGGGAATGCCTCGACGCCATTGGCTATGACCATGCGCTGCGCGGAATTGCGGCGGATGACCATGGTGGTGGGCGTAACCTCCACGCCGAAGCGGACGCCAAGGTCGGGCCGCCGGGCAAGGTCCTCGCGGATGATCTGCCAGCCGGTTTCCTCCTGAAAGCGCTGGAGGATCGGCCATTGCACCCGACAATAGCCGCAGGAGGTACGCGAGAACATGACGAGCGCGAACTCAGGGCTGCGAGAGCGCAGATAGGCGCGGCGCACAGCATCCTTCTGTGCCCCCAGCGCATCGCGCGCATCCCCGATCATCGGATTGGCCGACTTGGCGCTGAGCTCGGGATGGGCGAGCATCGCCAGCTGAGTGACGCCGGCAAAGGCGCGGGCCTTGCGCCTCGCGAAATCCTCCAGCCGCCAGAAATCGGACACCGCTTCAACGGTAAGGACGGTTGCCGCATAATCGCGCTGGTCAGCGATCAGCTTGGCGATCCGGGGCGGACTCCAGCGCGCGAGTTCGGCCATGGGCGGGATGACCGGGGCTGGCGGCACTTCATCGGGCGGAGTCCCGGTGGGATCGAGCTTGGCGCGATACCACCAGTAACCCTGGCGGATCGTGTCCTCTCCTTGGGCTGGCGCCGGGAGCAGCAGGCCGGCCAAGGCCAGCAGGGCGAGGGCGCGCGTCACAGGATGCGCTCCATGCGGGTGAGGCGCTCGAGCCGGACCGGTCCGAAATAGCGGCTGTCAAAGCCCCCGGCATGGTCGGAGCCGACATAAATAAAGCCGCGCGGGATCGGCCGATCGCCCCAGCGCAGATGGGGAAGTGGCCGACCATCACGACCGAACGGTCGACTCGCCCCAAGGAAAGTGCGGCCGCAATAATACCAGCTACGAGTACCCTCGCGCCCGTCGATCGACATCCGCTCGATCTCGCGGAGCCGCTCGCCCGGAAGACAAAGCGCGCGCTTGGTGACGCTCACCGGCTTTGGTCCCGCGATCGGATGGGAGAGCATGAACGCGACGAGATCCCCCTTATGGATCGGACCCGGCGCGCGTCGCACCGCCCAGGCGTCGATCGACGGGCTCATGACCAGGGTAATACCCGGCAATCCAAGCCAGGTGAGGGTCGCGACCGGCAGGACGATTGCGAGATTCAGGGCCAGGCGCTTGTTGTCGGCAGGCTGGTTGCCGATCGCACCGCCCAGCGCGCGGGCCGCCTGCATGGGCACGGCCTTGGAAGCCGGCCAGAGGCGGCTAGCGGAGAGACAGACGAGACGCAGCATCGCGGACCTCCTCCCTGCCGCCGAGGCGGGCATATTCTTCGAGAAGCCCTGAAAGCGCCGCGTCGCCATAGACGATATGGCTGGCGCGGGGCGCGACCTCCTCGTCGCGCTCGCAATAGGGAAGGGTGGGATCGCCCGGCACCATGGCGAAGGCAGGGACCTGATTGACGCCATGCTGGCGGAAGAGGATCGGGTCGACGATGAGCTGGACGTTGCGCATCGTGCAGGCCGGCCCCTCGCAGCCCGGATCGACGCGCAGGATCTGCGCCGTCAGTTTCGCCGTCGGGCCGATCTTGCTCATGCCCCCGGAACGCCGCGAAAGGCGATGACCCCGCCCACTGTCTCAAGCTGCGAAGCGTAATTTCGCAGGGTCTGCAGCGGCATGGAGGAGGAGGCGAACAGCATCGGCATCCAGCCCTTTGCCGAAGGCGCAGCCCGTCCATCCCTCGGCTTCGCCGCATCGATCGGCGCAGCTAGCCCTAGGGCCTCGTAAAGGCGCCTTTGCACGGCATCATGCTTGGCAACCAGGCGCTGCGCGGCATCCTCCCGATCCTTGCGCGCCCGCGCTTCGATGTCGGGAAAGCGCCCCTTCTGCCGCATCGCCTCGAACGCCCGGCGGCGCATCGCCTGCGATGGTTCGGGGATGCCGGTAGGGACAGATATAGCGGGCTTGCCTGGGGCGGGCTTGTCTGGTTCGGCCGGCTGGGGCTCTCCTACGGTCCGCCCGCCTTGCGCTAGCGCGTGGGCGGCGCAGAGCGCGACCATGGCGCCGGCGCGCAGCAAAAGGTCAGGGATGGATGATGCTGAGCGTGGCATCGATCTTTTCCTTCATGTCGATCTGGATGTCGGATTGGGCGCGGGCCTCGATGTCCGCATAATATTCGCTGAGATCCATCCGGCTGAAATCGAGCGCCTGGAACTCTTCTGCGGAAAAGCCCCGGCAATAGGGATGGTCGGGCGTGCCCCAGCCCAGGCTACTGAAGGCGGCGAGCTGGGGACGACCCTGCTCCTGGATGATGCGGCCCAGCTTCGTGTTGAAGCAGCAATGGCCCCGTGCCTTCTGGATGCAGATGCCCAGGATCCTCGACGCGCAATAGGTGCCGACCTCATGGCACATGCCAGAGCCGCGCAGCATGCCGGTCTCCATATCCTGTTGGTCGCAGCCCTGGAGCAGCACCTCGATCATGTAATTGATGGCAAGGCTGATCGCGATCGAGGTGGGATCGATGCCGACGATGATCGCATGGGCGCCCGCTGAGGCCGCTTCGCTTGCGGTCGCTCCGGCCTTGAAGGCGGTATAGGCCGCTTTCATGCCGGTGAAGACGCCCTTGGCGATCGCGATCTTGGTGGTGATGGAGCTCAGCGACCCGCCCATCCCGTCTTTCACAATTTTGCCCTTGTCCTTGCAGCAATTCTGGAAGGTGACACTGGCGCCAGGCGGCCGGCAGCGCAGCGCCCGTCCGCCGAATATCTCGATGGTGCCGAGGCAATTGCCGCCGGCATCGACCGGGCCATCCCCCGGCGCGCCGGGATCGTCGACGACCTCTTCATTCTCGATCGGCGTGGCGGACGTGTCGATGCAGCTATGGGGCGAGCAGGCCGGCACCGCACGGGAGGTCGAGGTCTTGCAAGCATAGCCTGGTCCCAGCGGACAGGCATAGGCGCCCTGCGCGTCGGCCACGCAATCGACCGCGCCGATAGGACAGAGCGCGCCGCCATCCGTGGTTGCCAGGCACTGCGCCATCTCCCCTTCATCGGCGGCATCGCCATTGCCGTTTAGGTCTACCACGCAAATCTGCGCGGCATGGGCGTGCGCGACCATCGTGAACGGAACCAGGGCGCAGGCGAGCGCGAGAGCCGGGGCGAGGCGGCGGATCATCGCGCAACCGCGGTGCAGGCCAGATCGGAACCGGCGAGCCGAACCGTCTGCATCATGACCACCGCCTCGGGGAAATCATCGAGGCAACCGCAGTCTGAGACGATCTCCTCGCCATCGCCGAGCGGGCAGACATTGTCGGCCGAGCAGACATGATAGAAGCTGTCCCAGCCAACGGGCACATTCTGTTTCTGTGCCACGGTGCCAGCGGGCGCGACGCCACTATTGGCGCTGGGCGCGCGGGTTTTGCAGATGGACTCGCAGGCCGCGACCGCCGGACGATCGGGGAGCGCGAAGGCGCGAGACGATTGGACGAGGGAGCCATCGCTTGTCCTCGTCTGGTCGGCGAGCATCGTCTCGGTCGAATGGTCGATGATATAGGTTGCGCGGGCAAGATCGGGCTGCGGGGTGCCCGACGTATCGACGACGCAGGCATAGCGGCGCCTGCGCAGGAAGAAGTCGCGGCTATATTGATAAGTGCAGTTGCCGGTGCCGAACAGGCGGGTCAGGGGCAGGGGTTTAAGGCCCGTGACGACGCCATTGCGGACCGTTTGCACGCCGTCCACATCTTCCTGCACCAGGCGGCAGGCTTGATCACCGGCATAGCCGGCGCACAGGTCGACCAGCCGTTCGCTGACCTCGCAGCTCGTGTCGACTTGGATTTCGGCGGTGATGGTGCCCCAATTTCCGCCGCCCCCGCCGCGCACCCGCGCGCTGACCGACGTCGCGCCCGACCTGAGCTTGTCGGTAAAATCGATGGGCGTGCGGTTATACCAGGGATCATCGCTGATCCGGCAGTCACCCGATGGCAGGCCATCGCCTGTCCACAGACGCTTGCCGGCGGACCCCACGACCTGCCCGTTGATCCGCCCCTGAACCCAGTCGTCCGCGCCCATCTCGATGATCCGCGCCGAGACGATCCGGCGGGGCAGCAACGGATTGAAAGTGACCGTATAGATGGGGGGATTGCTTCCGCAGCTTCCCGCACCCCGGATCTGGAAGCGGAGGCATCCCGTGCCGCAACTGCTGGTCGAGGTGATCGAGCCACTGGCCGAGACGATATCGGTAAAGTCCCAGGCCTTGACGTTGATCTCGCGCTCGATCGTACAGGACCTCGTTTCCTGCGCCTTGCCATTCCCCGCCGGTGAGGCCGCCAGCGCGGTGAAGAAAGAATTGGCCTGCGATGCCGCATAGGCATCGCCGCTGATCGCCGTCGGGTTGGCGCGATAGCTCGTCGCGGACACCGCAGGCGAGGGCGTGCAGGCGGTCGTCTGCGCGCCGACATAGCGGATGATCAGGCCGTCGATACTGGCCTGCGCGACCGCGATCCGGGGATCGGCGGTCGTCAGCGCGCCGATGACCCCGCCGCCGAGATCCTTCAGCACCGAGGAGAGATTGCCCGCGACCAGGTTCACGCCGCAGCTGGCGTTGACGCAATAGCAACCGGATAGGTCCGGTAGATCGACCTGGCTGAGCTTGAGATCGCCGCTACTGCCGATTTCCCATTTGAAGCTCTGGCACTGGTTCCAGCTTCCGGGCGAACAGGAGATGACGCCATTGGCGCAAATCCCTGAAACCGGGACCGAGAGGGTCAGGCTGCTGTCGAAGCTGCCGTCCAGATCCTTGTCCCGCGAAATGGAGAGATGCGTGATGTCGCCGGTCATGCCGGGCTGGATCAGCATTTCGAGCATGGTGGCGCTCTGCCGGCAGGCGAGATTGGTCGTGAAGCTGCGGCTGTTGTCGACCGTGCTGACGGGTTGGTTGGCGAGACCCGGCGTCAGATAATTGTTGCTGATCGCATCGCTGTCGCCGGATTTGGCGCGCGAGGCCGCCGCTGCCGCCCGCGCTCTCGCGTCCATATCCTGCGCGAAGGCCGGTTGTGTGGCGAGTGCCGTGAGCATCGCGATCGAGGAGATTAGGCTCCTTCTCAAGCCTCATCCTCCGAGGCGCGGGAGCGCGAGACCGCGCGAAGCCGGAACAAAGGGCGAAGCCCGGCAACGTCGGGCGGTGCCGACAGGCACTGGAAGGTGGCACTTCCGTTAATGGTGGTCAGCACGGCCGAAGCGAACGGGGCTTCCGGCAGAGGGGGGTAGCCTCGCTCGCCGGGGGTACATCCGGCCGTGCCGACCTTCTCCCCATGCGTTTCCAAAGCGGCACGGGGAGAATGGGTTGTTGGAGCGGCGCTGGATGGCGCCGGCGCCGCTCCGCCCGCGCAGCGTCCGGCCGGACCGACATGGCCTTGGCGGGCAGACCGGGCAGGGAGCCGGGTCGCTGCGGGGTTTGGGGGAAGGGACTTGCTCATGGGGTCGAGACCCCAGCGCAGCAGATCACCTTTTCAAAGGACATGAACTGGGCGTTGTCCTTGCCGGGCGCATGTTTGCCCGAGGACCAGAGCGCGCCGGGGCGCCCGATGTTGACGCATTTGCCGCCCTTCACCGGTTCCATGATCTGGAGCTTGTACCGGCTCTTGGTCCAGATCGGCTGGGGCTTGAACGAGCAGCCGTCGGCCGAGGAGATGGTGAGCGCACCGAGCCGCCCCATCATGAAGGTGCCGCGCGCAGCAAGGCCCGCCCAGGCTTCCACACTGTCACCAAAAGGGATGTCGCCCGCGACCGGATAGGTGGCGCCCCAGCTTCCCATGCACCAGAAGAACGGATCAATGACTTTACCGGCGGCTGCCGCGGCGCTGTCGGCCATGCAGGCGAGACCCGCTGCGGGATTGCCGAACAGGATCCCTTCGGGTTGGATGATCGCCCCCAATGTCCCGGACTGCCAGGTCGGCAGTATCTCGGTGATCATCGCGACGTCAAACCCGTCGTCTTGCGTACAGGGGAGGTCGGTGAACATGTCCAGCATCTTCCAGACCGGCGAGATGTAATAATGCATCTGCGCGAACAACTTCTGGCTGTTGGTGCCGTCGGCGATAGAGGACTGGCTGCCCTGAAGCCTGCCGCCGGTAGGGAGGAGATCGGCACCCAGCGCCATCATGCAGCCCGGCTCGGTCACGACATCGATCATCCGGTTGGGTGACCAGAAGCTCACCTTCACGCCGAACCGAAAGTTCGCGCCCTTGCGGCAGGCGCATAGTGGCTTGGAGGCGGACTGGGCATCGAGCGCCTTGTCGAGCTTGTCGAAGCTGCCGACGCGCACGCCGCCGATCGTGATCGGAAAGATGCAGTTCCACCGTACCTTGGTGATCGGATTGAAGATGGTGCCGGCCTCGCATTTGGAGGCGAGGGCGGGCGCGGAGGCGCCGCCGGCAGCCAGCGCCAGGGCGAGCGGCACCATGCGCCCGAGAAGCCTGCGCCTCATGGCCGCGCGCTCCCGCCCGCCGCGCGGAGCGGCGCATATTCGGTGAGGACGAGCTTCTTGCCCTGCTGCGCGACGATCACCGGCGCGACGCTGAGGCCGAGACGTTCCTTCACGCGTTCCTCCAGGATGAACAGCGGACGCCCGCTGCGCTCGGAAAGGTCGAGCGCATCGCCGGCGGTCAGCAGGATAAAATCCGTGAAGCGCGCTTGCTTCAAAGCCCAGCCCAGATCGCGCGGATGGACGATAACAAGACGCTGGGGCAGCGACACATAGTCGAGCGGGTTGAAGGTGAAGCCCTTGGGATAGAGCAGCCGGCCATCGGGCAGGCGGATATCTTCCTCCACAGTATAGAAGGGGACTAGGCTGCGGACCCGATCTACCTTGGCCTGCGCCAATGGCGCCGCCTGGAGCGCCGACCAGCTTGAGCGCGGGCCGAGACGGGAGGCAAGACTGGGCGCCTTGGCGGCGCGCGCTTCGATCTCGGCCATAGCGTCGGGCTCGGCAATCGGCCAGGTGCGGCCAATCGTCGAGTTAGCCGCGATTGTAGGGTGCCCACAGGAAAGGCCCAGCACTAGCGCGCAGATCAGGGCGTGGCGGGCGCGGTCGCGGAAACATGGCTCAGCGATCATGGCGCCGCTTCCACCAGGGGCGGTCGTCAGATCGGTCACCACGGATCGCACAGATGAGCGCCGACGCGCCAAGCACCCAGCCGGCAAGCAGGAGACCGTGAAGGCGCAGAGGCAGGGCGCCGGGTGATTCGAGCACCAGAATAGGGAGGACGAGCAGCATGAGCTGCGTCCCGACCAGCAGGCGGATCGGCCCAGGTGCCGGGGTGGCGCTGAGGATGCCTTTCATCGCCGGTTCCACCAACTGCGCAGCCATTTGGCTGACCTGTCCGCGATTCCGGTCATGCCGATGATCAATATGCCGCCCGCAAAGCAGCCTGCGGCCACCATCACCGCGGCGCGCAGGATCAGGAACGGTGGCTTCTGAAGCGCGATGCCGGCGGCGACCACGAGGAACCCAAGCATCATCGTCTCGATCGTCACAAGCCGGAAGCGCCATTGGAAGGCCTGCGCCTCGGCCTTGGCCGCAACGCGTGCCTCAATGAAGGCTTCCAGTTTCGGATCGGGCTCGAATTCGAAGCGGGGCTGTTTCTGGTCGGGCGGCGCGCGCATCAGAGTTGCTCCCCAGTAGAGGTGGGCCCAAGGATTTCGGTCGGATCGACGCCGACCAGATCGCAGACTGCTTCGAGTGGCGACATGCCCCTTCGCAGTCGCGCCTCGAACGCCGCCACCTCCTGTGGCGCGCTGGTGTTGATCCAGTAGGAAAAGGGATCCACGACGAGGCGGGCGATGCCAAGACCCAGCGGCGAGTCGATGAACACCTCGGAATAATCGGGCTTGTTGTTGCGCACCGACTTCAGGAGATCGAGGACGAAGCCTGAATAATCGAGGATCTTGTTCTCGACCGCCCGATCGTAGGTCGACCCCTGGAGCAGGAAGCGGGTGGCGGCATTTTCGAGGATCACCTGTCCTGTCCCACCGAAGAGCAGCAGGTCGTTCATCGACTGGAGGACGACCCCGAAACTCCCCTGATATTTGCGCGCCCGCCTGTAGCCCTGGCCGAACACCTCGCCGAAGCTATTCTCGACGCTCTGGCTCATGCCCGAGATCGTGCCGGCAATGAAGCTGCGCGCGAGCGCGGCCCCGGCGCGGGTGACGAGGGCCATGTCCTTTTCCGCGGTATCGCGGGACATGATTTCGAACGTCGCTTCGGCCTCGCCGACCATGTGCAGGTGAAGAGTGCAGACCTGAAGGACGGCGTGCTTTCGATTGAGCTGATACGCGAGATCCCCGAGGCAATGAAGCCTCGCAAGATCGCGATCAGCGGGATGAACGCCAACGCGGGGCAGCCGCAGATCACGGGCAGTGACGGCAAGCAAGTCGAGACAAGACAATGACCTGCTGCCGCCGGAAATATGTGGCGAAGATGCCAGCAAACCAAGGAGATGAATCATGGCTACGCGTGATTTCATTCCATGGCGCCGGCAGGAGAACACGGTGCCTGCGATGTATCATGAAAGAGACCTGATCCCCTTCACTCACCTGCGCCGGGAGATAGACAGGCTTACGACTTCTTCCGCACGCCCATGCTGGGCGGAGGTGGACCTGGCAGTGGGGGGCCGGGCTGGCCCAGCCTGGAGGTCAAGGAGAGTGAAGACCAGGTGACAATCACCGCTGAGCTCCCCGGAATGAACGAAAAGGATGTCGAACTTTCCCTCTACAACTGGATGCTCACCCTCAAAGGCGAGAAGAGGAGCGAGCATGAGGACAAGGATCAGGGTTCGTCAGAGCGTTTCTATGGACGCTCCCAACGGTCCATTGCCTCGCCTATGGGCGCGGACGAGGAACATTGCCAAGCTGATTTCAGGGATGGCGTGCTCACGGTGCGCATCCCGAAATCGGAAACAGTAGATCAGGGTCGCAAGGTCCCGATCGGTTCCCCTGCAACACAACATTGACGCTTCTGGCGTGCCGCCACCTGCGGCACGCCTCCTAATCCCCGATACTCGAGGGTACGTCGTTGAACCGGCGGCCAGGCGCAGCAGTCGCCTAGGCGACTTGCTTCATTTTAATGCGGCAATGAAACCATATCGATACAGCAACAATGATGCACCTAGCGGAAAGTCGATTGGTCCTCGCTGTTGAGCCGGCGCATTGTTGATGGCATTCTCGAAGTTCCAGATTCTATTGTCACGATCCAGCTCGAGCTGGGCCGGCCAAATACAGGCGTTCCCTTGGCACGGTCACTCACAGCTGTTGCGATCCGTCCCTTCCTGTGGAAATCACGGCCACATGATAATGCAAGGTACGCACGACCTGAGCTTGGTGATCCTGTCGATCGCGATCGCCATACTAGCATCTTTTACTGGCTTGAGCCTGGCTAGTCGGGCGCACGCGTCAAGCGGCAAGATGCAACGGAGCTGGCTTGCGGCTGCAGCACTTGTTTTGGGCGGCGGCATCTGGAGCATGCACTTCGTGGCCATGTTGGCATTCAGCATGCCTGGCATGGTGATGAACTATGATGTGGGCCTGACGCTGCTCTCGCTCGGATTAGCGGTCGGGTTCACTGGGACGGGTTTCGCAGTCGCGAGTAGCGGACTTTTGTCCCTCCGCCGCGTGATAACGGCCGGTATGCTGATGGGCTTGGGCGTGCTCGCGATGCACTATACCGGTATGGCAGCCATGAGGATGGATGCCACGCTTAGCTACGGACGAGCTTGGCTGGCCATCTCGGCGCTCATCGCAATCAGCGCTGCGACAGCAGCGTTATGGCTGACATCCCGTGACCATGGGATCGGGCGGCAAGGGGCCGCTGCGATCGTGATGGGTATCGCAATAGCTGGCATGCACTTTGCGGGGATGAAGGCAGCGACATTCACGGCACGCACGCACTTCGACGCTGGTCAAGGCGGCATGACACTGGGCCAGACTTACCTCGCTGTTGCGATCAGCGCCTTTACCATATTCATCCTCCTGATGGCTCTGGGCGCCGCGGCGTTGGAGCGAGCCCTGAGCGCCTATATGCGGCGGCAAGCTAGAATTGCCATGCGGCTGCGTATCTCGGACATATTGAGGGCTGAAGACACCGAAGAAGCGCTACAGCAGGTTGCAGTGTCACTGGGGGAGCATTTCTCCGTGTCGCGCACCGGCTTTGGTGAGCTAAGACAAGCCGAGGGGGTCTTTGATTACGATGTCTGCTGGACCGACGGCTCGGTGCCGCCGCTGCTTGGCCGCCTTCCCGCCGCTGATTTCGGGGTCAAGATCGTGGGGGAGCTCGGTGCCGGGCGAACCGTCGCCATCGATGATCTTCTTGAGGCTGATCTCAGCGATGAGACCCTCACCAGAGAAACCGCCCGTGACGTCGATACGCGCTCGATTCTCGTGGTGCCCTTCCGACGCGGCGGGCAGCTCCACACCATCGTATATTTGAATGGCCGCACGCCGCGCCACTGGCGTACTGAAGAAATCGAGTTCATGGAGGAATTGGCCGAGCGCATTCGGCTGGTGATCGAACGTAACTCTGCGGAGGCCCAGCTACGCGAACTCAATGCGACGCTTGAAGCCCGCGTTGAGACCCGGACGCATGAGCTGCAGGAGGCCGAGGCGGCTAGGCGCGAAGCTGATTTGCTTTACCGGGCTTATTTCGAAAACACGCCAGATCCGCTTTTCGTCGTCCGGGTCGAACCAGCTGGTGCCTTTATCGCTGAGCAGATCAATCCAGCGCATGAAACGGGAGTCGGGTTCAAGCTGGAGGAGATCCGCGGCAAACGCGTAGATGAGTTTCTCTCGGATGAGGCAGCTGAGCGCGCGACTGCAGCCTATCGGCACGTCGTAGCTACGCGAAGAATCTACCACTATCGCGAGTTTTTTCGCCTGTCCGGAGATCCGCAACAGTGGGATACCACTTTGATCCCGTTGCTTGGCGATGATGGACAGGTGGAGCGGATTATCGGATCTAGCCGTGATGTGACGAGGCAGCTGGCAGCTGAAGAAGCTCTGCGACAGGCACAGAAAATGGAGGCGATGGGTCAGCTGACCGGCGGCGTGGCGCACGACTTCAATAACCTTCTAACCCCGATTATGGGCGCCCTCGATCGATTGGACAGGAAAGGTCTTGGTGACGAGCGGGATCGAAAGTTCATCGCTGCTGCGCTTCAATCAGCCGATCGAGCGAAAACGCTTGTTCATCGTCTGCTCTCTTTTGCTCGCCGTCAGCCACTTCAACCTGTGCCAGTAGATATTTCCACACTGGTTGCGGGCATTACTGATCTGATTTCTAGCACCCTCGGCCCTCAGATCGACTTGATGGTGGATGCCCCGGGCGGTCTTCCAGCTGCTGTGGCGGATCCCAATCAGCTTGAAATGGCTCTGTTGAACCTGAGTGTGAACGCGCGCGACGCAATGCCAAATGGAGGAACACTGCGCGTCTCCGTGTCACAGTCATCCGTGGTGGACGATGAGGTCAGCACCGTACCGGGGGACATTATATTTGCCTGTGCGTCACTGACACGGGCACCGGCATGGATGACGAGACCCAGAAGCGGGCGATTGAGCCTTTCTATTCTACCAAGGGGCTGGGTCGTGGGACGGGGCTCGGTTTGTCAATGGCCCACGGCCTTGCAGCTCAGCTTGGTGGTGCACTGACAATCGACAGCACACCGGGCAGGGGCACAACTATATGCATTTGGCTTCCGGCAAGCGGTGAAAACGTGATCGAACGGTATGACGCGCCGGCTCCAACGATCGCGTCCTTCCGCGGAGGCACTGCCATCTTGGTTGACGATGAGGACCTGGTTCGGGAGTCCGCGGCGCAAATGCTGAGCGATCTTGGCTTCAACGTGAAGTCCACCACCTCGGCGACCGAAGCTCAATCGTTGATCGATGAAGGGATCGAGCCTGATTTGCTCATCACCGATCACCTCATGCCAGGGATGACCGGCACGGAGCTGGCCCGATCTGTCTTGCGGCAGCTCCCCGGGACGGAAGTGCTGATCATGTCGGGATATGCGGACGCCAAGGGGATCGATCCCGACCTCCCACGCCTCACAAAGCCGTTCCGCCAAGCTGATTTAGCGGCGGCGCTCCGCCAGCTCTGGCGAGGGCGGTCCGAGCTGCCCGAGCGACCTATTGACGGAAGGCGCGAAGTCCTGAACGATTAGGGTGGAACAATCACCACCCTAATACCAGTTAGCCAGGGTCCGCACCGTCCTTACGCTTGCGCTGGGTCAAACCCGGCGCGCGCTGTCGACTTCCCTCATCCATGACCTAGCGGCCGCAACGTTGACGGCACGAACGTGGGAAAGGTTGGTTGCGCGGCATCCCGGCAGCCTGCCCTCGGCAACACTCTACGGTTGGTTGATCGATGGACCTCAGGTAAGGAAAGCCCGCCCCTGCGAATGACAGGGCGGACTCCGTCTTCTAGGGGGGCAAAAATCGCGTCCAGCCACATCTTAACGGCTGACCGAAGCTGTTGGTTCGGTGAAACTCAGATTTGCGCAGCTGATCTCGCACGGGAGGAGCTGTGCCCGCCATTGCGATACAGAATCTCACGCGCGGCATCTGCATCAATTGACGACCCCTTCGAGTCTACGGACACAAAGACGCTGCCGCCACGGATCCTCTCATCGTAATAGGCCACGTCCTCATCATCTACGCCGTGGCTCCTCAGCGTTTCGTTGAGAGAGCCGGCAGCGGCGCCAGCGGCTACACCGATCGCCATTGCGCCAGGAACCGCAGACGCCGCAATCGCGCCAGCAGCAACCAATGGCCCGACGCCCGGAATAGCAAGCGCAGCTACACCCAGACCAGCGCCGAGAGCGCCTCCGCCGAGTATGCCGCGCAGCAGGTTACGGTGATCATCATCCGTATAGTCGCCATCGCCATCGCGGGTGGTGGTTTTGCCGTCATGCTGCGCAATCACCGACAATGCGCTATCGCTCACCCTGGCAGACCGAAGTTCGGACACTGCGCGCTCGGCCTCTGCGTGGCTATCGAAAATGGCTGATGCGATCTTTGTCATTTTGCTCTCCTGGACATGAGGTGCAGTGCAAACACAGAGCAGCTCGCCATCGTTCCAAACGTCTGTATGAAAGCGATGAAGCGAGGGGGAAAGTCGCCAAGCCCTTGGCGTGGCAATGTCATGTCGCAGGTGGAATCATTGGCACTTCGGTGTCCAACAAAGGTTGGCAGGTTAGGAGGATGCGAATGGGCGCGCTCGAACACGTCGCTTTGTTGACAAACCGCGTCATCGACGTGTCGCGCCGATCACTGCGCCGCCACTTCCCTGTAGTCCGCGGCGCGGCGTTCGATGATTTGTTGGGGAAGCTCGACCGAATTCCAGACGCAGGGCGGGTTACGCGTCAGCGCTAAGACCCAAAGTCAACCCAAAGCACGATGAGAAAACCTTCAGAGCTTTAGCAGCTAAGCTGGCGCTTTTTCTTTTAATTCCTCCACTCCACAACGCAGCCAGGAGAGCTATTGCTCTCGAACTCATAGCAGTCATCTGTTGTTGCGCGTTCACCCGATAAGCGCGCGGCGAGGATCAAGCGAAGCAGAGCCGCCAGCCGACGTAAAATGCCAAATCATTACAGCCCCGTTTCGGCTGGCCGTGACGGGGCTCTTTCACCCTTACCTGGGCCATTCCGCTCCAGTTTCTCCGCTTCTCTTGCCAACGCCAAATGTTGCCTGGCGAGGCGCCGATGTTGCTCGGCGGTGATATCATCGCAGTGAATAGCGGCCTCCGCCATTTCCTCGGATGCGCGTCTGCGATGGTACTCTGAGATGGTCTCGCTCATCGCCTTGGCTCCTGCCTTAAAGCTCTTTTACCATGCTGGAGTGTCGCGCTGCCAGCGCCTCGTTTCGTCCCGATCTAAGTCTCTGCGAGAGCGAACAATCTTTGTCCCTCTCGAAATCTGCGATCGGTCCGTCGTAGCGCACCGCAATTTGGTCAGCAGGAGTCATGGGATGAAGTTGTCGTCAATCGACCCCCACTGAGATCCTGACCATGCGCCGATCCTTGTCGATGCTGCGCCAGCGGGTGACGAGTGGATAATGAAAACACATGTGGTTTTAGGAAGGCTTCTGCTTTTCGGTGCCGTTGACACAAAAATTGTGAGTTAACCCATTGTTGATTAACGTGGGTGCGTAGGTTCGCCCTTCGCCTGATGATACTCATACTCCGAGGTGTGCTTGATCGGAGTCGAAGGATGAACGATGCGATTTCCCATGAGCGTTCGTCGTTACGAGCAGGCCGGCTGCTCAAAGCCCAGATGCAGCACCCTCGATTGGGAATGGTGGACATCCTCGTGCGCAACATTTCGGAAGGGGGTATGGGCGGCAAATGCCGTCACGGCCTCGAGCCGGGTGAAGTGGTCAGAATTGTTTTGCCGAACCTTCCTCCCGCTGACGGCTTGATTGTCTGGCGAATGGGAGATGGGTTCGGCGTACGTTGGAATACGCCCCTCGATCCAACCGGCGTTACGAGACCAGTCGCCAGCACACCCAGGGTCATTGGCTATGAGGTGCCCGATCTTTTCCGACCGCCGCTTGAGTGTCGGCGGCCTGCGGTCAGAAGTAATTGCTAGGTTGGGACAAAGGGGGAAGAGCGGCGCAAGATCCTCGACCCCTACTATGCTTCGAGTGATCCTCGCGTTGCGCAAGGAAATGATGACCGCGTTCAAGCGTACCAAATGGCACCGGGGAATGGCCAAATGGTGCCAAGCAGCTGGGCTACTGATTGGCTGGCGACAGCTGGAGGATCTCGAAAAAGTTTGGCTCATCCGAAGACCAACCAAAAGGAAGAGTTTCTTCAAATGAAGAAACCCAGAGTCACAACTGGATATGTCGCTTTCCACAACGCGGCTTAAGCACGTTCGCGGTAAGTCAGGGCGTTTTATTTGCCGGAAACGGGCAGCTCAAGAAGGGAGAGCCTCCCACTCCAAAGCGCCACATTATTTCCACGCTGACGCTGATGCCTATTCTCCCCGCCACCGTGGGCCACCCTTTTCCACCGAAAAGCTGGAAGGGGGCCTTGAAGAGCTGCGCTCCATTGAGAGAAGCATCAACCTCCAACGCCTGACACAGCCGACCCGGCCCCGAACAGAGCCGACGTAAGTCGCTGGTGCTCCTGCGTGAGGTCATTTCCATGATACCATGCGTCGTCTCTAGCGCGCGTATACAGTGGTTCCACGATCGGCGCAGACCATGTTGAGGCACCAGTGCAGCCCGTATATGCGGTAAATATACGCCCGCGCAGGCGGTCCAAACATGACAGCCTTGCGCCGCGTCTCGCCCACATAGCTGTGCGACGCGGGGTCAGCCGATGCGCACGCCGACGCCATTCACCAAAATGGTGACGCCTATTAATGCGCGTGCCACGCTCTCGGGATCGCGATCAGAAAATTGAGGGGAGAGCGGCGTGGCTCAGCTGCCGCGATCAACCGCCTTTCTTCAGCCTCTTAGCAGCGTCATTGAGCTTTACCCGATCGTTTCCGATCCGCTTGATCAGGCTTTCGGCGTCAGCCCGACTAATCTCGTGTTTACGTGCAAAGTAATTTATTTCATATCCTTGGGACGAAGCTACCTGCCGCCGATCGGCACCGCCACGTTTGCTTTTATTATCAGCCATCGATGCTCTCCTGGTCTGCTGAACAGGAATCCTCAGGCGTATCCTTGGTTCCGTGATTCAGGAAAGCGCCGCGTCGCCAGCCCGGCCCAATTGCGCACCGGCATCGATTGCGGAGCATCAACAAATGTTTCGAACCTCTTCTGCTGGATGGCAGGCAAGCCGCGGACCCTTCTGGTCTTACGACCGTTTTGGCCATTCCACTTACAAGAGCAGGCTATGAGCACCGACAGCACCATATCTACCCTCAACAGCCTCATCAAAACGACGCTCGACAGCATGAAGGGCTTCAAGGACGCAGCGGAAGACGCCCGGTTTTCAGGCTGCTCTCAATGATACGGACCTTGATCCCTCATCTCGTGCTGGGGTCGAGCACGCATATCAGTCCGTCAAAGCGGTCATGATCGCGCGAGTGCCTTGAAGCATAGCATGGGCTAACCTGATCGTTCTGGATCGCTGACCGGGCGCGATCCAGAAACGGTTTCACGGGTTAGCCAGAATGCTACCGTTATACGAGACTTCGAAAAGTTATCGACCAGCGCGGTGCCGGCATTTCAGCAATGCTGTGCTCCCACTCGTGGCGGACTTCGCCGCTAAGGTGATAGATGCCGCGCGGCGGCAGGGGCACGTTGACGCGCTTGAAGTGGTCGCGGTTCCGCTGCCGGAATCGCATCGTTGCAGCCTCGCCCAGCGAAATTCCCACCACATCCCTGAACACAGGACGGTCGCGGTGCCACCCAATCCCCGCTCCCGGATCGTATCGGATCAGAAGGGCCTGAACGAGTTCGCCCCGCGCAAGTCCGGCAAAGCACTCGGCTCTCGCCCTTAGCGGCCGCAACCATTCCGGCACGGGGTCGGTTGGCGCGAATTTCCCGGTCTGAAAATCATAGCTCCAGCCATAGCTGTGGGTCAGGCGCTTGCCGGTCCATTGCTGGAAGCGAAAGGGTGAGAGCTTCGAGGCATTGATCCGGTCGATCAGCGCCCTTTCCTCCTGCAGCGATACAAACTCTTCTTCTTGCCGCAGCCCCGATATAGGCGGCTGCCCGAACAGATCATCGCCGGGCGGGGAATGCGCGAACATGTCCATCCGTCCGTCGGCCACTCAGTAGGCCAAGCTCGTCTGGACGGGCTTGGTCAGCATTTCCTCGATCGAGAAGAGATGCGCGGCCGGCGTCGTGAGCAGGTCAGCCTCTGGCACCCTATGATCCAGCCACTGCATGACCTTTCGACGCTGGACGATTGCGCAATCGCGCTCCTGGTAACGCATCACCTCCGGGTCCCCGTCTACGGTAATGATCCGGTAGCTGACCCGTCGGTCGCCCATCGCAGGTTCCCAAATGGTCGCGAGGTAAAAGAAGTTTCCATCCTCAAAGCCGCACACGAAACTTCTTCTCGCCATTGCGGATATGAAACTCTGAGGCGGGCAGGAGGCAGCGGTTGCTGGTGAATGTGCGTCCTTCCGACCGGATGAACTCATAGCTCACGCCGTCACTGAAGCGCGGACTGGAACCCCAGGCCGCCTCGATTATCTCAATCACTTCGACGTCATCCGGATTGCGCCGGATGATGGCGCGTTGGCTTCCGCGCGCGTCAGAGTCAAAGGGCGTTGCTTTCGAGTCCATGTTAAAAACATACGGGGAACGAAGGGCAGGAGCAAGTAGAGGGCAAAGGAGGAGCGATGTGCAACGACTATAGGCTCGAGATCGACATCGCCTCGATCGTCAAGGTTTTTGAAGATCTGAAAATCAGGATCAAAATGCCCGAGGGCAAGCCCAATGTGCCCGCGCGGGAGGATATCAAGATCACCGATATTGCGCCGATCGTGCGTTCTGTTGAGGGTGAGCGAGGATCAGGGGAGCTGGTCAACCGGAGATGGAGCTGGCCAAGTCCCAAGGGCAAGCCTGTCTATAACTTCCGCTCAGAGGGACGGGAGTTCACCTCGAACCGCTGCCTTATCCTTGCCGACGGATTTTACGAGTTCACTGATCCCGCCGAGCCCAAGCAGAAGCGCCTCGACAAATGGCTTTTCACCATGACCGATCACCGCTGGTTCTGCATCGCTGGCATCTGGCGCGAAAGTCCTCAAGAGGAAGCCTTCACCATGCTGACCATGGACGCAGGCCCGGACGTTGCTCCCTATCATTATCGGCAGATCATCCCCCTGGCGCGCCATCAATGGGCTAAGTGGGTTGATCCGGCTGTCGCTGCCGCTGACGTGCTGCGCTGGCTGCCGCAAGGCAGTCTGCCGGTTACCCAAGTGTACGGTGCCCCGCCAGCGCAGGGAGAAATGCTCTGATGAGGAGCGACGCGACCCTGGCCCGCTTCGTCGAGGCTCAGGCTGGCAGCTACGCCGCTGCCCTGAGCGAAATCCGACGAGGAGCGAAGCGCTCGCACTGGATTTGGTTCATCTTCCCGCAGCTGCGGGGCCTAGGGCAGAGTCAAACCGCACATTATTACGGCATTGCTTCTATCGAAGAGGCGCACGCTTATCTTGCACACGAGCTGCTAGGCTTCCGCTACAGGGAATGCGTGGGAGCACTGCAACAGCTTCATACCAGCGACCCCGTTGTCGTGTTCGGCAGCATCGATGCGATGAAGCTGCGCTCCTCCCTCACCCTGTTCGAAGCCGCGGCGCCCGAACCGCTGTTCGCCAGCTCGCTTGATCGCTGGTTTGGCGGAGTTCGGGATCCTGCAACCCAGCACGTGCTGGCGCTATGAGCGAGTGAAGAACAAGGCGCGTAAAAACAGGATTCATCGCGCTTGACGAATCTTGCGGGGCAGTGGAACATAAAGGGAACATCTGAGTCGATATGTTCCCATGGCCTGCTTTGCTTCCCGATCCAATCAGCCCCGCAGCGCGCCGCTTGCAGAGTTGTTGGCCGAACTGGCGCAAGCGCGTTCTGCGCGCGGCCCCGTCTTGCCTTTCGGCCTTTCCGAGCTTGATGAGCGCCTTGCCGATGGTGGGCTGGACGGCGCGGCGTTGCACGAGGTTGCCGCCGCCTGCCCGACGCTCAGCGACGATGCGGCGGCGACGCTGTTCATCGCTGGCATTGCGGCCCGCTTCGCCTCCCGACAGGATTTCACGGTCTTCTGGGCAGTCACGAATTTCGACCTTTACGCGCCCGGCCTCCAACAGGTGGGACTTGGTCCAGACAAGGTCCTCTATGCGCACGGCACGAGCGACAGCATTGTGCTCGCCATGGCCGAGGATGCTCTGCGCCATGGTTCGCTGGCTTGCGTGGTGGCCGAGGTCAAATCCGCCGACCAGACTGCAACGCGAAGGCTGCAGCTGGCCGCTTCCGACGGCAGGACGCCGATGCTGCTTTACCGCCGCCACCGTGCGCGGGACCGCTGCCCCTTGAGCGGGCTTTCGTCCGCAATGACCCGCTGGCGGATCGGCTGTGTGCCGTCGGCGCCTCTTACCCATCCGGGGGTCGGACGCGCGCGCTGGTCAGTCGAGCTTGTACGCCAGCGCAATGGCAATCCCTTCTCTCTTGAACTGGAGGCGTGCGATGATCAGGGTCGCCTCGCTCTACCTGCCGCAGCTCGCCATCGAGCGCCTGCGGCGGCTGGAGTGGCCAGCCAGGCGGCCTGAGCCTGTCGCCGCGTCGCTCGCTCCTCGCCTTGCTGGCCCGATCGACGACAATCCCGGAGCCTGCTCGGTGCCCCGCGGCGGCGGGTGGCGGCCGGGTGCGCGCTGGGCACGCGATGAGGCGCAGCGGCCAAGTCAGAGCGAGATCGATGCGCTGCCCGTCCATCAGCGCCCAACCATGCGGGAGATGGGACGGCGCAGTGAATCCGCCGAACATCCCTTCAAGGCGATACCAGCCGATGAAAGCAGCGCCAGCGTCCGCTTGGCGCCAGCGCTTAGCTGGACAACCTTGTGGGCCAAGCCGACGATCCTGATTGCCCGGATGGGACAGCGAGATGTGGTGACGGCCGCCTGCCCGGTGGCGCTTGAGCTCGGTCTGCGTTCCGGCATCGCGGCCGCTCATGCCCGCGCCCTAGTGACCGACCTCGATGTGCGGGATGCCGATCCCCACGCCGATCAGGCTTGGCTTGATCGGCTCGCCCTTCATGCGGTCTGCCATTGGACGCCGAGCGCTTGCCCATCCGGGAGCGACGGCCTCTGGCTAGACCTCACCGGCACCAGTCATTTGTTCGGGGGCGAGGCGCGTTTCTGCAAACGTCTGCTGCGCTTTCTGAAACGGCTGGGCTTTACCGCCAACATCGCTGTCGCGGGCACGCCGGGTGCCGCCCATGCACTGGCGCGCTATAGCGGCCAAGCCATTACGCTGCTGTCGCCCGGCGGTGAAGCCCAAGCGATTGCTGACCTGCCGCTCGCCGCGCTGCGTCTTGAGCCTGAAGCGCTAACGTCCGCCGCCCGTTTTGGTCTCGAGCAGATTGCGGATCTCTACCCGATGCCACGCGCCCCTCTGGCCAAGCGCCTTGGGCTTGGCACCGTCCGCCGGCTTGATCAGGCGCGCGGGCTGCTGGCAGAACCGATCGTGTCGGTCGTGCCGTTTGAGGCGCCGCGGGCGGGGCGGCGGCTGCTTGAACCGATCGGTACGGCGGACGCCATAACGCAGGTCATCGGCGATCTAGTCGATGATCTGGTCCTGCAGCTTCAAGAGTGTGGGCTAGGCCTGCGCGCTGTGCATCTCACCTGCAGACTCGTTGATGGTAGCGAACAGCATATCACGATCGGCACGTCTCGCCCGACGCGAGAGCCCAAGCATCTCAAGCGGATGCTCGGCATGCGCGTCGAGCGGATCGATCCCGGGCTCGGCATAGACGCGATGAGCCTGACAGCGCCGCGCATGGAGGAACTCCAAGCGCAAACGCTAGAGGCTGGTCTCGGCAGCAGCAACGGGCCGCCGGACATTGCGCCGCTGATTGATCAACTCGCCGGAAGGATCGAGCCTGACGCGCCGTTCCGCCTGTCTTCGCAGGAGAGCGATGTGCCCGAGCGCGCGGTCCGGCGGAGCGAGGCACTGGCAAAGCCCTTGGGCTGGCCGACATGGAAGCGGCCGGTGCGCATGCTGAAGCGGCCCGAACTGCTATCCCATGTGGTGGCGCTGCTCCCCGACCATCCGCCGCGCCGTTTCACCTGGCGCGGCACCGCCTATCGCGTGGTCGCGGGCGATGGTCCTGAGCGGATCCATGGCGAATGGTGGCAGAGGCCTCAGGAGCTCTGGGCCGTGCGGGACTATTTCCGGGTGGAGACAGAAGGTGGTGGGCGCTTCTGGCTGTTTCGCCGTGGCGATGGCGTGGATGAGCAGACCGGCAACCTAAGCTGGTTCATGCATGGGATGTTCGGCTGATGGCCCGCTATGTCGAGCTGCAGGTGACCAGCCACTTCTCCTTCCTGCGCGGCGCCTCATCGCCCGAGCAGCTCTTCTCCGCCGCTGCTCTTATGGGGCACAAGGCGCTGGGTCTTGCCGACTGGGGCAGTGTCGCTGGCGTGGTGCGGGGATGGGAGGCGCAGAAGGCGACCCAAGTCCGGATGATCGCGGGCACGCGCGTGGATCTCACCGACGACCGCGCCCTGCTGGTTTATCCGACTGATCGATCCGCCTGGTCGCGCCTGACCCGGCTGCTCTCGCTCGGCAAGGCACGCGGCGGCAAAGGCCGCTGCCTGCTCGACTGGGCCGATGTCGCAAACCATGCCGAAGGCATGATTGCCATCCTGGTGCCGGACATGCCAGACAGCGGCACGCTCGCCAGTCTTACTGATCTGCGCGATGTCTTTGGCCGCCGCGGCTATATGACGCTGTCGCTGCGCCGTCGGCCCGACGATCTCGCGCGCCTTCACGCGCTTAACGCCATGGCGCGGCAGGTGGGGGTGCGTGGCGTCGCCACCGGCGACATTCTCTATCACACGCCCGAAGTCAGGCCGCTCCAGGATGTCATGACAGCGATCCGCGAGGGCACAACCATCGAACGGCTGGGGTTCAAGCGCGAACGCCATATGGACCGCAACCTGAAGTCTCCCGAGGAGATGGAGCGGCGTTTTTCCGCTTTCCCAGACGCGATCCAGGCCAGCGCCGATATCGCTGACCAATGCCGGTTCGATCTTGGCGAGATCCAGTATCAATATCCCTACGAGCAGGTGATGGAGGGGCAAACCGCGCAGCAGGCTCTCACGGCGCTCACGGATGCAGCGGCCCAGCGCATGTTCCCGAACGACCTGCCAAAAGCCTATCGCGACCAGATCGATCATGAGTTGCGGCTGATCGACCTGCTGGGCTACGCGCCCTATTTCCTGACGGTCCATGCGATCGTGGCGGAGAGCCGACGGCGCGGCATTCTCTGCCAGGGGCGCGGCTCTGCAGCCAACAGCTGCGTCTGCTTCATGCTCGGCATCACCTCGATCGACCCAATCCAGCATGAGCTGCTGTTCGAGCGCTTTGTCTCAGGCGAGCGCAAGGAGCCGCCCGACATCGATGTCGATTTCGAGCATGAGCGGCGCGAGGAAATAATCCAGTGGATCTATGAGACTTACAGCCGCACCCGTTCGGCGCTGACGGCGGTCGTCACGCGCTACCGCACGCGCGGCGCGGTGGCTGAGGTCGGCAAGGCGCTGGGCCTGCCGCGCGATCTCACCAAGATGCTCACCGGCCTTGTCTGGGGCTGGTCGATGGACGGGATTGCCCAAGAGCAGATCAAGAGCCTCAACTTGAATGCCGATGATCATCGGCTGAATCTCACGCTGGAGCTTTCGCGTCAGCTAATCGGCACGCCGCGGCATCTGTCGCAGCATCCTGGGGGCTTCGTGCTGACGCAGGAGCGGCTCGACGATCTCGTGCCCATCGAGCCCGCGCGCATGGAAGACCGACAGATCATCGAGTGGGACAAGGATGATATCGATGCTTTGAAGTTCATGAAGGTCGATGTGCTGGGCCTCGGCATGCTCGGCTGCATGAACCGCGCCTTCAACCTGCTGGAGGAGCATAAGGGCATCAAAATCGGCATGGCTGATCTCCAGCATGATGATCCCGCCGTCTATGCCATGATCCAGCGCGCCGACACTCTGGGCGTCTTCCAGATCGAAAGCCGGGCGCAGATGTCGATGCTGCCGCGGATCAAGCCACGAGAGTTTTACGATCTGGTGATCGAGGTGGCGATCGTCCGCCCGGGTCCGATCCAGGGCGACATGGTCCATCCCTATCTTCGCCGACGGGAAGGCAAGGAGCAGCCTGAGTATCCCAAGGAAGAACTGAAGGCCGTGCTCAAGAAGACGCTGGGGGTGCCGCTGTTCCAGGAGCAGGCGATGAAGGTGGCGATCGTTGGCGCGGGGTTCACGCCTGCTGAGGCTGACCAGCTGCGCCGCGCCATGGCGACGTTCAAGCTGACTGGCGGGGTCAGCCATTTCTACGACAAGCTGGTGAACGGCATGGTCTCGCGGGGTTATCCCAGAGACTTTGCCGAGCGCACCTTCAAGCAGATCGAGGGCTTTGGCAGCTATGGTTTTCCCGAGAGCCATGCGGCAAGCTTTGCCAAGATCGCCTACGCCTCTTCCTGGATGAAGCATCACCATCCTGACGTCTTCTGTGCGGCGCTACTCAACGCTCAGCCCATGGGCTTCTATGCGCCGGCGCAGATCGTGCGGGATGCTCGGGCCCACGGCGTCGAGGTGCGACCGGTCTCAATCAACCACAGCCATTGGGACTGTACGCTCGAGCAAACGCGCGGCCGCTACAAGGCGGTGCGGCTGGGTTTCCGGCAGGTGCGCGGCCTTGCCGATCTTCATGCCGCGGCGATTGTCGCTGCGCGAGGACCAGCGCCGTTCGAGAGCGTTGAGGAGGCGTGGCGCCGCGCGCGCGTGCCCCGCGTCGCGATCGAGCGACTGGCGGAGGCCGATGCCTTTGCCTGCATCGCACACGACCGGCGGCAGGGGCTCTGGAGGGTGAAGGGCCTTGGCGAAGCTCCGCTGCCGCTTTTTGCCGCAGCTGACGAGCGGGAGGGGAGGTTTTCAGCGGAAGGACAGGAGGCGCAGGTTGCCCTGCGGCAGATGGCTGAGGGGCGGGAGGTGGTGGAGGATTATCGCTCGCTCCAGCTGTCGCTGCGCGCGCATCCGCTGAGCTTCCTGCGGCCGCAGCTCGACCAGATGAACATCGTGCGCTGCGCGGATCTGCGCTCGATCCGGGATGGGCGCAATGTTGAGGTTGCGGGCGTCATTCTGGTGCGGCAGCGGCCGGGATCGGCCAAGGGCGTGTTGTTCGTGACGATCGAGGATGAAAGTGGCGTGGCGCAGGGCATTCTCTGGCCTGACCGGTTCGAGATCTACCGGCGGCAGGTCATGTCATCGTCTATGATCGCCATGCGCGGGCGCCTACAGAAGGAAGGCGAGGTCATCCACATGATCTGCGATCGGATCATCGATCATGATGAGATGCTCCGCTCGGTTGGACGCACGGACTTTAGCGTCACGCCGGGGCGCGGCGATGGCGCCAGCCATGGCGGTGGACCTGATCCGCGCAGCACAGCCTTGCCGCGAGGGCGCACGCTTCCCTCCCCGCGCTGCGCGACTGCGGCCGATCAGGCTGAGATCCTGCCGATCCGCAGTCATGATTTCCATTGAGCATGGCAAGCGTGCGGCGGCCGGGCGACCAGCGACGACAGTAGGGAGGACTACTGCGCAAGCTCAGAGATCCGGAAGAATCTGATCTGCCCTTCCCCAATGAGCAAGGTCTTTTGACCTGGCACGCTTCACCAGTTCAGCGCCATCGCCAATATGCCAATGCGCAGGGCTGTCGAGGTCCCGCAACTCTTCCCAAGTGAGCGGCGCAGCCACCGGCGCGAACGGCCGCGAACGCGCACTATAGGGCATGACCGCCGTCGCACCTCGCTGGTTCCGCAGATAGTCGATGAAGATGCGCCCAGCGCGTCGGGCCTTGGCGAGGGCTGCGGTAAAACGGGCAGGCTCCGCCTGCGCCAGAGCCATAGCGAAGCGGTGGGCGAAATCCTTCACCTGCGGCCATTCGGCCGTGGGGGTAAGCGGCGCAATGACATGGACCCCCTTGCCGCCCGTCACCATCGGGAATGTGACGAGCCCCATCTGCGCCAGCACATCCTGCACATGGAAAGCGGCGGAGACCACAGCCTTGAAGTCGAGGCCTTCGTCGGGATCGAGGTCAAAGACCAGCCGGTCGACTTTTTCGACGTCCTCGATCCGGGCGCCCCAGCCGTGAAACTCGATCGTGCCCATCTGAACGCAAGTGAGAAGGCCAGCTGGTGTGTCGACAAACAAATAGGGCTCTTCATGCCCATCCTTTTCCCGAATGCCGACATGCTTCACCTCCTCACCGAAGCTGCCGGCATCATGCTTCTGGAAAAAGCATTTCTTGTCCCTGCCCTGTGGGCAACGAACCAGGCTGATGGGACGACTGCCTGCCCATGGTAACATGACCTCCGCCACCGCTTCATAATAGTCCGACAGCTGCCCTTTGGTGAGCTTGCCCTCCGGGAAGATCACCCGCCCCCGGTTACTGATCTTGACGCCGCTGCTCACCGGTGCGGTGGTGGCGAGCTCCACCGGCGCCTCAATTTCGAGGACGACGGCCTCCGGCTTCTTGTCCTCCCGCAGGCCAAGATAGCTTGGATGCCGGAGCACACCTTCGTCGGTGAATTCGATGTAGGCGATCTCAGCGACCAGCTTGGGCTTGATCCAGTGGGCTCCACGCACGGCGACGCGCGGCGCCTCGACAGTGGCCTTTTCCTGCTCGAGAGGCGCCATCAAGGCCATGAGATGTTCGATCTCGTCGCCCGTAAATCCTGTGCCCACTTTGCCTGCAAAGCGGAGCTCGCCCTCCTCATTGACGCCAAGCAGCAACGACCGAAATCCGCGCTGCTTGTCGGACGGGGTCCACCCGACGATGACAAATTCCTGCCGACGGATGCACTTGGTCTTGACCCAGCTGCCGGACCGGGATCCCGAGTAGCGAGCGTCAATCCGCTTGGAGATGACGCCCTCGAGGCCTGCGCCACAGAAACTCTCGAATAGCTGCTCGCCGCGCCCGACAATATGGTCGGAATAGCGTAGGTGACCTACACCCTTGCCCAGCAAAGCAGCCAGCATCTCCTTTCGCTCGGTAAGCGGCCGCTCCGTGAGGTCCTCACCATCAAGTTCAAGAAGATCAAAAGCGAAATAGTCGATCTTCCGGGGGTCATGCTTAAGCGCGGCCTGAAGGGCCTGAAAACTCGTGCGACCATCGGGCAGGAGCACCACCGCTTCCCCATCGATCAGGGCACTGGACACATCAAGCGTGATCGCTTCGGCAATCAGCGCGGCAAAGCGCTCGGACCAGTCGAGGCCCGATCGGGTATAGGCGCGACCCTCACCCCCACCCACCGCAAGAAGCGTGCGGTAACCGTCATATTTCAGTTCGTGCGGCTCTGTTGCAAACTCTGACACGGTTTCCAAGATTGGGCTCATGTACTGTCAAGGTCAGTTGCGATGAACGATTTCAAAGGACGGCATTTTACCGGCGAGGTCATCCTATGGGCGGTGCGCTGGTATTGTCGATACGGCATCAGCTACCGTGATCTCGAGGAAATGCTGTCCGAGCGTGGGATCGATGTCGATCATACGACGATCTATCGCTGGGTGCAGCGCTACGCGCCGGAGATGGAGAAGCGTCTCCGCTGGTTCTGGCGGCGCGGCTTTGATCCGAGCTGGCGTCTGGATGAGACCTACGTAAAGGTGCGGGGCAAATGGACCTACCTGTACCGGGCGGTCGACAAACGGGGCGACACGATTGATTTCTATCTGTCATCGACACGCAGCGCCAAAGCGGCGAAGCGCTTTCTGGGCAAAGCTCTTCGTGGCCTGAAGGACTGGGAAAAGCCGGCCAAACTCAATACCGACAAGGCACCCAGCTACGGCGCAGCAATCGCTGAGCTGAAACGCGAAGGCAAACTGGCGGCGGAAACCGAGCACCGGCAGGTGAAATATCTGAACAACGTGCTCGAGGCCGACCACGGCAAGCTGAAGATGCTGATCAAGCCGGTACGTGGCTTCAAGTCGATGCCAACGGCCTACGCCACGATCAAGGGCTTCGAGGTCATGCGCGCCCTACGCAAAGGACAGGCCCAGGCATGGTGCCTGCAGCCAGGTATCATGGGGGAGGTGCGCCTGGTTGAAAGAGCATTCGGAATTGGACCCTCGGCCCTGACCGAAACCATGATTATGCTCAATAAGCATTTCGCCAATGCTGCCTAATCCCCCAACTGGGTGACGCCGCGCGGCCGTGCCCCATGTTTGCAACAGAGCCGTCCGGGCTTTCGTAAATGTCGGGAATGCGCAGCTTGGGCTTCCACAGCCAGGCATGGTCGGCGCCCTTGAAGATCTGCCGCTGTTCGGCGATCGAGTGGACAACCGTTTCCAGTGACGAGCCGCGATAGGCGACGCCGAACCGCCCACTTTCGATTTCCACGACCACCTGCTGCAGCCCCCGACGGATGGAGCGGAAGTTTTTCAGGCGTTCGTCCCAAAGAAACCAGGAGCGATAGGTGGCGCCCGGATCGTCTCGCCAACGACGGACAAGCTCGCTCAAGAGATCATGATGTGTCGTGGGTAACAAGGTCATACTGGCTCGGTCATCCTGAACTGGCTCCTTGCCGCTCAGGCTATCGCGGGCAAGGGCGGCTTGCACGTTCAATGTGCGATCCGCGAAGCTTGCTCAAACTGCCTGTGATCGCGCAGGGAAACGCGGCTGGCGTTGGGCGTTGCCGATCGCATCCGTAGACCGGGCGCACGGCCAGGCAGACGGCCGGCAGGGGCGTCGCCGCCCCGGAGCGGCGACGCAACCAGCTTCTTTTGGTCGAACTTAGCGGATCATTGCTTTGTGATCGCGGTGACCTCGCCATCGCTGCCCTTGAGCGAGAGGTCGAAATCGACCTTGTCGCCGACCTTGACCGCATCGGTGATCGCGGGCGCCGCCTTGAACGCCATCGTCATCGCCGGCCACTTGGCTTCGGGGATCGGGCCGTGGTTGAGCGTGATCGTGCCCGCCGTCTTGTCGATCGCGGTGACGGTGCCATGGCCCTTGGCCTTGATTGCGGCGTTCGCGTCAGGCGCCATCGACATGTTGCCCATGTCGCCGCTCATGGTCGCGGCAGGCGCCGCCTGGTTGGTTTCGGTTGTAACCGGGGTCTCGCCCTTCTTGCCGCACGCGGCGGTCAGGACGGCAAGGCCGAGGGCGAGGGTCAGTCGTGCATGTCTCATAATCGTCTCCTTCATGATGAAGCGGGTTGATGGATGGGGTCGGTCTTCGGCCGGCGCAGCAGCAGATAGGCGGCGGGCAGGACGAACATCGACAGCAGCGGCGCGCTCAGCATGCCGCCGATCATCGGCGCCGCGATCCGGCTCATCACCTCCGAGCCCGCGCCCGATCCCAGCAGGATCGGCAGCAGGCCGGCGAGGATCACCGCGACCGTCATCGCCTTGGGCCGGACGCGCAGCAGCGCGCCTTCGCGCACCGCGGCCTTCACCTCGGCGGCGTCCGGATTAGCCGTGCGCTCGGCCAGCGCATTCTTGAGATAGATCAGCATCACCACCCCGAACTCGGCGGAGACGCCGGCGAGCGCGATGAACCCGACCCCGGTGGCAACCGACTGGTTGAACCCCAGCAGATAGAGCGTCCAGATGCCGCCGGTCAGCGCGAACGGCAGCGTGCCCATGATCAGCGCAGCCTCGTCGAAGCGGCCGAAGATGAGGTAGAGCAGCACGAAGATGATCAGCAGCGTCGCGGGCACGACCAGCTTCAAGCGGTCGACCGCGCGCTCGAGATATTCGAACTGGCCCGAATAGGCGATGCTGACCCCCGGCGAGAGCCGAACCTGTCTCGCCACCGCGCGTTGCAGATCGCCAACCACCGAGGCGAGATCGCGCCCGCGCACATCGACATAGACCCAGGTCGAGGGCCGGGCATTCTCGGTCTTGAGCATCGGCGGCCCTTCGGCGATCGTGACATTGGCGACCGTGCCGAGGGTGATCTGCTGGCCCGCGGGCGTCAGGATCGGTAGCCCCCGCAGCCCGTCGAGGCTGTCGCGCAATTCGCGCGGATAGCGCACGCTGATCGGATAGCGGGCGAGGCCCTCGACCGTCTCGCCGATCGTCTCGCCGCCGATCGCGCCCGAGACGATGGCCTGCACGTCGGCGATGTTGAGTCCGAACCGCGCAGCGGCGGCGCGGTCGATGTCGACATCGACATAGCGTCCGCCGGTCAGCCGCTCGGCGAGCGCCGAGCTGACGCCCGGCACGGTCCTGGCCACGGTCTCGACATCATGGGCGATGCGGTCGAGCTCGGCGAGATCACTGCCCGACACCTTGACCCCGATCGGGCTCTTGATGCCCGTCGCGAGCATGTCGATGCGGTTGCGGATCGGCGGCACCCAGATATTGGCGAGCCCCGGAAGCCTCACCCGGCGATCGAGCTCGTCGATCAGCTTCTCGGGCGTCATGCCTGGTCGCCACTGGTCGCGGGGCTTGAACTGGATCGTCGTCTCGAACATCTCGAGCGGGGCGGGGTCGGTCGCGGTCTCGGCACGCCCCGCCTTGCCGAACACGCTTTCGACCTCGGGCACCGTCCTGATCAGCCGGTCGGTCTGCTGGAGCAGTTCGCTCGCCTTGGCGGCCGAGAGACCGGGCAGGGCCGAGGGCATGTAGAGCAGGTCGCCCTCGTCGAGGTTGGGCATGAATTCGCCGCCGAGCCGGCTGAGCGGCCAGGCCGTGGTCGCGAACACCAAAGCCGCGATCAGCAGCACGGTCTTGGGCCGCTTCATCGTCCAGTCGATCGCAGGCCGGTAGAGATCGGTCAGCCAGCGATTGACCGGATTGGCCTGCTCAGGCGGGATCCGCCCCGGATCAGCCAGCCCATCAGGATCGGCACCAATGTCACCGACAGGATCGCGGCGGCGGCCATCGCATAGGTCTTGGTGAAGGCGAGCGGCGCGAACAGCCGGCCCTCCTGCGCCTCCAGTGTAAACACCGGGATGAACGACAGCGTGATGATCAGCAGGCTGAAGAACAGCGCCGGCCCGACCTCGGCCGCCGCCTCGGTGACGAGGATCCAGCGCGTCTCGCCGTCGAGATGCGTGCCCGGATGGTCCTGCTCCCAGCGCTCGATCTTCTTGTGGGCGTTCTCGATCATGACCACGGCCGCATCGACCATGGCACCGATCGCGATGGCGATGCCGCCGAGCGACATGATGTTGGCGTTGACGCCCTGGTAGCGCATCACGACGAAGGCGGCGAGCACGCCCAAGGGAAGGGTGAGGATCGCGACGAGCGCCGAGCGGACATGCCAGAGGAAGAGCGCACAGACCAGGGCCACGACGACGAACTCCTCGACCAGCTTGTGGGTGAGGTTCTCGACAGCACGGTCGATCAGCTGCGAGCGGTCATAGACCGTCACCACCTCGACGCCCGGCGGCAGGCTCCTCTTGAGGTCCGCGAGCTTGTCCTTGACCGCCGCGATCGTCTCCCGCGCATTCTTGCCCGAGCGCAGGATCACGACCCCGCCTGCGACCTCGCCTTCACCGTTCAGCTCGGCGATGCCGCGCCGCATCTCGGGGCCGATCTGGATCGTGGCGACGTCGCCGAGGCGGATCGGCACGCCGCCGGCCGCCGTCTTCAGCGGGATCGCGCGGAAATCGTCGAGCGTCTTCAGATAGCCTGAGGCGCGCACCATATATTCGGCTTCGGCCAGCTCGAGCACCGACCCGCCCGCTTCTTGATTGGCCTGCCGGATCGCCTCGACCGCCTGGGCGTG
This sequence comes from Sphingobium herbicidovorans, assembly GCF_002080435.1. Lineage (NCBI taxonomy): Bacteria > Pseudomonadati > Pseudomonadota > Alphaproteobacteria > Sphingomonadales > Sphingobiaceae > Sphingobium > Sphingobium herbicidovorans. The sequence goes on along the minus strand of NZ_CP020539.1, from coordinate 723,787 downwards.
GGTCACCCCGTAGGCCGCGAGCTTCACCGGATCGAGCAGTATCTGATACTGCTTGACCATGCCGCCGATGCTGGCGACCTCGGCGACGCCGGTCACGGTCTTGAGCTCATAGCGCAGGAACCAGTCCTGCAGACCGCGCAGCTGCGACAGGTCATGCCGGCCGGTGCGGTCGACCAGCGCATATTCATAGACCCAGCCAACCCCGGTCGCGTCGGGCCCGAGCGCGCTGCGCGCGCTCGCCGGCAGGCGCCCCTGCACCTGGTTCAGATATTCGAGCACGCGGCTGCGCGCCCAATAGAGATCGGTGCCGTCCTCGAAGATCACATAGACGAAGCTGTCGCCGAAGAAGGAATAGCCGCGCACCGTCTTGGCGCCTGGCACCGACAGCATGGTGGTGGTGAGCGGATAGGTGACCTGGTTTTCGACGATCTGCGGCGCCTGACCCGGGTAGCTGGTACGAATGACGACCTGCACGTCGGACAGATCGGGGAGGGCGTCGATCGGGGTGGATCGTACCGCCCAGAGGCCCGCGCCGACCAGCGCCAGCATGCCGATCAGAACGAAGAAGCGGTTCTTGACCGACCAGCGGATGAGATGGGCGATCATCGGCCCGCCACCTTCGCCATACGCCGCAGCGTCGGTCCCGCCGGGGGCCGGTCGAACCCGAACCGAACCCGGTCGCCCGCCTTGAAGCCGCGCGCGATGCCCGGATCGGCGAGCGCGAAGGTCATCGTCATCGCGGGCCAGTCGAGCGCGGGGACCGGTTCGTGGCTGAGCGTCACCGCATTGGCCGTGAGCCGCTCGATCTTGCCCGTCGTCTCGTACAGCGTGGCTTTCGACCTCGGCGCGGCGATGGTCGCCGATGCCGCACCGCCGCCGATCGGCCGCGCCTCGATTCCCGACAGGCTCGCCTCGGAGTCGATCAGGAACTGCCCCGAGGCGACGACTTTCTCGCCGGGCGACAGGCCGGCAAGGATCTCGGTTTCACCGCCCGCCTCGCGGCCGATGCGGACCTCGGCGGGATGATAGCGCCCGTCGCCTGCGGCGAGCATGACGAGCGTGCGCTTGCCCGTGCGGATCACCGCCTCGCTCGGCACCAGCAGCGCCGGCTTGGCATCGCCGCCAAGCACGACGCTGGCGAACATGCCCGGCCGTAACCGCCCGTCCCGGTTGGGCAGCTCGATCCGCACGGTGAGCGTGCGGCTGTCGGCCTGCGTCGTCGGCAGGATCGCGATCACCCGGCCGGCGAAGCGCTCGCCGGGGAAGCTCGCCAGCGTGGCGCTGGCATTCTGGCCGACCCGGACATCGCCCGCGCGCGCTTCGGGCACCGCGGCATTGAGCCAGACGGTGCCGAGCCCGCTTACCTGGGCGAGCGTCTGGCCCATGGCGAGCGTCACGCCGGCACGGGCGTCGAGCGTCTGGATCGTGCCCGAGATCGGCGTCGTGATGGTCACCACGCCGTTCGGCCGACCGCTCCGCTCGACGCTGGCGATGAGGCCGTCGGACATGCCCATCAGCCGCAGCCGCTGGCGCGCGGCCGCGGTGAGATCGGGCTTGCCGAGCCGCCTGACGCTCAGATATTCGGTCTGCGCGCCGCCCCATTCGGGCAGGAGCAGGTCCGCGATCGGCGCGCCGGCGCGGACCACGTCCCCGGGCGCTCGCGCATAGACGCGGCTCACGAACCCGCCCGAACGCGCCTGGATGACGGCGACGTCGCGCTGGTTGAAGTCGATCGTGCCGGTGACCTCGAGGGCCGAGGCAAGGCTGCCCATCTTCGCCGCGACGACCCGCAATCCCAGGCTCTGCCGCGCGGCGGGATCGACGGCGACCGTGGGGGCCGCGCCGGCGCTTCCTCCGTCCGCGTATCGCGGCACGAGCTGCATATCCATGAAGGGCGACTTGCCGGGCTTGTCGAACTTCTGGTTGGGGAACATCGGATCGTACCAGTAAAGGACTTTGCCTGCCCCGGCGGGCGTGGTCGCCTCCGATTGCGGTGCCTGGCGATGGCCAGCCCAATAGCCTGTGCCGCCGGCCAGCAGCGCGACAGCCAGGATCGATGCGCCCCAGCGCAGCGCGGATTTATCGAGCGTCATGGCCGCTCCTCCCCATAGGTGATAGTGATGCGGACCGCGTCGCGCGCGACGTCGGCTTCGCGGTTGAGCGCCTCGACCTCGGCCTCCGCGAGCCCGAGCGTCGTGAGCAGCGCGGCGCCAAGGTCGAGCTTGCCGGCGCCATAGCTGTCGCGGTCGAGCTCGGCGCGGTGCCTGGCGAGTGGCACCAGCGTCTCGCGGGCATTGCGCAACCGGGAGAGATGCATGGCATGGTCTGCGAGATCGGCGTCGAGCTGCGCCACCAGCTCGCGGCGGATCGCCTCGCGGTCGAACCGACCCCCTTGCGCAAGGCTCTCGCTTGCAGCGATCCTGGGGTTCTGGCGCTTGCCGGCGAACAGCGGCAGGTCGATCGACACGCCGACCGAGGCCATGTCGCCGTACATGGGATCGCGCCGGCCATAGGTGACGCCGACCTTCCAGTCGGGGCGCTTGTCGGCGCGCGCGAGACGCACGTCCGCTTCGGCGACTGCGATCCGCGCGTCCTGCGCGCGCAGGGCGGGAAGCGCATCGATCCCGGCCCGCAGCCGGATCGGATCGACATCGAGCATCGGCGGGTCGCCCGTCGCCTGCGGGTCGGGGTCGCCGGTATAGCGCGCGAGCCGGGCCCGCGCCTGCGCCACCACCGCAGCCATCTCGGCGCGGCGATCGGCGATGGCGGCGCGGAGCTGGTCGGGCTCGAGCGCCTGGCTCGGGCGCGCGCTGCCCGACGCCAGGCGTGCGGTCACGGTCTTCTGCAGGTCGTCGAGGCTGGCATCGAGCAGGTCGAGCTGCCGGAGCCGGCGTTCTCCATAATAGAGATCGACCCAGGCGAGGGCGGTCTCGAGCCGCACGTTGCGGCCTTCGACCAGCTCGCCCGCCTCGGCGATACCGATATCGGCCGCGGCGCGCGCGGCGCGTGCATGGCGCTTGGCGAGATTGGGGAAGGTCTGGCTGAACCCGATCGTCGCCATGGTGAAATCGTCGCGCGTGAAGCTGCCGGCATTGGGGCCGCTCACCGGGAAGTTCTGCAGGCCCAGGTCGAGCGTCGGATCGGGCAGGCGATCGGCCGCGACCGCCGAAGAGCGGGCGCCGGCTGTCGCCGCCGCGCGCGCCTTGAGGCTTGGCGCGTTGGCGGCAGCGAGCCTCACTGCCTGCTCGTAGGTGAGCGGGCCGGCCGACACCGGCACGGCCCAGGCGCTCGCAAGCGTCGCACCGATAGAGAGCAACAGGCGTCGCACAGCGCGCCTCGGCATCATGATCATGGATATCATCCCCTCATGACAGAGGCGGCGCGCCAAGATGTGACGCGCCGCTCCGGAGCGGGTTTAGCCCTTGTCCGACCTGACTGCGCCGCGCATGCAGTCGGCGGCGCTTGCCTGCATCATCGCGCAATCGCAGCTGGCCATGTCCCGGCTGTCGGGCACCCATATGCGGACACGCGCAGGGCCAGTCGCCCGCGGACCATATTGCGGCGCCGACCGCCATTCCCAATGGCCTTGCGGCGTGCGGCTCGCGTCGGTTGCAAGCGCAGGCGCGGCGAGACTGAGGGCCGCCACAAGGGCGGCCGGAAGCAGTTTGATCATCACGAAAACCTTTGACTGAAAAGAAGGAAACCGGGCGCGCACGCATCGATCGATGCGCGCAGCCCGTGCTCGTTCAATCAGGCAAGGCTGGTGGGAGGATCCGGCTCGGGCGCAACCGCCTTGCCGGTCAATATCGTGTCGGTCGTCCAGAAGCTGGGCGCGTCGTAGAGACGCGCAGGCGCAACGCCGCCTGCCAGGTCCGCTGCGACCAGCGGGATCACGCACCCCATCGCGGCGATGCAATCGAGCGTCAGGCCCTTGCAGGGCTTTTCGCTGGGCGCAGGCTGCTGCTTGGCCATCATCGCCATGCAGTCCGCATCCATGCCCTTGGCCAGCGGCGCGCCTGCCGCCTGCGGCACGCTGTGCGCGGCCGCCATCTGGGCTCCGAAGAGACCGGACAGCGCTCCGATGACGAGCAGGAGGGCGAGCAGGCGTTTCACGGGCCTCGATATCTAGCGGGTTTCGCGGGCGCAGCCAACCAAAGTCTCGCGCCGCGCGGATTTTGAAGTGCTGACGGCTGATTCCGTCAACTCCGCGTCAATAAAGATCCGGCCCGGGGAAGAAGATCGGCTGCGGCCTCTACGTATATCGAGGCTGGACCCGGGACCGTAGTCCCAAGCCTGAAGAGACGCTCTTCCCCTCGGCAAAGTCCGGGCGGTGGCTTACCATCCAAGGAGGTGAATATGGTCAGAAAAACTCTCATGGTCGCGCTTGCCGGCATTTCGATGCTTGCTGCCGTCCCCGCTATGGCCCAGGGCATCGGGCACAGCCTGTTCATGCGCGGCTCGATCGTCGACACGGGCAGCAACGGCACGGTCGTCTGCATCGGCAAGGCCGATGGCGCCGAGGTCGGCCAGAAGCTCGAGGTCTATCGCGTCGTGACCCATCCGGGTCCGTCCAAGGGCGTGGCGCCGACCTATCACCGCCAGCTCGTCGGCCATGTGACAATCGACCATATCTTTGACGATCACTTCGCGCACGTGTCCGTCGCCGACGGCACGCCTGCCAAGCACGACATCGTCGAGCTTCGCAAGAACTGACAAGCCGGTGGCCCGGCGGCACGGGCTGCCCTGATGCGACGCGTCGGGGCAGCGGGCCGCCGGCGACGAGGAGACCGTTCGGGGTCAAAGCGAAACCGCTTGACCCTGGACCATGGTCCAACCGGCATGATCGAGCGGATGACATGGGCAATTTCAAGATCGGCGAACTGGCCGCGGCCGCAGGCGTGGGCCGCGATACGATCCGCTATTATGAGCGGATGGGCCTGCTGCGCGAGCCCGCGCGCACGGCAGCGGGCTACAGGCTCTACGACGCGACGGACCTCGAGCGCGTCAACTTCATCCGCTCGGCGCAGGAGCTTGGCTTCACCCTCGATCAGGCCCGGCAGCTGCTGGCGCTCAGGGCATCGGACACCGCGCATGCGCAGGCCGTGCTCGATATCACGCTCGCCAAGATCACGGACGCCGAAGTCCGGCTCAAGCGCCTGTCCGATATTCGCGACATGCTTCGATTGCTTGCCGATGAGTGCCCGGGCGAAGTTCCTGTTTCCGATTGCCCTATTCTCACGTTCCTCACGGAAAGGCGGAGATCTGATCACCGAAAGATATAAGAGCAAGCCTCGCAGGAAGAACAAACACCATTATTAAAAGGGGATTTATCATGACACGAATGCATATAGTGGCTGGGATTGTTCCAGCATTGCTTCTGGGCGCCTGTGCGACGACGCCGCCTACCTCCGCACAGGTCGAAAGCTGTAGGGCCATGGAGGGCGATATGGGTCTCCAGACACGTCATGACCATGGCGAGATGAAACAGCAGGGTCGTAATCCCATGAACCTGTCGCACGATCAGTGCCGCAAGATTCTTCGCCAAGCACAATGATTCCTGCTCCGGGTGGCTCGGGCCCACCCGGAGATTCCTCCAGTACGAAAGGAAGAAGCAATGGTCGGAAATCGAAAAGTCATACTGTCGCTAATCAGCGTTAGCCTGCTCTCGATGGCGGCGCTTTCGGGCTGTGAGCGCAAGACCGATCAGACGGTGCCGGCTGCGGCCAACAGCGCCGCACCCGCGGCTGGCGCTGATAGCGTAAATCCCGCCGGCATGGATCATTCGGACGCCATGGCCAATGAACAGGAGATGGAGCGGCATCACCAGCAGGCCATGGACCATGATGCGATGCGCCAGGGAGGCATGAACAGCAGCGCTCCGAAGACCGAGCCTGCGCCTGCGGATTCGGCGATGCCGATGAAGGACATGTAAGGGCGCGAAGGGGGTCGACATGTGCGTTTGGACCAGCCTTCGCCTTTCGGGTCTGGGGTTGTTGCTCGCTTTCAGCCTTCCCTCTGCGAGCGTGCACGCTCAGGAGGGCGAAGACCATTCGGCACATCATGGGGATACTTCGGGCGGTGCGGGGATGGCCGATGGCGCAATGTCCGCAAAGCCCGAGGTCGGCACCTCCGATATGGCCTCGATGATGAACTCTATGATGGAGCGCATGATCAACGGCGAAGGCGAGAATGAACATGGGCACGATTCCCGCCGCACCGCATTTTTTTCGCAGTTGCTCGCCTTTCCCGCGCTCGACGAAGCGGCCCGGCAGCGGGTCGCTGCGCAGGCCGGGGAACGGGTAAGCACGGGCCTGTCGATGGTCAACGCCGCCTCGGCCGACGGCGCGCGTGCGACAACGGTCTCGGCCCGGCTCGATGCGGCGCGCCGGATGCGCGAAGGGACCGACCTGTTCCGCTCCGGTACCGCCGCGCAGGGCGCGATCGGAGGCTTGCAGCCGCCCCGGGAGGTCGGGCTTGCCTGGCTGCGCGATCAGCTCGACATCGACCAGGCCGCGCCCGGCCATGCCGATCACTGGTTCGGCATCTCGCCCTCGCACCTCCTTCTCATGCTGTTCCTGGGGCTGGTGAGCGCCACGCTTATCGCGCTGCAGATCTTCCGCCTGCGGCGGATCGGGGCGATCGCCGGCGGTGTCGCCACCGCCAAGGTTCCAGCAAAGCCGGAGCCGAAGGCTGCCCCTCCCGCTACCAGGGTTGCGCCCGCGCCTGCACCCGTTGCCGACAGCGCCGGGCTCGCGCCGAGCAATGCGGCCGCACCCGCTGGGGCGTCGCTGCGCAAGCCCAAAAGCTGGGCGGGGCAGCTGCGCGTGGTCCAGATCGTGCGAGAGACGCCGAGCGTGCTGACCTTCCGGCTCGCGGACCCGACCGCCGACCGGCTGCCGTTCGACTTCCTGCCGGGCCAGTTCCTGCAGGTCGAGGTAGAGCCCGAAGCGGGCAAGACCGCGCGCCGTTCCTACACGATCGCCTCTTCGCCGACCCAGCGGGCCTATGTCGAACTGACGGTCAAGCGCGAGGAGCAGGGCGTGGTCTCGCGATACCTGCACGACAAGGTCGTCGCCGACGATCTGCTGAAGGTCAGCGGACCGTTCGGCGCCTTCACCTTCACGGGAACGGATGCCCAGAGCATCGTGCTGATCGCGGGCGGGGTCGGCATCACCCCGATGATGTCGGTGCTGCGCTATCTCACCGACACCGCGTGGAAGGGTGATATCTTCTTCTTCTACGGCGCACGGTCGACCGAGGAATTCGTGTTCCGCGACGAGCTCGAGCGGCTCGAACGCCGTTTTCCCAACCTCCATGTCGTCGCCGCGATGCAGCGCGCGCCCGGCACCGTCTGGATGGGCCCCGAAGGGCCGATCACCCGCGAGATGATCCTGGCCGCGGTGCCGGAGATCGCGAGCCGGCGGATCCATATGTGCGGCCCGCCGGCGATGATGGGCGCGATGCGCGGCGTGCTGGCGGAACTTGGCGTCCCCGAAGCGCAGCTGCACACCGAGGCGTTCGGTCCGGCCTCGCTGCCGGCCGACCACGAGGATCTCGAGGTCAAACCCGCGCCCGCGCCAGCGGATAAGCCGGCCCCGAGCGCCGAGGTGGCGCCGAGCACGGTGACCTTCTCCGTGTCGGGGGTGTCGGCGGCCTTGCCCGCGGACGAGACCGTGCTCGAGGCGGCCGAGGGCGCGGGCGTCGAGATCTCCTATGCCTGCCGTGCGGGCACATGCGGCGCCTGCGTGGTCAAGCTGCTGCAGGGCGAGGTAACGATGGAGGTCGAGTCCGGCCTCGCGCCCGCCGACAAGGCGCAGGGCTATGTGCTCGCGTGCCAGGCGAAGGGCACGGGCACGCCGCTCGTGGTCGAAGCCTGATGCGCGAACGCAGCGACATCGCCGTCGGCCTGCTGGTCGCATTCCTGCTGCTGTTCCCGTTCGGCTACCTCGTGCATGTGTCACCGCGCTTTCCGGGCAGCCTCGCTGGCGGGATCATCGGGATCGCAGCGCTCGTGCTGATGCTGCTGACGCTTCCCTATGTCGCGGCCAAGCACATCGCCTGGGTCGACAAAGTGCTCTCCCGGCTCGTCAGCAAGCCTACCCTGCTCGCCATCCACATCTATGCCGGCGTGCTGGCGCCGATCCTGGGTCTGGTCCACGCCGCGCACAAGCTCGAAAGCCCGGTCGGACTGCTTCTGACCGTCCTCCTGCTGATGACGGTCATCACCGGCTTCATCGGCCGCTACCTGCTTGCCCAGCTTGGTCGGGCGCTGCGCGGACGCAGGTCGGAACTGGCCTCGCTTCGCGCCGCCTTCCTTGAGGAGCCGGCGGCGCCGGCGCAGGCCGATACCGCAGCCGCGCCGCTGTCGGGCTGGAGGCGCTATCTGTTCGTCGCCGGGGATGCGCCCGCGGGCCAGCACCCCCAGAACAGGGCGGGGATCGCCGCGGCGCTGGCCGATACCGAATTCGCGATCCGCGCCGAAGAGGCGACCAACACCCTGTTCGCGCGATGGCGGTTCCTGCACATCCTGCTGGGCTGTCTCATCTTCGCGCTGCTCGCGCTCCACGTCGGCGCGGCGATCTATTACGGGCTGCGCTGGCTATGAGCTGGCAGCGTCTTTCCTATGCCGTCTTCATCGCAGCCCTGCTGGTGATGGTCGCCGCGGTCGCGATCCGGATGCGATCGGACGCGCCGAGGGATGCCGGCCTGGTGGCGCAGCTCGTAGCGCCCGGCCCGCTCTCGAGCGCCCACCAGTCCTTCGCCGGCCAATGCACGGCCTGCCACACGCCGGGCAAGGGCGTCGAAACCCGGACCTGTCTCACCTGCCATGCGGGCACGGATTTCGGGACGAAGCAGTCGACGCAGTTCCACGCGAAAGCGACGCAGTGCACCTCCTGCCACGTCGAACATGAGGGAGAGCGCGGCATCATCCGCATGGATCACGCCGCCTTGCTCGACATGGCAAAGTGGCGGCAGCCTTCGGCGGGCATGTCGACAAACACTCGAAGCCTGACCCCCGAGACCGCGCTCAATTGCGCGAGCTGCCATGCGTTCCGCGATCCGCACCAGGGCCTGTTCGGCACCGACTGCGCGAGCTGTCACAAGACCGACAGCTGGAAGATCGCCAATTACCGCCATCCATCGGTCAATTCGACGCAGTGCGCCGAGTGCCACAAGGCGCCGCCCAGTCACTTCATGGAGCATTTCAGCATGGTCTCGCAGCGCGCAGCCGGATCGAAAGCGCGCGTCGACCAATGCTATGCCTGTCACGCCACCGACAGCTTCAACAATATCCGCAAGCGAGGCTGGTATGATCACCATTGAGGCCGACTGGCTGAGCGCCTTCTTCCGGCTTGCGGTGATCGGCCTGGAACTGGCGGGCACGCTGACCATCCTGGTCGGCGCGGGGCTCGCAACCTTTCTGTTTGCGCGGCGGGCGAGGGCGGGCGACCGAACCGAGGCCTATAGCGCGTTCCGATCGGCGCTCGGCCGCAGCATCCTGCTCGGCCTGGAATTTCTGGTCGCCGGCGACATCGTCAAGTCGCTGGTGATCAACCCGACGCTCGACGATCTCATCGTGCTGGCCGGGCTTGTGCTGGTGCGGACCTTCCTGAGCATCTCGCTCGGGGTCGAGATCAACGGCCACTGGCCCTGGGAGGAAACCCGGATGGCGCGGGAGAAGGCGCGTGCGGCGTCGGATGGGTCGCCGGCTACGGCTGAGGCCGCCGGATGCGGCACAGCGCTCAAGCGATAGCAGATGGAAGGCGCATCATGATCGAGAGACGCGAATTGCTGATGGCGGGCGCCGGCCTTGCCGCCGCCGGAACGCTGGCTGCGCCGGCGGCGGCGCAGCAGCATCGAATGGAAGGGATGGCGATGTCGATGACGGACTGCATCGACGATTGCGTGGCTTCGCACCGCATGTGCCTGGAAACCGCCGCTTGGCTGACGAAGCAAGGCGGCGCGTCAGCTACGGCGTCGCTGATCGCCATGCTGAACGACTGTGCGGAACTGTGCCAGGCGACTGCCAACTCGATGCTGCGGGAATCTGCCCTGCACCGCATCGTCTGCCGCGCCTGCGCCGACGCTTGCGAGCGCTGCGCCGAGGAATGCGGACGCCATAGCGCGGACCAGCGGATCGCGCGTTGCTCGGCCACCTGCAAGAAATGCGCGGCGAGCTGCCGAACGATGGCGGACATGTCGAGCTGAGCGGCGCGCTTCGCACGTGCCCCACATAGTCACGTTCAGGCCAGAGCCCCCGGTCACAGCTTGTGTGTCCGACAACTACGCCAGGACAGCGATCATGGCACGTGGCACAAAGTCCGAGTATCCGGCAACGGCGGAAATCATCGCACCCGCCATCGCCGGAGCCTTCCGTGCCGCCACCCGATAGTCGGGTAATGCCGAGCACCATCTTTACGATTGCGTGAACGCTCCACGGTCGATCTGTATTGGAGAAGTCAGTGTCAACCGCCGAATTTGTCAACCGGCTACCCGAATTGCTCCGCCCCAATCCAGCAAGGGTAGTGATCAGACCCTATATGCCGTCGACGGAAACCTATAAATATGCGGTACCGGATCAGCCACGTGCGCAGCGCATCGCCGACCGCGTCCTGGCGCTCGACCCAGCATCGCTCCACGATGAGTTGCAACGCATTCTTGATGATTTCTCGGGAAGGCATCGTGAGGTTCCGTCCCTGTTTTTGCGGCGGTTCCACGAGGTTGATGGCATCATCGTCTGTGATTGCGAGGTCACCCATGAACAGGCGCTCTTGATCGGTGCCCATTTTTGCAACGAATATTCCTATGAGGCAGCAGCGCTTTTCAATCCGAGCATCGTCCTGCATCCTGACCAGTCTGCTGTACCTGAAAACTCTCTCCGATTCATTCTTTCCCTGCGAGGCGTGGGCGAGGGGCATATCTCCTCCGTCACCTTTCGCACCGGGTTTTGCGCCGCGGACGGAACCATAGCAATCAATCCTCCGAGCCCCATGCCGCTCGTGCTGGAGACTGAAAACATCTCCGGCGAGGACGGGCCGGACGCGGGCATTCGGATCAAGTGCGATGGCAGCCACGATCTCTCGGAGATCGTGATCTTTCCGACAACCCCAGCCAGCGTGGTGGCATCGAAGACCTTCGCTTGGTCCGCTTCCTGGACGACGATGGCCGAGCCACCTATTTCGGTACATATACGGCATTTAGCGGCCAGTCCGTCCGGCAGGAGTTGTTGTCCACGCCGGACTTCCGGACATTCGAACTCAGACCGCTGCGTGGGGATGCCACCGGTAGCAAGGGCATGGCGCTTTTCCCCCGACGCATTGCCGGGCACTTTGCCATGCTTGGGCGCGAGGATAACGAAAATATCTGGTTCCTGACGTCCGCGGACATTCACGACTGGAGTGGCGGAGCGAAAGCCATCGAACCTCGCTGGCCTTGGGAGTTTGTCCAGATCGGTAATTGCGGATCGCCGATCGAGATCGACGAAGGCTGGCTGGTCGTAACTCATGGAGTCGGCGCCGTTCGGAACTATTGCATCGGGGCGTGCCTGCTGGACCGTGACGATCCCTCGAAGCTGCTGGCGCGGACGAAGCTACCGCTTTTGCGGTCGGACATGGATGAGCGCGAAGGTTATGTGCCAAACGTAGCCTACAGCTGCGGCGCGATGGTACATAATCGGGTGCTGGTACTGCCTTATGCCATTGCTGACAGCTTCACCACTTTTGCCACTATTCCTCTCGAGCGTCTGCTGGCCGCCATGGATTAGTCACTGTTGCCGACCTGTCCTGCTCTCGAGTCCGAACCATAGTTACACATCGGCACAACAACGATGCCAGTGCGATAATTTATGGCCATCTCAGAGACGGACTTCGCACATTACGTATACAGCAAGGCGGAAGGTGACACCATTTCACGGGCAAGCTCCGGAAGGGGCGACAATCGACCGGGCATATGCTCGATCGAACGAGAAACCCAGACTTGAAGGAATGGATACTTGCGCAAGAAGACGGCAATGATCGCTTCGCTCGCAGCTCTCGGCTTCCTCGCCGTCAGTGCCGGACCGGTGCTGGCGGACGGGATGCCGCCGGGCATGCCCGATCTTGAGGAGACCCTCAAGGCCAGGCCGGCGCCTGCCCAGCCCGATCCTGCCCACATGCAGGGCATGGCTCACGGTAAGGAGCAGATGCACGGCCAGATGATGCAGGGCTATCGAATGGCGATGCGGGATTCGCAGGACCAGGACGGCGCCTCCGGCATGTCACACAGGTCGGACGGTGGTTGCTGACCCTGCCATCATTCCATCAGACGACAAGGTTGACGGACAAGATCATGGCCGCTTTCAACCGAAGCCTTGGTCCGCCGTTCCCACGGCGGGCCAATCGCTTTTCTGGCCGGTCTCAGGACGAGAAAACCAGGCCGGGTCACATTTTTGATCGATCCCGGATCATCATTTTACGCGCCTGCTCCAGCAGGCACACGGCCGATCGGATTTCGATTCGTAACTTACGTATACAGACAGCGTCTCGCTAGCAGCATTGAAGCTTCGGAATTGCCGGGATCGGAACGTCGATCGGGCAACAGGAAGAACACTCGGAGACCCTCAATGCGACAGACGACATTTCTCGCGGCGCCCGTCAGCCTCTTCGCGACGCTAACCTTCGCCGCCGGCACCGCTCTCGCCCAGTCGACGCCCGCGCCCGCGCAGACTGCGCCGGCCCATGCCCACCAGCAGGGCATGGATCATGGCGGGCAGCAGATGCACGATCAGATGATGAAGGATCATCAGGCCGGCGCGCAGAAGCAGCAGGGGCAACCGGCCCAGCAGGATCAACAGGGCATGTCGGGGATGGCCGGCATGTCCGGCGGCTCGCCTGCATCGAACGGCTCGGGCATGGCCGGTAAGGCGAAGAGTGGCTGCTGCAAGATGCCGATGAAGAAGGCCAAGCCGGCGGCGAAGAAGAAGACCGCCAAGCCCATGGCCGACAAGCCGATGAGCGACATGTGAAGTTTCCAGCCCCGATAAAACACCCCCCGGGGCTGAGGGCCCGCCGCCGCCCCCGCGGCGGGCCAGTTCTTTGACGATGCCCAGCGTCGCCCGTGCTCCCGGCCTTCAAAACCGGGTCCGAGCGTCTGACGTGACAGAGGAAACAGCGATGCGAAATCATCTTGGCGTCGGTGCTGCTATTGGCTTTCTGCTCTTTGGCAGCACGCCGCTCCTCGCACAGGGTATCGGCCATAGCTTGTTCATGCGCGGCAAGATCGTCCGTATGGATGCGGGCGGCACAGTGGCCTGCCTGGGCAAGGCCGATGGCGCGCACATCGGGCAGATACTCGAAGTCTATCACGCAACGCCGCGCCACCGCCGCCTTGTCGGTCATGTCGAAGTCGACCAGATTTTCGACGACCATTACGCTCATTTCCGCGTGAGGGACGGGACGTTTCAGAAAGGCGATTGGGTGAGCCTAAAGCGCGCCCGGGCGTAACGCCAGAATTGGAATGCCAATCGCCGCCCTCGCCAAAAGAAGACTCGGCCGAGTAACGCCTGTCTCGGCATAATTCCGATCAGGCGTGCGCGAATAGGTTCAGGAGTCGATGAATATTCATCGGCTCCGTTGGCGTGTCCGACCCTTAAAGCCCGCGACACCGATACCAGACTACCTTCTGCGGAACTTACTTATAGGCCGCCCGGGCAAAGAGACTACTCCGTCAGGCCATCGATAGAGATGGAGTCAGGTTATGTTCGAGAAGGCGATCGGGACCATTAACGCGGCGGCCTCCTTCCGACACCGCTATGATAATTTCATCGGAGGCCGCTGGAGCGCTCCTGCGAGCGGCGAGTATTTCGCCGACAAGAGCCCGATCAATGGCGCCCAGATCGCCGAGTTCGCGCTGTCGACGCCGGAAGATGTCGAGCGCGCGCTCGATGCGGCGCACGCCGCCAAGGATCAATGGGCAAGGATCGCGCCCGCCGAGCGCGCCAGGATTCTCAATCGCGTCGCCGACCGGCTCGAGGATAATCTGGAGCTGCTGGCGCTTGCCGAGACGATCGACAATGGCAAGCCGATCCGCGAGACCCGCGCTGCCGACGTGCCGCTTGCAATCGACCATTTCCGCTACTTCGCCGGCTGCATCCGGGCGGAGGAAGGCGGCATCTCGACGATCGATGCCGACACCATCGCCTATCATTTCCGCGAGCCGCTCGGCGTCGTCGGCCAGATCATCCCGTGGAACTTCCCGCTGCTGATGGCGGCGTGGAAGATCGCCCCGGCGCTGGCGGCGGGCAACTGCACCGTCATCAAGCCCGCATCCCAGACGCCGCTCACCTTGCTGATGTTCGCCGAGCTCACCGCCGACATCCTGCCGCCCGGCGTGCTCAATGTCGTCACCGGCCCGGGACGGACCGTCGGCCAGGCGATCGCCGCCAATCCGCGCATCGCCAAGGTCTCGTTCACCGGCGAGACCGTCACCGGCAAGCAGATCATGCACGCCGCGGCGGACCATCTGATCCCCCAGACGATGGAGCTTGGCGGCAAGTCGCCCAACATCTTCATGGCGGACGTGCTCGACGAGGACGATGCCTTCTTCGACAAGGCGCTCGAAGGCTTTACTTTGTTCGCCTTCAACAAGGGCGAGGTCTGTACCTGCCCGTCGCGCGCCCTGATCCATGAGTCGATCTTCGACCGCTTCATCGAGCGCGCCGTGGCGCGCGTCGCCGCGATCCGCCAGGGCGATCCGCTCGACCCGTCGGTCCAGGTCGGCGCGCAGGCGTCGGAGGACCAGCTCCACAAGATCCTGGGCTATATCGATATCGGCAAGGCCGAGGGCGCGCAGTGTCTGGTCGGTGGCGCCAGGGCGCTGCCGGGCGGTGCGCTCGACCAGGGCTATTTCGTACAGCCGACCGTGTTCGTGGGTCAGAACCACATGCGCATCTTCCAGGAGGAGATCTTCGGTCCCGTCCTGGCGGTCACCACCTTCAAGACGGTCGAGGAGGCGATCGCACTTGCCAACGACACCGCCTACGGTCTTGGCGCGGGCGTCTGGACCCGGAGCGGCAACACCGCCTACCGGCTCGGCCGCGCGATCGAGGCCGGGCGGGTCTGGACCAACTGCTATCACCAGTACCCCGCCCATGCCGCCTTCGGCGGATACAAGGCGTCGGGCTTCGGGCGTGAAAATCACCGGATGATGCTCGACCATTATCAGCAGACCAAGAACCTGCTCGTCTCCTATGACGAGCACGCGCTCGGCCTGTTCTGACCCCTCGCTCAAAAGGAGAAACGGACATGGCGAAAACCATGAAGGCGGCGGTCGTCCGCGAATTCGGCAAGCCCCTGGTCATCGAGGACGCGCCGATCCCGACGGTCGGCCCCGGGCAGATCCTGGTCAAGATTGCGGCAACCGGCGTGTGCCATACCGACCTGCACGCGGCAGAAGGGGACTGGCCGGTCAAACCCAACCCGCCCTTCATTCCTGGCCATGAAGGCGTCGGGCATGTCGCCGCCGTCGGTGCGGGCGTCACCCATGTGAAGGAAGGCGACCGGGTCGGTGTGCCCTGGCTCTACACCGCCTGCGGGCATTGCGTGCATTGCCTGGGTGGCTGGGAGACGCTTTGCCACGAACAGCAGAACACCGGCTATTCGGTCAATGGCAGCTTTGCCGAATATGTCCTCGCCGATCCCAACTATGTTGGTCACCTTCCCGACAATGTCGACTTCCTCGACATTGCGCCGATCCTCTGCGCGGGCGTCACCGTCTACAAGGGATTGAAGGCCACCGAGGCCCGACCCGGCGAGTGGGTGGTCGTCTCAGGGATCGGCGGGCTCGGCCACATGGCGGTGCAATATGCCCGTGCCATGGGTCTCAATGTGGCCGCGGTCGACATCGACGATAGCAAGCTCGACCTCGCTACACGCCTTGGCGCCACACTGACGGTCAACGCGCACAGCGAGGACCCTTCGGCAGCGCTCAAGAAGGCGATAGGCGGCGCGCACGGAGCGCTCGTCACCGCCGTTTCGCCCAAGGCGTTCCAGCAGGCGCTCGGCATGGTCCGGCGCGGCGGCACGGTCGCGCTCAATGGTCTGCCGCCGGGCGACTTCCCGCTGTCGATCTTCGACACCGTGCTGAACGGCATTACCGTGCGAGGCTCGATCGTCGGCACGCGGCTCGATCTGCTCGAGGCACTGGCGTTCGCCGGCGACGGCAAGGTCAAGGCCACGGTCCATGCAGACAAGCTGGAGAACATCAACGACGTCTTCTCCCGCATGCACCATGGCGACATCGAGGGCCGGATCGTCCTCGACCTCGCCTGAACCCGACTTCGCGAAAGTACAGTTCATGTCTCCCTTACATATCCGGCCGATCGCACGGCGCCGTTTCGTCCAGGGGCTGGCGATCGGCGGCGCGGTTGCCGGCTTCGCCCCGGCGCTTCTCGCGCGATCCGCCCCAGTCTCGCCCGCCGAGCTTAGCGGGACCGAGTTCGACCTCGAGATCGCCGAGCTGCCAGTCAACTTCACCGGCAAACGCCGTATCGCGACCGCCGTGAACGGCAGCGTGCCCGCGCCGGTCCTGCGCCTGCGCGAAGGCGACACGGTCACGCTCCGTGTGCGCAACGGCCTCAAGGAGATGTCGAGCATCCATTGGCACGGCATCATCGTGCCGGCGGAGATGGACGGCGTGCCCGGCATCAGCTTTGCCGGCATCGCGCCGGGCGAGACCTTCACCTATCGCTTCGAGGTCCGCCAGAGCGGAACCTACTGGTATCACGCTCACACGCTCGCCGAGCAGACGGGACTCTATGGAGCGATCATCGTGGAGCCAAAACAGGTGCCGACGGCGCGGGCGCCCGATCGCGACTATTGCATCGTGCTCAGCGACTGGTCGGACGAGCCGCCGTTGCAGATCTTCCTCAATCTCAAGAAGCAGAGCAGCTACTATAATTTTGCGCAGCCGACCGCCGGCGATTTCCTCAAGGATGTCGGCACCATGGGCTTGGGCAAGGCGCTCGAGCGGCGGCGGATGTGGAACAGCTCGCGGATGAACCCGACCGACTACAGCGATGTCTCTGCCGCGACCTACACCTATCTGATGAACGGCGCGCCGCCCGCCGGCAACTGGACCGGTATCGCCGCGCCCGGCGAGCGCGTGCGCCTGCGCTTCGTCGGCGCGGGGACGGCGACGTTCTTCGACGTGCGGATCCCCGGGGTCGAGCTGACGGTCGTATCGACCGACGGGCAGCCGGTCGAGCCGGTCACGGTCGAGGAATTCCGGATCGGCCCGGGCGAGACCTACGACGTCGAGTTCACCATGCCCGAGGGCGGCGCCCGCACCATCTTCGCGCAGGCGATCGATCGGAGCGGCTATGCGCGTGGCACGATCGCACCGGCCCCGGGCATGGCGGCAGCCGTGCCGCCGCTCGATGCCCGGACCTGGCTCGAGCCGGTCGACATGATGGGCGCGATGGCGACGATGGGCGCAATGGGAGGCGACGCGCATGCCGGGCACGGCATGACCGAGATGCCGGCCAGGGCACGGCACGCCCGCACCGAATATGGCGCCAATACCGACATGCGCGTCGACTATCCGCGCACCAATCTCGACGATCCCGGCGCCGGGCTGCGCGGGCGCGGCTGGCGCGTGCTGACGCTGGCCGATCTGCGCACGCCGGGCGGCGATCCCGACCCGCGCGAGCCCGAGCGCGACATCGAGCTGCATCTGACGGGCAATATGGAACGGTTCATCTGGTCGCTCGACGGCATCAAGCTCAACGATTCCAGGCCGCTTCATTTCAAGCCAAACGAGCGGCTGCGCGTCACCTTCGTCAACGACACGATGATGGCGCATCCGATGCATCTGCACGGCATGTGGAGCGATGTCGAAGGCCCGGACGGCGCCTTCCAGGTCCGCAAGCATACGGTCGTGGTCCAGCCCGCCCAGCGGGTGAGCTTCCGCGTCACCGCCGACGCCATGGGCCGATGGGCCTTCCACTGCCATCTGCTCTATCACATGGCGGCCGGCATGTTCCGGGAGGTGGTGGTCGCATGATCCGGATTTTCCCCTCGCGCGGCATCGCTCTTGGCGCTGCCCTCTTCCTGGCGCCGGCGATCACGGCTCCCGCCCTCGCGCAGGATGCCTCGCCCCCGTCGCCCGCCGCCACCCCTGCCCAAACGGCCACTCCCGCTCAGCACACCCCTTCCGCGCAAGGCTCTCAGGACCATGCGGGCATGGACATGCCGGGCATGGATATGACCGACACGAAGGCGTCCGGTAACGGCGCCACGATGGACATGGGCTCGATGCAGGGTGGCAAGGCCCCGCCGGACGCGCGCAACTCGGACGATTATGCCGACGGCTATCGCAACTCGACGCTGCCGGGCTATGAGATGGCCGACAAGCTCTCGATCCCCAAGATACTTGTCGATGAGCTCGAATTCGCCAGCGGCAACGAGGGTCAGGGCGTGGGTTGGACCGTGCTCGTCACCAAGGGTCAGGACAATGACAAGCTCTGGCTGCGCAGCCAGGGCCTCAAGAACTCCCGCGACCAACGTCTCGATCCGGAGAGCAGCGTCGAGGCGCTGTGGTGGCACAGCAAGAACCCGTTCTGGGGCACGCTGCTCGGGGTCAGGCAGGATCTCGGCAAGGGCGCGACGACATGGCTGGCCGCCGGCGTCGAGGGACTGGCGCCTTATTGGTTCGACGTCCAGCTCACCGGCTATGTAGGGACCGATGGGCGTCTCGCGGCGCGCGCCAAGGCCTCCTATGAGGTCCTGTTCACCAATCGGTTGATCCTCACACCGCAGGTAGAGACCAATATCTATTCGAAGCGGTCGAGCGATCGGCAGCTCGGCAGCGGCTTCAGCAATGTCGAGCTGAGCGGACGGTTGCGCTACGAGGTGTCGCGCAAGTTCGCGCCCTATATCGGCTTCGTCTGGGAGCGCGCATTTGACGGCACGGCCGATTTCCGTCGCCTGCGCAGGGAAGGGCCTTCCGAACACAGGCTGGTGATCGGCTTGCGCGCCTGGTGGTGATCCGCGGATGGCCACTCGAGGGATCGACCGCGAACGCGCCGCGTGACAAGGCTGGATCGCAAGCCAACGGTCGCTGGCCGGCCTCCTTTTTCGTCTTGTTGCTCGCGGCGGCTGCGGCGTCGGCGGGACAGACGGCCATTCTCGCCTTCCTTCCGGCACTGGTCGACCCGGCTCGTGGCGCGCTATCGTCAAGCGCTCATGATTTTCACGTCGCGAGCCTGACCGCGGTCCATCCCCTGGCAGCCTTGCTGGCGGCGCCGCTCTGGGGCTGGATCGCGGACCGGGTCGACTATCGGGCGATGTTGCGCGCAGCGCTGGTCATCCTCGCGCTGGTGACCGCGCCGATCGGCCTCGTCGGGTTGCCTGAGCTTTATGCATTGCGTCTGGTGGCGGGGATGGCGTCGGCCGCCATCATACCGTTGGGCTTGCTCTGCGCGAGCTTTGCCGCAAGCGGGCGCGCGGACCAGGCGCGCCGCTTCACCTGGCTGACCGCCTTCGTGTTTCTGGGCGATCTCGCCGGTCCGCTGGTGGCGGAGGTCTCGGCCGCGATCCTGCCCCGCGCTCCCCTCATGATCCTCGCTCTCGGCATCGGTGCCGTCGGGGCGGCGCTTTGCGCCGTGCGTCTGCCGCGCTGGTGTGCACCTTGCATCGATGGCGGAGACCTGCCCGCGCCTACGCTCGGCGCGACGTTGATCCTGCTTTTTATCACGATCGTCGCGGGCGGCGGGCTGGCGGCGATGCATGTCAATCTCCTGGTGACGCGGAGCGCCATTTCGCTGAGCCGCGAAGAGATCGCCTGGATGCTCAGTCTCTGCGGATTGGGCATGCTGGCGGCACAGATCTTCCATGCAAAGCTGGATTGGCTGGTCACTGTGCCGAGGCGGCTTGCCGGATTGACGCTGGGCCTGCTGGCTGTGGCACTTTTCATGTTTCCTGTCGCCGCGAGTATGGCCGAGCTCAGTGGGATCATCGTTGCTGCCGGCTGGAGCTCGGCAACCCTTCGATTGGTCACCAGCTTCTGGATCAGCGGCGGCGGGGCCCCTTCAGGCGTGAAGCTCGGTTTCCAGCATTCCGCCGCCAGCATCGGGCAGGCGCTCGCGCCGCTGGCGATAGCCATCGTCGCTCCCGGGGCGCAGCCGCTCGTTCTGTGGGGGATTGGTGGTCTATCGCTAGCGCTGCTTGTGTCCCTGCCGCTAGCCTGGAGGCCGCCCGCCATCGTAAAATCATCTGCGTGATGAGGGGAGGGGCGCATTGATGCGTATAGAAAAGAAGGGGCCTCTGCCCCATGCTTATCGTTCTTCCGGGAGTCATTTCATGAAGACCCGCCTATTCGTCGCCTTGCTGTTCCTCGCCATGCCCGGCGTAGCGCTTGCGGCCAGTGATATCGTCGTCCACCGGGATCCGGGATGTGGATGTTGCGAGAAGTGGGCGCAGGCCGTGCGCGCGAAGCTGGGACGCAAGGTCGTCATGCGTGACGATGCGTCGCGCAGCGAGCTTCAGCGCAAGGCCGGCATGCCCCGGACGCTGGCATCTTGCCACAGCGCGATCGTCGATGGCTATATGATCGAGGGCCATGTCCCGATATCCGACGTCAAGCGCTTGCTGGCGACCCGTCCTGCGGGCGTCAAAGGCATTGCGGTTGCGGGGATGCCGATCGGTTCGGAGGGCATGGAAGTGGCAGGCGCTGCCCGCCAACCCTATACGGTGGTGGCCTTCGGCAGCGCCGGTCAGCGAATTTTCGCCCGCCATTGATATCGCGCGGTTTGCAGCATCCTGCAGAATTGCCCGGTGGTAGAGGACCCCGCTGTCGAGTGTAGAACCTTGTGTCAAGCGAGCTGATGGCGTCCCTACCCCTACCTACACTGAAAAAGCAACGATTTGTCTTGTAAGTTGTTCGCGGTCGTCTCCCTGATTTGCCTGAATTTGGCCCAAAATGTGGAACGATTGTGGGACCGTTTGCCCACCGAAAGTGTGAGAACGGCCCCAACATTCCCGATCAGGGCCCCGAACCGATGGCACTCACAGCATTGAAGGTGAAAAACGCGAAGCCCGGTCGCCATGTCGATAGCCGGGGCTTTGCCTGATTGCACTTTGCGTTCGCTTGCATTACATCGTCATGCAGAAAGGAAATCGACATGGCCGCAAACGCTCTTGTGCAGACCCGGATCGACGGAGCGGTGAAGGAGGAAGCCGCGACCGTGCTGGCTGCTATGGGGCTGACCGTCTCCGATGCCGTGCGCCTGATGCTGACCCGCGTTGCCCGCGACAAGGCCTTGCCGTTTGAACCGCTGGTGCCCAATGCCGAGACGATCGAGGCCATGAAGGAAGCGCGCGAGGGAAAGGGCAAGCGGTTCGCCACGGTGGTCGACCTGATGGCCGACCTCAATGCGGACGATTGAACGCTTCGGGCGGTTCAAGCGCGACTACAAGCGGGAGAAGAAGGGGCAGCACGCCAAGACGCTGGACGCTGACCTGATCCCGATCATCGAGGCGCTGGCATCCGACGAGCCGCTTGAACCGCGCCACCGCGACCATGCGCTGACCGGCGACTGGCGCGACCATCGCGATTGCCACATAAAGCCCGACCTCGTGCTGATTTACCGCAAGCCCGATGACGACACCTTGCAGCTTGTGCGCTTGGGATCGCACGCGGAATTGGGTTGGTGACGCCCGCGCATGGCGAGCTTATACGTTTGTCGGGTATGTCAGCCAGAGGCACGATTACGGGTTAGGTGTGATCAGCGAGCATCCGATGCCAACAAGCTTTTGCAGAAGACATCAATCGCAGAGATGCATTCGGCAGGCGCTGCTTGAAACAAAAATGAGGGCCATAAATCACTTTCACCCTCAAATTCTGACAAATTTGCCGTTAGTTCACGACTGGTGAGCGAGAAATGAGCCGATCGCGTTGGGCTTGAAGAGCCGACCGCTCGCTCCACCGTCGTGACCCCTACGTTGATGACCGGCGGATGCTGGCCCGGTAGACGATGCTGCCGAGAGCGACGACGACGCCCATGATGGCAAAAGATTCCATGCTCGAATGGCTCAAAAGCCAGATCGTGAGAAGGAAGGCGGAGTGCCGGCGCTGGGCCGAGCACCACACCCATCCCGAGCGCGGCGATATCACCGTGGCCTAGGCGCTGGAGATGGAGCGGCCTGTCCTGCAGCCGATCCTGGCGCCCTTCGATGGCTTCCATGAGAGCGAGCATGCCGTCACCGGCACCTGCCTCATCAGCTTCGACCGCAACCGCTACTCGGTCATGTCCAGGGCGGCGCGGCGCACGGTGCAGGTGCGCGCCTATGCGGGCCGGATGGTCATCCGCTGCGGCGAAGAGATCGTCGGGGAACATGAGCGTCACTTCGGGCGGAACCGCACCATTTACGATCCCTGGCATTATCTGCCGGTTCTGGCCCACAAGCCCGGTGCCCTGCGCAACGGCGCGCCGTTCCAGGACTGGGAGTTGCCGCCATCCCTCCATCGCCTGCGACGCAGGCTGGGGCACGGGGATGAGGCGGATCGCAGGTTCGTGCGGGTGCTCTCGGCCGTGCTCACCGATGGCTGGAGCAGGTCGAGGCGGCGGTGCGCGAAGCGCTGGCGAGCGGAACGGTCAGCGACGACCTGATCCTCAACATCCTCTCCCGTCGCCGCGAGCCGGCGACGCCCCATAGCATCGTCACTTCGGAAGACCGGATGCTGAGTCACCCGCCGATCGCCGACTGTGCCAGCTATGACCGACTGCGAGGCTATGATGCAGCGGCATGAGATGATCGACACAATGCGCGGCCTGGGCCTCAAGGGCATGGTGGCCGCGTTCGACGAGGCCGTCACCACCGGCCTCCAGCGCCAGCGCACCACCATGGAGATCCTGACCGATCTGCTCCGCGCGGAAGCCACCCATCGCGACGCCGCCTCGATCCGATATCGCATGACGGCCGCGCGGCTGCCGGTGGTGAAGGACCTGGAGCGGTTCAGCTTCGAAGGGACGCCGATCAACGAGGGACTGATCCGCTCCCTGCATGATGGCTCCTTCCTACCGGCGCGTCGCAACATCGTGCTCGTCGGCGGCACGGGCACCGGCAAGACCCACCTCGCCATCGCGATTACCGCCAACGTCGTGCGCAAAGGGGCTCGGGCACGATACTTCAACACCGTCGATCTGGTGACACGCCTCGAAGAGGAGGCCCGGATCGGCAAGGGCGGGACCCTGGCGGGACAGCTCTCACGGCTCGACCTGGTGGTGCTCGATGAGTTGGGATATCTGCCGTTCGCGCGCTCTGGTGGCCAGCTCCTGTTCCACCTGATCAGCAAGCTCTACGAACGCACCAGCGTCGTTATCACGACCAACCTCGCCTTCGGCGAATGGCCTACCGTGTTCGGGGATCCCAAAATGACCACGGCTCTGCTCGACCGCGTCACTCATCACTGCGATATCGTCGAGACCGGCAACGACAGCTGGCGCTTCAAAAACCGCAGTTAGCCGCCACTCTCACCCCAGCTTCAAAACGAACTTGCGCTGTGTACGCCTCCGGCCGGGCTACGCCCGACCTCCGCCGCACACAGCGCAGGGCATCAACCCTCCGCTCAATCTCGAAAAGGGGGTCCCCCTTCAACGCCTATACGGGGTCCCGTTTGCGCGCCGTTTGACAAAGTGAATGGCAGACTGCCGATCACCCCGGCATTGCTGCTGACCGCGAATTATACCTACACCGATTCCGTCCGGAAGGGTGGCGGCGAGCCCGCTTTCGACGGCAGTTCGCTTGACGGAACGCCGCTCGACAAGACGCCCAGGCACATGGCCAACGTTCGCCTGGACTGGCAAGCGACCGAGCAGATCGCGGCCTATGTGCTCGGCTACTACTCGGGCAAGCAGACTTTCAGCGGGTTCCGCAACGGCGCGCTCAACACCCGCACCCGTGAAGGGAGCACGACCTTCGATGTCGGCATCAATTTCACGATCAATGAGAATTTCGCGCTGAGGGCGGCGGTGCTCAACGTCACCGACAAGATCGTGCCGGTCGATGACCGCGGCCGGTTTGATGGTCTCGACGGCAACTGGATGCTCGATGAAGGGCGCCGCTTTTGGGGCACGGCAACGATCAGCTTCTGATCGATCAGGCCGGCCTTCTGCCTTCGCGTTCGAATATTCGCTGAATGCAGAGAGTCGGCCCCTTTTCATCCATGGATCCCGATTCAAGAAACGTTTCTAAAGTCAGAATTCAGTGATCAGTGGATTCGATCTCCGTAAGGAGCGGGGTGGGAGCACATAACCCTGACCGGCGAAGAATATCGCTGGCCAAAATTCTTAGCGTAGGATTTGGTCCCCTCCTGGAAACGCACCATGATCGCCATGTGCGGCATCGAGCGCGTCAGTCGCATTTGCGCCCGATGCCAACTGTCATGGATCCGTCCAAGCTGGTGACGGGGCGCGAAACGGCGCGGCAGTTTTTGCCCTTGCGGGGACGCCGGAGGGCTTTGCGCTCAGAGGCTGTCATGCACACCTGTTCATACAGCCATTATCAGCAAAAGCTTGCCCATCGACGCGCACGCGGCGCCGGTAACGGGATTGGTACCGAGACTTTTCCTCCGGCGATAGCGACTGGAATGAACAGTCCCGTGAGCCGGGCGGCATCTGAGCAATCGCGGGCGAGGATAGAGCAGCCATCGACCCGGCTGCCAGACCTGCGAACAGAAGTTTGGTGCGCATGGACAAAAGGTTCACCGAAACTCGCATCCAAGTGTGGCGTTTGTCGACAGAACGTGGCTAGCCCACGAGCAAGGGTTGGCTGGGACTGCGCGGCATCGGACTCCTCGATCGATCACTGTGCAATTTGCGCCTCGCTGTCGTCAGACCGGGGTCTGAGCCAAAGACTGGCGACAAACCAGGCGAGCGCTACCGCCCCGGCAGAAAAGACGATATCTCCAGGAACCCTCAGCCACACCAGCAGATCGACCACCGGTTGCTGCATGAACTCGGCCGAGCGAGCGTACCAGTAGCCCTTGTCAATCGCGGCGGTCAGCTGAAGCGTACCAAGTGGCAGCAAGGTCAGGAGCGCCATCAACGCAAGGCCGATGTTGAAGCACCAAAAGCTCGTCTTCAGCACGCCTTCGTTCCAGATCAGGTTCGGCAACATGCCACGCAGGCAGAACAGGACGAGCCCGACGCCCAACATGCCGTATACGCCGAACAATGCGGTGTGTCCGTGCAGCGGCGTCAGATTGAGACCCTGCATGTAATAGAGCGACAGCGGCGGATTGATGAGGAAGCCGAACAGGCCTGCTCCGACGAGATTCCAGAAGGATACCGCCAGGAAGAACATGACGGGCCATTTATAACGCTGCATCCAGGGTGTCGCGCTGCTCAGCTTCCAGTGTTCATAAGCTTCGAAGCCAATATAGGCGAGCGGCACGACCTCGAGCGCTGAGAAGCTCGCGCCAAGCGCCAGCACCGCGATCGAGGTTCCCGCGAAGTAGAGATGGTGCAACGTTCCCAGCACTCCGCCTGCCATGAAGATGATCGTGGCAAACAAGACGGCGACCGTGGCGGTGGGTGTCGGAATGAGGCCGAGGCGCGTGAAGAGGAAGGCGATGACCGCGGTGGCGAACACCTCGAAAAAGCCTTCGACCCACAGATGGACCACCCACCAACGCCAATATTCAATCATGGAGAGCGCTGTATGCTCATTCCAGAACAGCCCGGCACCGTAGAAGAGTCCGATGGCTACGGCGGATAGGAAAAACAGCATCGTGATGTGGCGGGATTCGGACTTCTCTTTGAGCGCAGGCCAGAGCGCCCGGCCGACGAGCACAAGCCAGAGCATCAGGCCGATGAAGAGAAACCACTGCCAGAAGCGCCCCATATCGACATATTCCCAGCCCTGGTGTCCGAACCAGAAGTTCCTCTCCAGTCCCAGTTTCTGCATCACCGCGAGCCATTGCCCGGCAAAGGAGCCCACGACGATAATCAGGAGGCAGGCCCAGAGGATGTTGGCACCCAGAGCCTGGAACCTCGGTTCATGGCCCGAGATCGCAGGAGCTATGTAGAGGCCCGTTCCCAGCCAGGCTGTCGCGATCCACAGCACGGCAAGCTGCGTGTGCCAGGTGCGGGTGATCGAATAAGGCAGGATCTCGGCCGCTTCATAGCCATAAACCAGCTGCCCCTCGACCTGATAGTGGGCCGTCATTGCACCCAGCATGATCTGCGCGAGAAACAGTGCGAGAACGACCCAGAAATATTTGGCTGTCGCCCGCATCGAAGGCGTCACCGCGATCTCGCGCAGCGGATCTTTCGCGGGGAGGTCGTGCTCCTTCTCCCTTCGTCCGTGCGTCACCGCATGGTGCCAACCCAACAGCGCGATGCCGGCAAGCAGGAAGGTGACGCTGAAGGCCGACCAGATGAATGTACTTGATGGTGGGCGATTCCCGACCAGCGGCTCGCTCGGCCAGTTGTTCGTATACGTTGTCGTCCGCCCTTGTCGTTCCGTTGTGGCCGCCCAGGCCGTCCACCAGAAGAAGGAGGTCATGGCGGCTCGGTGCCCTGCGTCGGGGACCGTATCGTTCTTCATGGCATAGTTTTCGCGCAGCTCGGCCGTGGCGGGGTCGTTGCCGAACAGATTGACGTAGTGCTTTGCCACCCGCTCGATTGCCACCGCGCGATCGTTGCTGATCGTGATGGTATCCGTGCTCGCTTCAAACGTGTTTCGGCGCATTTCCGTTTGCAGCCGCCGCTGGAGGAGCGCCTTGTGTTCCTCGTTTAAACTCTCAAAGGCGCCGCCCAGATCCCGCTGTGCCCAGAGATCGAGAAGTGCCAGTGATTCCCGGTGCAACCAGTCGGCTGACCAATCGGGCGCTACGTAGCCGCCGTGTCCCCAGATCGAGCCCAGTTGCATGCCGCCCATAGATTGCCAGACCTGGCGGCCACGCTGCATCTCGGCACGGGTGAAGACGGTTTCGCCGTTTGCGGTCACGACCTTGGCGGGAAGCGGCGGCGCCTGAATGCTGATGTCGCGGCCAACCAGAAGCAGGACGGCAAAAGAGACTGCCAGCAATGATAGAAGCCAAATCCAGAGCTGACGTGTTCGATCCATGGTTCTCCCCTATGGGCTACGAGGCGGTACAGCAAAGCGACTAGCGCGCTGCGCGCCGTGCCATCATGCCGCCCGTGATCAATTCTTCCTGGGGGCAGGCTGATCCGATTGAACGACCGGACCGCCTTCCGCTTCCCACCGGTCGACACAGTCGCAATCGTCATAGGCATCGACCGCCAAGGTCTCGGCGCCGGCTTTTGCCTGTGATCCTTCTACAGGCGGAAAGAGGATCGTCAGAAGCAGCACAGAGTTTTCCGCGCCCTTGACCGAGTGCGGCGCGCCTCCTTCGAGATAGACCCACTGGTTACGCCGCAGTTCGATCGAGCTTGCGCTGAGCTCGACTTTCACATGGCCCTCGAGGCAATGCAGCATGATGCTGCCCGGCACCTGATGCTGGCGCATTTCGGTGCCGCTCGGGATCACCAGCCGGATGGTTTCGAAATGGTCCGCCTTCACGATCGCTGTGGAATGTTCTTCATGTGTCGTCACGTTCTCGGGCAAGAGATCGACGACTTCTCCGGGCGCTGCGTGGTGAAGGGCCATATCGTTCAATTCCTTTCCGTGTTCGTGGTTTTATGATTGGAGCAAGACGGGCAAGCGGACTGCCGCGTGCGGTCCGGCTTGGAGCGTCCAGCGCGCAATACCTTTACCCATCGCGCGCCGATTTGGAGTCCTGCGGCGATCCATGACCGCGACGCGCGGCGACGACCGTCAAAGGGAGCGGGATCGACCGGTTCACCACATTCTGGACAGAACATGTCACGTTCCTCCTTTTCGGCTTCGATGCGCCAAGACGTCAATCATCCATCTGGCGCCGCAGGGGTTTCGAACCGATCGGCCGCGTTACGCTCGAAGAGCGACGCGAGATCTCGCCGCTTCGTCAGCAGGTCGGCAAGCGTATAGCGGTCAAGTACCGCCAGGAACGCGCCGAGCGCCTCCTTCAGCACGCCCGTCAGCCCACATGCAGGCGCGACCACGCATCCGCCGCAGTCAACGAGATCGAAGCCGTCCTCGGTCTGGCGTATGAGTGCGCCGATGTTGATCTCTTCGGGCGGCCGCCCCAGGCGGATGCCGCCCGACCGTCCACGCACACTCTCCACATCACCACTGCGTGCGAGTTGGTTCACCACCTTCATCAAGTGATTCTGCGAGATTCCGTAGGCCTGCGCGACCTCACCGATCGAGCACAGGCGGTCAGGCCGCGCGCCCAGATAGAGCAGCACGCGCATCGAATAGTCGGTGAACAGGGTCAGTTTCATGGGGCGTTCCCACTCTCTTCCTCAGCTCGTCGCATTAAGATGTATTCATCTTGCATGTTTTCAGGGAAAAGTATAGATGCATTCGGGATACATGATTGGAGTCGGGCGAATGACCGAGCTGGAACTGAAGGATGAGGCGCTCAAGCAGCTTGTCGACGCCTTCTACGCGCGCGTTCGCGCAGATGCCGACCTGGGGCCGATTTTCAACGACGCGATCGATGACTGGCCGGAACATCTCGAAAAGCTGGCGGCGTTCTGGTCATCCGTCATGCTCGCCAGTGGCCGATACAAGGGCCAGCCCGTGCCAGCGCACCTGAAGCACAGGTCGAGGATAACGCCAGCGCTTTTCGACCGCTGGCTCGCGCTGTGGGACTGTACGACAAACGAGATGATGGCGCCCGACGCAGCTGCGGCTCTGCAGGCGAAAGCGAAGCGGATTGCCGAGAGCCTGCAGCTTGCCATGTTTTTTCGGCTCGATCGGCCAAGCGTCGCTGACGGCGAGGCCGGGTCCATTCATTGCGAACGGCGAGTACCCACCCATGCCTGACATTCTACCCTATCGTTCGACGCCGGTGTTCGATCAGGACACGCTCCCGGCCGCCCTGCGGGCACGCCATGATACCAAGGCGGGTGTCTGGGGTTTGATCCGCGTTCTGGAGGGTGAGCTTCGGCTGACCTATCTCGATCCACCGTCGGAGGTTGTCCTGACGCCCGAACGGCCCGGATTGATCTTGCCGCAGCAGCCGCACTTCGTGACGCCCATCGGCGCCATGAAAATGCGGGTCGATTTCTATGATCAGCCGCCCGGCGCCTGATCGCCGGGAAACTCGAATCCCTTCCAACAAGGAGAAGTTTATGTCGCAGCCCCTCAGCGATCAGACCATCGCGCTCGTCAAGGCGACGGTCCCCGCGCTCGAAGCGCATGGTCTGGATATCGTGCATGAAATGTATTCCAGGATGTTCCAGAACCCGGACATTCGCGATCTTTTCAACCAGTCGCATCATGGTGACGCCGGTTCGCAGCCGCGCGCGCTCACCGGCGCCATTCTCGCCTATGCCAGCAATATCGACAATCTCGGCGCGCTGGCTCCCGCGGTCGAGCGCATCGCGCAAAAGCATGTCGGTCTCCAGATACTGCCGGAGCACTATCCGCACGTCGCCGAAGCACTGCTCGGTGCGATCAAGGCGGTGCTGGGCGATGCGGCGACCGACGAAATCCTCGGGGCCTGGGGGGAAGCTTACTGGTTTCTCGCCAATATCCTGATCGCGCGGGAACAGCGCGTCTACACCGAACAGAAGGACGCGGCCGGCGGCTGGAACGGCTGGCGCGATTTCCGCGTCGAAGACGTTGTGCGCGAAAGCAGCGTCATCAATTCCTTTGTCCTTCGCCCCGTCGACGGCGGCCCCGTCATGCGCCACAAGCCGGGCCAGTATCTTACCTTCTGGCTCGAAATTCCCGGACATCCGCCGGTCAAGCGCAACTACTCGATTTCGGCCGCCGCCAATGGCGAAACCTATCGCATTTCGGTCAAGCGCGAGCCGCAAGGGCTCGCGTCGGGCTGGTTGCACGACGAGGCGAAACCCGGGACGATCCTGAAGGTGGCCGCGCCTGCTGGCGAATTCTTCCTCGCCGATCATGTCGAACGGCCGGTCGTACTGCTGTCGGGCGGCGTGGGCCTGACGCCGATGGTGGCGATGCTCGAAGCCCTCGTTCAGAACGGCGCCGAAGTGCCGGTTCATTACATCCACGGCACGCATGACCGCGACACCCATGCGATGCGCGACCATGTCCGCGCTGTGGCGAGCCATGGCCAATCGATCGCGATCACCGATTTTCACCAGACCCCGCTCGAGGATGAAACAGAGGGCAGCGACTACGATGTGGCCGGCATAATTACCGATGAATGGTTGGTCGCCAGCACACCGGTCGCACAAGCGGACTATTACATCTGCGGGCCGCGTCCGTTCCTGCGTCATGCGGTCTCGACCCTGTCGCTGGCGGGTGTGCCGTCGGACAGGATCCACTATGAGTTCTTCGGCCCGGCCGACGAACTGCTCGCGGCCTGAGGGAGCGGAGGCATGGACGACATCATCCTGGCCCGGGCCGTTCATGTCCTGGCGGTCCTTGTCTGGATCGGCGGCGTGGCGTTCGTGACGCTTGTGGTGATGCCGTCCGTGCGCGCCGCCAATCCGCCGGCGGAGCGGCTGGCGGCCTTTCATCGACTGGAGGGGCGCTTTGCGGCGCAGGCGCGCATCTGGGTGCTATTGGCAGGACTGAGCGGCTTCTGGATGATCTATCGCGCGCAGATGTGGGACCGCTTTTTCGATCTTCGCTTCTGGTGGATGCATGCGATGGTAGGGCTGTGGGCCGTGTTCGCCGCGATGCTTTTCGTGATCGAGCCGCTGTTTCTCCACCGCCGAATGATGACATCGGTCAAGCCCGCCGCAGATTTTGCCCGAATGGAGACACTTCACCGAATATTGCTGGGTATCGCGGCTGTCACGGTTCTCGGCGCAGTGGCGGGAAGCCACGGGTTCTAGACTGCGCTTTTCGTGTGGTTCCAAAATTCAGTGGCTGTCTCCCAAGAGGGGATCAGATATCCGCCGGGGCCGCCCGCGCCAATCCAGCCCAATCTTCCGCCCGCCATCGGACGTTCGTGGTTCGGAACCATCCTATGCGAAGTCGATTCCCACAGGACTGCCGCTCGAAGCCCTCCCATTATTGCCGATGCCATGGGTTCCGCCTGACCTGCTCTCTTCCGCTCCAATCGCACAGCAAAGTGAAACGCCATGTTCAACAAGCCATTCACAGCCGTACTGGCGATGACCATGCTCGCGCTCGGCGGCTGCGCGACAGGCGCGCGATACGTCGATCCCCAAGCCCCCATTGCGGAGCTGAGAGACAAGGTCGTAACCGGCAACGCATCCTATCGACAGCGCATCGCTCTGCCCGCCCGCGCGAAATTCAACGTGAGACTGCTGGACGTTTCGCGCGCCGATGCGAGATCGGTGATCATTGCCAAGGAAACGCGCGAGACAGCAGGGCAGCAGGTTCCTTTGCCATTTTCGATTAGGGTGAAGGAACAGGACTTGAAGACCAACATGCGTTACGCAGTCCGTGCGACGATTACCGATCCCGAGGGCAACCCGATATGGACC
Source organism: Sphingobium herbicidovorans (assembly GCF_002080435.1). Lineage (NCBI taxonomy): Bacteria > Pseudomonadati > Pseudomonadota > Alphaproteobacteria > Sphingomonadales > Sphingobiaceae > Sphingobium > Sphingobium herbicidovorans. Next base: position 692,262 of record NZ_CP020539.1, on the reverse strand, counting down.
ACGGATACGGTTCATTCGGTCGATCCCACGCGGTTCGAGCAGGATCTGGGGACGCTCAATATGGTTCGCGTTGGTGACCGCCCGGCGGCTTCAGGCTTGATCGGCCCGCAATTCAAGGTGGAGGACATCAATCAGACCGGTCTGATCGACAAATCCAATGTGACGGTGCAGTTTTCGCAAGACGGCCGAGTGAGCGGATCGGCCGGCTGCAACAGGTTCACCGGCGACTATTCGATCGAGGAACAGTCGCTTCGGATCGGACGGCTCGCCGTGACGCGCCGGGCTTGCGTGCCGGCGCTCGGGAACCAGGAAACCAGGTTCCTGGCCATTCTGCAGGATGTGACCTCATGGTCCGTCAACAGCAATGGGTCAGTGCTCTTCCGTGCCGACGACGGACGATACCTGGCGGCGATACGCTGATTCGACCGCAGTATGCTGAAGAGCGGCTGCCGCTCAGTCCTGACCGATCGGAGACGGAGGTCGAGCCAGTCTTGGACACAGGCTTAACGGTCCAAGAGCTTGATCGGCAAAAGTCCATTGCGCCGTCGCCAAACACAGGTTCAAATTCGGCCGCGATGCGTGGCGAGCGACGCTGACCACTGATTTTTTGGTGTTTACCGCGGGAGACGGCAGGGCAATAGTTGGGAACTTCCGTCCGACCCGCGTGTTGCTGGTTCGGCGCGAGCTGTGTTCCCATCGGGAGCGAACCTGCTGCTGCGCTGTCAGCCCGTGGCGATGACCGATGAGGGGGGAAATAGATCGGCCATGATACTGACCTTGACCGAGACCGAACGCCAGATCGCGCTCGCCATTTCCGTTGCCGTCGGTCTGTGCGGCCTCGTTCTCGCAGCGGCAGGCAATCAGGACACAATGGAAATCCACGGCTGGCTGATCCTGGCCATTGCCGCCATTTGCGCCATCATCGTAATCCGCGGCATCTGGGGACCGGAACCGCCAAAATCCCGTTTGCAAAGCTACTATGACGAGCCCATCAAGGCCGGCATCATCGCCAGCATGGCTTGGGCGGTGGTGGCGATGTTCGTGGGGGTCTGGGTCGCCGCGCTGCTGGCATTCCCTGACCTGACGTTTGACAGTGCCTGGGCGAGCTTCGGCCGCTTGCGACCGGTGCACACCAGCGGCGTGATCTTCGGCTTTGGCGGCAACGCGCTCATCGCCACCTCGCTGCATGTCGTGCAGCGGACCTCGCGGGCGCGTCTTCCCGATCAGCTTTCGGCCTGGTTCGTGCTGGTGGGCTACAACCTGTTCTGCATCCTCGCGGCCAGCGGTTATCTGCTCGGGGTTACCCAATCGAAGGAATATGCCGAGGCCGAATGGTATGCCGACATCTGGCTGGTGATCGTCTGGGTGACCTACTTCATCCTCTACATCCGGACGCTCGCACGCCGCAAGGAACCACACATTTATGTGGCCAACTGGTACTTCATGGCCTTCATTCTCGTCGTCGCGATACTCCATATCATCAACAATCTCGCGATTCCGGTCTCGCTGGGCCATGCGAAGAGCTACACCATCTGGTCGGGCGTCCAGGATGCTATGGTGCAGTGGTGGTATGGTCATAACGCCGTCGCCTTCTTCCTGACGGCGGGCTTCCTGGGCATGCTCTATTACTACCTGCCCATCCGGGCCCAGCGGCCGATCTTCTCCTACCGTCTCTCGATCCTGAGCTTTTGGGGCATTACCTTCTTCTACATGTGGGCGGGTTCCCACCACCTTCATTATACCGCCCTACCGCACTGGGTTCAGACGCTGGGCATGACCTTCTCGGTGATGCTCCTCGTGCCGTCATGGGCTTCGGCTGGCAACGCCTTGCTAACATTGAACGGCGCCTGGCACCGCGTGCGCGATGATGCGACGCTCCGCTTCATGATGGTCGCGGCGGTGTTTTATGGCATCTCGACCTTTGAAGGTTCGTTCCTCGCCATCCGGCCCGTCAATTCGCTTTCGCATTACACCGACTGGACGGTTGGCCATGTTCACGCCGGCGCGCTCGGCTGGGTGGCGCTCATCACCTTCGGCTCGCTCTACACGCTGGTGCCGTCCTTGTGGAAGCGCGAGGCGATGTATTCGCCCGCCTTGGTCGAGTGGCACTTCTGGCTCTCGCTTGCCGGCACTCTTGTCTACATTTTTGCCATGTGGAACTCGGGCATCATCCAGGGCCTGATGTGGCGGACCTATACGGAGGAAGGCACGCTAGCCTACTCCTTCCTGGATTCGCTCAGAGCCATGTATCCCTATTACATCGCGCGTACGCTCGGCGGCCTTCTGTTCCTGATCGGTGCTGTGATCGGCGCCTACAATATGTGGAGGACCATTCGCGCCGCCTCGGCCCAGGCGCCGTTCGAAGGCGACGTCCCGCTACAGGCCGCGACGGCGGCGGGGAGGGCCTGAGCCGTGGCGGAACTGTTTCATCGCAAGCTCGAACGTTCGGCGATCGGCTTCGTGCTCGCCATCATCGCGGCTGCCAGTGTCGGCGGCCTCGTCGAGATCGCTCCGCTTTTCACGATCGACGAGACGGTCGAGGAGGCGCCAGACATGCGGCTCTACACGCCGCTCGAACTGGCGGGGCGAAACATCTATGTGCGCGAAGGATGCTATGCCTGTCACAGCCAGATGATCCGGACGCTGCAGGACGAAGTTGAGCGCTATGGTCCCTATTCGCTCGCGGTCGAATCCAAATATGACCATCCGATGCTCTGGGGTTCGAAGCGCACCGGACCCGACCTCGCCCGCGTTGGCGGCAAATATTCCGATTTCTGGCACGTCGCCCATCTGACCAATCCGCGCGATGTGGTGCCCGATTCCAATATGCCGGCCTATCCCTGGCTGGCGCGGACGCCCTTGCGCCTCGCTGATCTGCCCTTGCACCTCAAGGCGCTGCGGGCCGCGGGGGTGCCCTACACCGATGCCATGATCGAGAATGCGAGCGTCGATGCCTTCGACCAGGCGACACCGGAAAGCTCGACCTCGTCCGGTATCACCGAGCGGTATGGCGAAGAAACGCAGGTTCGCGTGTTCGACGATGTGGCGACCGAGGTCACCGAGATGGACGCGCTCGTCGCCTATCTTCAGGTTCTCGGCCGGCTGACCGACGTGCCGTACAAGAATACGGCCGCGCCGCAGAAGCCGCCAGAGCCGGTGAAATGACATGAGGAGGCAGGCATGGACATAAGCCACGAGGCTCTTGTTGCATTCTCGAAAAGCTGGGGGCTGTTCTACCTCATCGGTCTGATGATCGGTGTCCTCATTTATACGTTCCGGCCGTCCAATCGTGGCAAGTTCAACCGAGCCAAACAAAGCGTTCTCGATCAGGACGACAAGCCATGGACGTAGAGCGCGATCCCGTCAGCGGTCATGAAACGACCGGCCATGTCTGGAATGGCATCAAGGAGCTCGATACGCCGGTCCCCAAGGGTGTGCTGATTTTTCTGATCGTCACCCATCTCTTCGCTTTCGCCTGGTGGATTCTCATGCCGACTTGGCCCTTGGGCGACACCTACACCAAGGGAATTCTCAACATCGACCAGCGCACCTCGGTCGAAAAGCACCTGGTCGATTCGCAGGCGGGACGGGCCGACTGGATAAAGCGGATCGAAAGCGAGAACCTCGAGCAGATCGCGGCCGACCCCCGGCTCATGACCATCGTGCGTAGCACCGGCCACCGGTTGTTCGGCGACAACTGCGCCGCCTGCCACGGCATTAATGCCAAGGGGGTTATGGTTATCCCGATCTGACCGATGACGACTGGATCTGGGGCGGCGACCTTGAGACGATCGCGCAGACCATGCGCGTTGGGGTCAATGTGGAGCATCCGCAGGGGCGCGTCTCGCAGATGCCCTCGTTCGGACGCGACGGGATACTCGATGCCGATCAGGTCAGTCTGGCGGCCAACTATGTCTACGCCTTGTCGCATCCCAAGTTCGTGACGAATGCCAATCGGACGTCGATTGTATCGGGGCGCGAGGTCTTCATGGCCAATTGCGCGATTTGCCATGGCGAGGATGCGCGCGGGAAGCGCGATGTCGGCGCTCCCAATCTGACGGACGCGCGTTGGATCTATGGAGGAGACATCGATCAGATCGTGGAGACCGTCCATGGCGGACGCCAGGGGCATATGCCGACATGGGACGAGCGGCTTACGGACTCGGATATCAAGATATTGGCGCTCTATGTTCATTCGCTGAGCGCGCCTCAGCGATGACGGCCATGCGATCCCGATCCCGGTGGCTGGTCTGGACGCTGGTGGCAGCAGGCCTTTTGCTGTTCGTTCTTGCGAACGCGCATTTTTTCTACGTCGCCTTTCGCTCGCAGCCCGAATGCGTGGGACATTTGAAGGAACGCGCGAACGGGAGCGGGCAGTATCGCGCGGCGAAATCGGCATGCTGAAAGGTAGCGGGACATGAGCGATAAAAGCCCCTCTTATGGCTTGCTGAGCCAGACCTCGGGCATCGAGGAGACGAAGAGCGCGCGGTTTCAGCGCCATCTTCCCGCTTCCATCGGCTTCCAATGGCTCAAGGCCGGATGGCAGGATCTTTTCCATCGGCCGATGCCGAGCCTGGCCTACGGTCTGGGCATTTTCCTTCTGTCTCTCGCTGCTGTCGCGATGCTCGCGCTGTATGGCCGCGACTATATTCTTTTTCCCGCGCTCGCCGGCTTCATGATCATTGCCCCGCTGCTGGCCATCGGACTCTATGAGAAAAGCCGCAACCGAGAAGCGGGACGCGATACGTCGCTGCGCGAAATGCTCCTGGTGAAACCGGCGGCGGGCCCGCAGGTGCTTTTCACCGGGGTCCTGCTCAGCCTGCTGATGCTACTGTGGATGCGATCCGCGGTGCTCATCTATGCGTTGTTCTTCGGCGTGCGCCCCTTTCCCGGCCTGCCTCACATAACCGCCTTCCTGCTGACCGAGCCGGTGGGATGGATTATTCTCGGCGTCGGCACGGCGGTGGGCGGCCTGTTCGCCTCATTCGCTTTTGCGATCAGTGTTTTTGCCATTCCGATGCTCCTCGATCGCAAGGTCGATGCGCTCACGGCGATGGGAACAAGCACGGCGCTCGTCTGGAACAACCTTGCGCCGATGATCGTCTGGGGCGCCATCGTCCTTGCGCTTTTCATACTCTGCGCGGCTACGGGCTTGATCGGCCTCATCGTCATCTTCCCGTGGCTTGGACATGCCACATGGCATGCCTATCGCGCGGTCTCAGACACGCAGGCCTAGACATGGCCAGCCATGCCATGCCTGCCGTCCAGGCGCCGACATCATTGACCGGGCAATCGGTCGATGAACTCATCTTCGCCAGCCAATCGCTGGATGACGGAACGATGAGGACGCAACTGTCGGTCCCGACCGCGCATTGCGGCGGATGCATGGCGAAGATCGAGCGCATCCTTGGTAACCTCGAGGGCGTCGTAGCGGCTCGGGTCAATCTATCGACGCGGCGTGTGACCGTCACATGGCGGCAAGCGCAAACCGCGAGTGCACCGCCTTTGCTGGCAACGCTGAACGAGGCGGGCTTCGAGGCAAATCTTCTCAGCCAACCGGACGAACGCGCCGATCCCGAAAAGCGCCGGCTGATCGTCGCGACAGCGGTCGCCGGCTTCGCGGCGATGAACATCATGCTGCTTTCGGTGTCGGTCTGGTCAGGCGCCGACCCCGCTACGCGGCAGCTGTTCCATCTCATCTCGGCGCTGCTCGCGCTTCCCGCGGTATTCTTTTCGGGGCGCATCTTCTTCTTGTCGGCATGGTCGGCATTGCGCGCGGGACGCACCAATATGGATGTGCCCATCTCGATCGGCATCGTCCTGACACTGGGTCTCAGCATCTACGACACGCTGCATTTCGGACGCCATGCCTATTTCGACGCGGTCGTGACGCTGATCTTTTTCCTGCTTGTCGGACGAACGCTCGACCATGCCATGCGTGACAAGGCCCGTTCGGCCGTGCTCGGGCTGACGCGAATGACGCCTGCGGGCGCGAATGTAATCGGCACGGATGGATCGCGCGCTTTTAGACCGCTCGAGGATGTCTCGGTGGGTGATGTCATCCTCGTCGCGCCAGGCGAGCGTGTTCCGCTGGATGGTCTTGTCCTTGCGGGCGAGGGCGATCTCGACACTGCCGCGGTCACGGGCGAGGCGATGCCGGTGCCGGTACGACCGGGAAGCACGCTCGTTTCGGGCATGCTGAATCTCAATGGTTCGCTCAAGGTGCGTGTGACCAACAGCCACGCGCGGTCCTTTCTATCCGAAATGGTGCGAATGATGGAAGCGGCCGAGCAGGGCAGAGCACGCTATCGCCGTCTCGCCGACCGTGTTGCGGCCTATTACTCGCCGATCATCCATTCGCTGGCCTTGGCCGTGTTTGCCGGGTGGTTCCTTGACACAGGCGATTGGCATCGGGCGCTGACCATTGCCATTTCGGTGCTCATTGTGACCTGTCCCTGCGCGCTTGGTCTCGCCATACCCATGGTTCAGGTCGCCGCGGCGAAGCGCTTGTTCGAGCACGGCATCGCGCTCAAGGATGGAAGCGCGCTCGAGCGGCTTGCACAGGTCGATACCGTGATTTTCGACAAGACCGGCACGCTCACTCATGGCGATTTGCGAGTGAGCAAGATCGCCATCGATGAACCCTATCGCGCAATCGTGATGGCGCTGGCGTCGCGTTCCAACCATCCCGTCGCACGCGCGATTGCCGCCAACGGCGGCGCCTTGTCCGGCCTCGATCTGGACAGTTTTTCCGAGCTGCCGGGCCGGGGTTTGGAGGGCCAGCGGAACGGCCATCTGTTTCGCCTGGGGCGTGCCGATTGGGCTTTGAATCCAGGCACGGGCGAGAGTGGCGGTTTCCAGACCGTGTTCTCGGTCGATGGTGAGCTTGCCGGCCATTTTGCCTTCTTGGACGTTGAAAAGACGAGTGCGCGGGAAGCGGTGGCCAAGCTTGACGCGCTTGGGCTGCCTATCGAACTGCTTTCGGGCGATCACATTGCTTCTGTGTCGGGGTTCGCGAACGCGATCGGTATCGCCCACTGGCGTGCCGGATTGCTGCCGCAGCATAAGGTGGAGCGGCTTCAGGCGCTGGCGGACAGTCAGCGCCTGACCTTGATGGTGGGTGATGGGCTGAACGATGGACCGGCACTGGCGGCGGCGCACGTTTCGATGGCTCCTTCCAATGCCGCCGACATCGGTCGGGCGGCCGCGGATATTGTTTATCTCGGCCAGGATCTCGATGCGGTTCCGCGCGCTGTGCAGATCGCGCGCGCGGCCCGGCAACGTGTCCGCCAGAACCTGGCGCTTTCCGTCGGTTATAACCTTTTGGTGATTCCTGTGGCCATGGCGGGCTATGTCACCCCACTGCTTGCTGCCGTCGCCATGTCGCTTTCGTCGATTTCGGTCGTTGCGAACTCTCTGCGAATTCCCGCAGCACGCGGATCACGGCTTAGCAGGCGAGCGCCGGCACCGACCCTCGTTCCCCTGGCCGCTACCCGATGAGCGGGATCCTGTGGCTGGTGCCGGTCGCGCTGCTGATGGGCCTTGCTGGGCTGGGCGCCTTTCTTTGGTCGATGCGCACCGGGCAGTATGATGATCTGGATGGAGCGGCCGAGCGAGTCGTGACCGACGCCAAGTCAGACCAGCCTCTTGTCGAACCTGATGATTGGCGACCCGAAACCGAGGGCGAGGCAAATCGTTTGCGATAAGGATGGTGGTGTGGACACCATTGGGCAAAGGACGAAGTGATGATGCAGGCACCGAGTTGGAATTGGGTGGGCGTCCTTGCCTTCATCTGCGGGGCGGCGGTCATCATTCCCAGCCTTGTCGCGCTTGCACTCAGTCTTGCCGCTGTTGCCCGAAACCTCCTGTGAGGCTGGCATCGGTCTGACGGAGGGATAGTGGTCTACCTTGGAAAAACTGGTCCAATTCTGAAGAGAGCCCATTTGGGCATGAGAATTGGAGAAATGTATGGGACGTCAGAGGTTTACGCCGGAGCAGATCATAGCGAAGCTGCGTGAAGTAGAGGTGATTGTGGGGCGAGGCGGCACAGCGGTGGAGGCTTGCCGCCAGATCGGGATCGCGGAGCAGACGCTATATCGGTGGCGCAAGGAATATGGCGGGCTGAAGGTCGACCAGGCGCGGCGAATGAAGGATCTGGAGCGCCAGAATGCGCGGCTGAAGAAGCTGGTGGCCGACCTCGCGCTCGACAAGGCGATCCTGCAAGAGGCGTCGAAGCTGACTTTTTGAGTCCCTCCCGTCGCCGTGAGGCGATCGAGCAGATCCGTCGCGCGTTGCCGGTATCGGAGCGACGGACCTGCCGTGTTCTGGGCCAGCATCGTTCGACACAGCGCCATCCACCGAAGGATGATGCCGACGAGCGGCGGCTAACAGCCGACATCATCGCGCTGGCCAAGGACTATGGCCGGTATGGCTATCGCCGCATCCATGTCTTGCTGGGCCAGGCGGGCTGGCAGGTCAGCCTGTCAGTGGTTGAGCGTATCTGGCGGCGGGAGGGTCTTAAAGTGCCGAAGCGGCAACCGAAACGGCGGCGGCTCTGGCTCGGCGACGGATCGTGCATCCGGCTGCGCCCGGAGCATCGCGGCATGTGTGGTCCTACGACTTCGTCGAGGATCAGACGCACAACGGTCGCAAGTTCCGAATGCTCAACATTATCGACGAGTTCAGCCGGGAATGCCTGGCGATGGTGCCGCTGCGGCGCTTCCGGTCGAACGACGTGATTGACGTGCTGACCGATCTGTTCATCGAGCATGGGCCGCCCGAGCATATCAGATCCGATAACGGCCCCGAGTTCGTCGCTAATGCGGTGCGCGAGTGACTCGGCAGGCTTGGCGTCATTACCCTCTATATCGAGCCCGGCAGCCCATGGGAGAACGGCTATATCGAAAGCTTCAATGCCCGTCTGCGAGATGAACTGCTCAACGGCGAAATCTTCTACAGCCTTGAGGAGGTGCGGATCGTCACCGGCTGGTGGCGCGATCATTACAACCGAGCACGGCCCCACAGCAGTCTCGGATATCGACCACCGGCCCCGGAGACGATCAAGATGCCAGCCTGGCCGCTCGGCTCCGCTACGCTCCGCCTCCCGCCCAGGCTGGTATCAGAGGCGCAGATCAACTAACTACACAACCGGACCAGTCATTGCGGGCAGTCCATGTCCTGAGCTCGGCCCATCGCGATGTTGCGACATGGCTCTGCCGTTGCCTGGCGCCGAGGGAAAGCGCCCTCCGCCTGACTGATCCCCTAAGCCCGGACGGTTGCCGTGGGGCAACCCCCGCGGTGCCGGACCGGGTTGTCGCTCGCGCGCCTGCCCGCACCACTCCGGCCCTTGTGGGTCGGGTCGCCGCTTGCGCGTCGATGCCCTCGTCTCCCGCCGGTCTTGGCCGGGTCTCGTCGGAGGGACGGTCCCTCGGACGGAAGCAACGGAGATTTGATCATGCAGAACATCGTCATTCTTGCCGGCAATATCGGCATGGATCCGGAGAGCCGCACCACCCAGGGCGGGACCCGCATCACCCACTTCACCCTGGCGACCTCGCGTCCCCGCTATTCGGAAGGCAAGGTCGTTCGCGATGAGAAAGGCTACCGCGTCCAGGACACCGAATGGCATCGGATCACCGCGTTCAATGGCCTCGGCAAGACCGTGCAGGAGCATTGCACCAAGGGCATGAAGCTGCTGGTGCGCGGCCGCATCCATTACAGCGAATGGACCGATGGCGACGGCGTCGAGCGCTACGGCACCGAGATCATCGCCGAGACGATCGACTTCCTCAGCCGGGCGAAATCGAAGTCCGACGAGGCCGGCGACCCTGATCCTGAGCTCGACGACGACGTGCCCTTCTGACCCCCGGATCCCCGCGCGCTTGTGGCGCGCGGGGGCATCCAGCGGCGAGCCGGATTTGCCATAGCTCGCGAGGGATTTTGCAGGCGGGGGCGTCTGCACTATCCGCTTTCCGTCGCATGGGATCGAAGATCGCATGCCACACCGACCTCAACGAGGCCACGCTCAAAAATACGCCGCGCGGTCCGATATGGGTCCTCAAGGCGCGGGGCGGAAGCGAAAGCTGGTGGAACGCCTACACTGGCGAAAATGTCGATGAGATCAGTCTGGCAGACGCTCGGCGCTATGCTCTGATGTCCTACAAAGGATCCGGCAGGCTGCAGGCGGTCGACTATCAGGAAACGGCGCCCGAGGAAGCGCAGGTCGGCGGGCCGCTGTGGCGCGCCAGCTTCGCCGACAAGGAGCATAGTCGCCTCTATCTGGATCCGTTCACCGGAGAGGTGCTCAGTCGCCGTTCGGACCTGTGGGACTTCTATGATTTCTTTTACAAAATCCATATCATGAACCTTGGCGCCTCGCGCAGTTACAACCATCCACTGATCGTTGTCGCTGCATCGGCGACGTTGCTCATCGTGGTCACCGGGATCGTCATTCTGTTTTATCGCCTTGCGAAGGATCTCAAACGACTGCTGACGAAACGTCGCGCATCAAGGCCTGCGACCTGAGGTCATCGCGCTGCGACGGGCTCACTTGCCGATCCACTCCGGTTCGGCTGTGGCCGCGCAATTCTGATCGTCGCTCGGCCCGCCGTGCCCACGGGCAGCGCGAGCAGATGAGCCGCCGTATCTTAGCGGTCGGGTAATGTCGCGGGGTGCGATGGAGCTTGCTGTGTCCTGATCGGCGCGCGGGCGGGCAACGCGCGCCTCGCACGATCACACGCGCAGCAGTCGCCCCACCGCCCGCATGATCGTCGCCCTGCGCGCCGCATGCTCGGTAGCGTCGCGTGCGGCTCCGGTCATGCACCAGAGCTGGGTGAGGGCGGCGACAAGCCGGACGACGTCCATGGGCGTGAAGTCGGCGACGATCCGCCCCTCGGCCTGCGCCGCTGCGATCCCGTCCAGCTTCTCCCCGAGAAGGACCTCGCCGGCCGGGAGCATCAGAACATCCTGGCCACGCTCCAAATGATGCCAGGTCAGCAGCCTCCACAAGCGCGGGCGCTCGACCAGCAAGTCATAGGTGCGCCCCGCATAACCCTCAAGATCATTGGGATCGAAGCGATCGGCCTGCGCCGCGTCCATCACTTCCTGCGTCAGCGCGGCATCGAAGAGCGCCTCCTTGTCCCCGAAATAGGTGTAGAGCATCGGCTTGCTGATACCCGCCGCCTGCGCAATGCGATCGATCCGCGCGCCCGCCAGCCCATGGGACGCGAACTCCTCGGTCGCTGCAGCCAGGAGCGTCTCGCGGCTCTGTGCGGCATTCCGCCTGGTTCGTTCCTTCATCACACCTCCCGGCATTGACGCATTCCACATATGAAGTTACCTACCAGTTGGTAATATATGGAGCAGCATATGTCCAATCACTGGTTTCTCACGGGCGCGTCCAGCGGCATTGGCCGCCATCTGGCCGAACTGATCCTGGCCGCGGGCGACGACCTTACCGCGACGGCTCGCAGGCCCGAAAGCCTCGACGACCTTGCGGCGAAATATCCGAGCCAGCTGCGCGTCGAAGCGCTCGACGTCACGGTCAAGGACGATATTGCTGCGGTCGTGGCCCGGGCGCAGGCGCGTCGACCCGTCGATATTCTGGTCAACAACGCCGGCGGCGGCGTGATCGGCGCCACCGAAGAGATGTCGGACGCCGAGGTCGAAGGCCAGATCGCGCTCAATCTCATGGCGCCCATCCACATCACCCGCGCCTTTGTCCCCGCGATGCGCCTGCGCGGGAGCGGCCGGATCATCCAGATCTCCAGCGCCAGCGGTCAGGGCTCGCTTCCGACGAGCAGTCTCTATCATGCGGCCAAATGGGGCCTGGAGGGCTTCAGCGAATGCCTCCGCCAGGAGCTTGAACCCTTCAACCTGTTCGTGACGCTGATCGAGCCGGGTGGCGCGCGCACCAGCTTCAGCCACAACCTGCAATTCGCCAGCGAGATCGCCGCCTATCGCGATACGCCCGCCGGCGATATCCGCAAGATGTTCGAGACCGCCGGAAACGAGCTCTACACGCTCGACCCGCAAAAGATCGCGCAAGCGATCGTCGATGTCGCAACCAGCGACCATCCGCCGCTGCGCGTGACTCTGGGGGGTGACGCTTTCGGCGTTGTCCAGGCGGCGCTGCAATCGCGGCTCGCCTTTCTGCAGTCCCAGGAAGCGCTCGCGCGCTCGGTCGCTTTCGACAGTTGAGCTTTCCCGTCTTCCAGCTTTCGTCTCCGCGCGGTGCGATGCGCCTCACCGGGGCCCGGCAACCCCTGTCGTCAGCGCCGCTATCCGATACTTAGGTATAGCCATCCGACACGATTGCCGAAGCGCCAAACGGGCAATCGCTTGGTACCATCGCAAGAGAGGAAAACCTTCGCGGTCGCCAATCAAGGGTGCGCGGACCTTCGCAGTCTGCGTGCCCTTGATGTGGCAGCGCGCCGCCCAGCCACGCGCGTCATGAACGGGAGCGGCCTTCTGCGAAACCCAACGCTCCGCCGCATCTTCTATAAGCTCTCGCTCGAATTGCTGCGCGCCGCCTTCGTCTTCCTGCGACTGGGGTTAAAGGGCGAGGCGCGCCTGCTTGTGCACGCGTCTCAATGGGCGAGGCACACGGCTTCCGGTCGCCGCCGCAGGTGGCGGCACCGGAAAGTGCCATGAGCGTCGTCGCCGCCTTTCTTTATCACGAGGGCAAACGGCTGCGGCCGGTGACCCTGATCGATCCGGCGTGCGAGCATATCGCCAAGGATGACTTTGTGTGGATCGGCCTCTCCCAGCCCAGCGAAACAGAACTTGCCGACATCGCCGGAAATTACGGCCTTCACCCGCTTGCCGTGGAAGATGCCGGCAACGGCCACCAGATTTCCAAGCTCGACGTCTACGGTGACCAGTTGTTCATCGTCGCCAGGACGGCACATCTTGAAGGCGATCATATCGCCTACGGCTCCACCGCGATTTTCCTGGGCAAGAATTTCCTCATCACCGTTCGGCAGGGTTCGGCACGCTCGCACAGCGAGCTTCGCGCGCATCTCGAAATCACGCCGGACCTGCTGCGCGAGGGCCCGGACTATGTGCTCCATGCCATTCTGGACTTCATCGTCGATGGCTATTTCCCGATCGTCGAGGCGATCGAGGAGGACGTCCTCAAGATGGAGCAGCGCATGCTTGCAGCCTTTCTCACCCGCGAGGAGGTGACCCGGATTTTCACGCTGCGGCGTGAGCTCGTCCGCTTCCAACGCGTGCTCGGACCCATGCTCGAGGTCGGTCGCAAGCTGGTGAACCTGCAGCTTCCGCGGCTTGATGAGGCCTCCAAACCCTATTTCCGTGATTTGCTCGATCACATGCTCCGGGTTGAGAGCGCCATCACCGGCATCCGCGACATCCTGATCTCGGTGTTCGAGGCGAGTCACCTGCTCGAACAGCAGCGCCAGGGTGCGATCACGCGTCAGCTCGCCGCCTGGGCCGCGATCCTCGCGGTGCCTACCGCGATTGCCGGGATCTACGGGATGAACTTCGAGAATATGCCCGAACTGAAGACGCAGTGGGGATATTTCGTCATCCTCGGCGTCATCGCTGCGGTCTGCATCGGACTCTACATCCGGTTCAAACGCAACCACTGGCTTTGACGTCGCTGACCGCTGTCCACATCGCGCAGGGCTGAGGCCGCCGGGGGCAGGTTGCCACAGTTCAATGCTTTCGAAGCGTCTCGGCGCGGTGCCGGTCCAACGCATCGAGCAAAGCCCTGCCGATCAACGGCTTTGCGAGAACGTGATCGAAGCCCGCCTCGGCGGCCCGCGAGGCCAGCAGCGTGTCGTGAAAGCCTGAGATCATGATGGCCCGTCCCGACCATCCGATCTCGCGAAGGTGACGCAGCATCGCGAATCCGTCGATGTCGGGCATGCGATAGTCGAGGATGACGCAGTCCGCCTCCTTCGCGCGGGGGTCGGCCAACAGCGCGCGGCCGGTCGTATATCCCCACACGGCATAGCCGCGCGATCTCAGCAGCAGCTGGAGGCCACGCCGCACGCCGGGATCGTCGTCGGAGACGAGGATGGTGTATCTGCCATCATGCTGGGTGGAACGGACCGATGGCATTGCGAGAAGCGGACACCCGTGTGACGATTGCACCATCGATCGCATATCGCGCCTCGTCCCGTCGCTACGTAGAGGTCGCAGTCACTTCGGCTTGCGGCCCATGCCCGCGGCAAAGGCGATCCGCAGGGCTTCGGACAGATTGCGGACCTCGAGCTTGGCCATCAGGCTCGCGCGATGGACCTCGACCGTTCGCGATGAACAGCCCAGGTCATAGGCGATCGTCTTGTTGGGCAGGCCGTTGGCCAGCCTTTCGAGCACTTCCCGCTCCCGGGGCGTCAGTGCAGCGACCCGCACCCCTGCTTCGGACGTTTCCAGGGTACGAAGGTCGACATCGTCGAGACGCGCGAACGCGCGGCTGACGGCGCCGAGCAGGGCGGCTTTCTCGAAGGGTTTCTCGAGAAAGTCGACCGCGCCGCCTTTCATGGCCTGCACCGCAACCGACACGTCGCCATGGCCGGTCAGGACGATGACCGGCATGTTGACCCCGCGTGCTGCCATGGCGGCCTGAACCTCGAGACCGTCCATCTCGGGCATGCGCACGTCGAGGATGACGCAGCCGACGGCCGCCGACTTCGCCTCCTTGAGAAACTCCACGCCCGAGGCATAGGTCACGACGTCGTAGCCCGCGGTCTTGAGCGCAAAGCTCGCCGCCTTGCGGATGCTCTCCTCGTCGTCGACCAGATGGATGACGCGTCTATCCCCCATGTTCCTCCTCCGCCCGCGCATGGATCAAGGTAAAATGAAAGCGCGCGCCGCCGCGGTCGGGGCGCTCCATCCAGATACGGCCCCCATGCGCTTCGATGATGGTCCGGCAGATCGAAAGGCCGAGGCCCATGCCGTCGGCCTTTGTCGACTTGAACGCCGTGAAGAGCTGCTCCCGGACCTCGTCGGCGATGCCGGGGCCGGTATCCGCCACGGTCACCTCGATCAGCCCGTCAGGGCGCAACCTGGTCGCCACCTTGAGGTCGCGAACCGGACACTCCGCCATCGCCTCGATGGCATTGCGCATCAGGTTGACCAGCACCTGCTGGATCTGCACCCTGTCGACGAGGACCGGCGTCGCGGCGTGCTCGACCGCAAAGAAGCTGCGGATGCCGCGCTCGCGTGCGCCGACCAGCGCGAGCTGGCTCGCCTCGGCGATGACCTGCGGCAGCTCGTGGAGGCTCTTGTCGACCTCGCCGCGGGCGACGAAATCGCGAAGGCGCCGGACGATATGGCCGGCCCGCAGCGTTTCCTGGGCGGCATCATCCATCACCGACCGCAGCGACACGAAGGGTTCGTCGTCCCGCTCGTCGAGCATGTCGCGGATCGTCTCGAGATAGAGCGCGACCGCGGCAAGCGGCTGGTTGAGTTCGTGGGCAAGAGTCGAAGCCATCGTGCCCATCGCGCTCAGCCGGGAGACATGGACCAGCTCTGCCTGCAGTTCCTTGAGCCTGAGCTCATCCTGCTCCTTGGCGGTGAGATCCCGGATGAAGCCCGTGAACAACCGCTGCCCGTCTTCACCGGCCTCGCCGACCGACAGCTGCATCGGGAAGGTCGAGCCGTCGCGGCGCTGGCCGACCACGACGCGGCCGAGGCCGATGATCCGGCGCTCGCCGGTCTGGAGATAATGCGCGAGATATTCGTCATGCCGGTCGCGATCGGGCTGGGGCATAAGGCAGGAGACGTTGCGGCCGACGAGCTCGGCTTCGCTGTAGCCGAAAAGGCGTTGTGCCGCTGCGCTGAAGGATGTGATGGCGCCGGTCTCGTCGATGATGATCATCGCATCCGGCACCGTCGCCAGGATCGACTGGAGATGCTGCTCGCGGGTCTCGATCGACGCCCGGACCGCCGCCTCGTCGGTGACATCGCGACTGATGCAGGCAAAGCCTCGATGTGCGTCGCCTTCGAACAGGGCGCTGATCGTCAGGCGCGCGAGATACTCCGCTCCATTCTCGCAGACCCGCCACGCTTCGCGCTCCAGCGTGCCCTCGTGAAGGGCGGCCGCCAGGTCTGCGCACGGCCGGCCGGCCGTAATCTCGTCGGGCGGGTAGAACAGGTCGTGGGGCTGTCCCAGGACGCGGTCGAGCGGCCAGCATTCGGCACGCTCGCCTTCTTCATTATAGCTCAGCACGATCCCGGCAGGATCGAGCAGCGTCAGGACATGGCCGCCAGCCTGTCGCAGGAACAACGGCGCAAGCCGCACCACCTCCCTGGCAATCTCGTCCGGCCCGCGCCTCGTGTCGACCATCGTCCCGGCTCACATGCCTGGCCGGGCGCACGTATCCGGGCGTAGCCCGACCGTGCCACTCAGCGCCGCGCGAGTATGGCCTTCATCTCGTCGATTTCCTGCCGCTGCGAGCGCTTGATCGCTTCGCAAAGCCGGATGACTTCCGGATCGCTGAGCTTTGCTTCCTGGCACATCAGGATCGCCCCGGAATGATGCGGGATCATCGAGCGCAGAAAGGCCGTGTCGCCGATCGTGGTCTGGGTGCGGATGAGTGCAAAGCTGCCGAAGAAGGCGACCAGCGACGCGGCGATCAGCGCGATGTTGGCGGCCTTCGACACGAACATGTGTCGCATGGCGAGGATCATCAGCACCACCATCGGTGCGACCATCATCAGCGTCATGTAGAGCATGTTGAGGTTGTTGTAGAAGCTGTCGAGCCCGTCGATCATGACGAACATCACCAGATACATGATGACGCCGCTGATGACGGTCTGAACGGCAAGGCTCCAATAGGCACCCATCTTCCGGGTGTTCATGTGGGACGAATGGTCCATGGCGTATCTCCTTCGCTCGGCGCCGGCCGACCTGGGTATGAGTGTAACGCCCCGCTCTCTTGTTCGCCCCCGCCATCAGCTGTCCCGATCCTAGAACCAGAAGCGGATGCCGGCGACGAAGCTGGTGGCATGGACGTCCTCGCCCGCAAGCCTCGACAGCCGCGCCGTGTCTCCGGCTTTGCGCAGATAGGAAACGCCGATGTAAGGTGCGAACTGGCGGCTGAATTCGTAGCGCAGGCGCGCGCCGAGCTCTATGTTGACCAGCCCCGAACCGATGTCGTTCTCCGGAATATCCTGCGCGGCGAAATTGACCTCGGCGCGCGGCTGCAAGATCAGGCGCTGGGTGATGCGCTGGTCGTAATAGCCCTCGACCCGGCCCAGAAGGTCGCCCTTGGTCGAGAGGAACAGCGCGCCTTCGACCTCGAACATGCCGGGAGCCAGACCCTCGACGCCAACGGTCGCATAGGTGCGGTTGGGCCCGCGGCCGAAGTCCTGGCGGACGCCGGCCTGAAGGTTGAAATAGGGGTCGATGGCGCGGCTATAGAGGGCCTGGACGTCTGCGCTGTCGATCCCGCGGCCAAACTCGCCTTCCCCCTCGCTCTTGAGCCAGAGGCGGTTGATGTCGCCGCCGTAAAAGCCTTCGCCATCCCAGCGATAGCCATCGCGGCCGCTATGCGCCTGATACTCGAACAGGTTGAGCAGCACCTGCCCGAAATTGTTGCCGCCGCTGTCCTTCATCATGATGTCGCGCGAGCGCGCCATCTCGCCGCCGGGAAAATCCCGATCGGCGAAGTGGTCGCTGGGGGGGGCGGCGGGGGCGCATTGCCGGCCGGAAGCGCCGTGCCGGTCATTTGCATGCCGGGCATGGCGGAGGTTCCGGGCATGGCGGTCTGGCCATGCTGCGAATGGTCCATCCCGGGCATGTCCGGCATCGCGCCGTCCTGATGCCGGGAGTGGTCCATGCCCGGCATCTCCGCCATCGCGGGAGCAGCGGGTTGCGGTTGACCGGCGGCATCTGCCTGTGGCGCAGGACTGGCCTGGTCCTGCGAATGGTCCATTGCCGGCATGGTGCCCGGCGCTGGTTTCTGAGCGCGCGGCCTGGTAGCGGGCTTGGGGCGCGGCGCGGCGGCCTTGTCCTTCTTTTTCTCCTGCGCCGGCCGCGCCCCGCCCGGCGGCGCCATGCCGGGCATGTCGTGCATCGAATGATCCTGGGCAAAGGCGGGCGCGGCGGAGAGAAGGGCGATCGCGCTCACCAGCGGCGTGAGGATGCGGGTCATTGCGCGTCTCCCTTCGGACGGACGCTCACGACCCGCATCATCCCTGCATGCATGTGGTAGAGGAGATGACAGTGGAAGGCCCAGTCGCCGACCGCGTCGGCGGTGAAGTCCCAGGTCACCTTGCCGCCGGGCTGGACGATCACCGTATGCTTGCGCGGCGCATGATCGCCATGCCCCGTCACCAGCTCGAAAAAATGCCCGTGAATATGGATCGGATGCCCCATCATCGTGTCGTTGATGAGATTGACGCGCACCCGCTCGCCTTCGATGAAGGGGATCGGCTCGTGATGGTCCGACATTTTTTCGCCGTCGAACGACCACATGAACCGCTCCATGTTGCCGGTGAGGTGAATGTCGATGCTGCGGCTCGGCGCGCGCACGTCCGGATTGCGATCGAGCGCCATCAGGTCCCTGTAGACAAGCACCTTGTGGCCGACGTCGGCGAGGCCCTGGCCGGGCTCGCCGGTGCGGTCTACGGGCATCGGCGAGATGGTCTGGACGCTCGGGTCGCGCTTCACCTGCGGCGCGTTCGAGAAGTCGCGCATCTTCATCGAGCCCATCGCGTGCCCGCCATGATCCATGCCCGCCATCTGGCCATCGGCGCCCATCGCGCCGTGGTCCATGCCGGCCATCGATCCATGATCCATCCCCGAATGATCCATGCCTGCCATGGCGCTATTGTCCATGGTCGCCATCGCTGCCGCCGCGCCGGTCGCGAGGCGCGCGGACGCGTTCTTCTCGGCCGTCGGATCGACGCCCCGCATAGCGCCGCCCGACATGTCCATGCCTTCCATGCCCGGCATCGAGGACATGTCCATGCCCATGTCCTTCATGTCGGCGAGCGGCCGTTTGCGTAAGGGGGGAACCTCGCCGGCCATGCCGGCCCTCGGCGCGAGCGTGGCACGCGCCATGCCCGAGCGGTCGATCGCCTCGCCGACAAGGGTGTAGGCCTTGTCATCGCCTGGGCTGACAACGACGTCGTAGGTCTCGGCAACACCAATCTGGAACTCGTCGACGGTGACCGGCACCACATTCTGCCCGTCGGCCTGGACGATGGTCAGCGGCAGGCCGGGGATGCGGACGTTGAAGGTGGTCATCGCCGACGCATTGATGACCCGCAGCCGCACCCGTTCGCCCGGGGTGAAGAGCGCGGTCCAGTTGTCCATCGGACCATGGCCGTTGACGAGATAGGTGTAGGTGGATCCGGTCACATCGGAGATGTCGGCCGGGTCCATCCGCATCTGGCCCCAGTCGAGCCGGTCCTTGAGCGGCTGATCCTTGCCCGACAGGAGCCCGGCCAGGGTCTGGCGCTGGAAATTGAAATGGCCGGGGTTGACCTTGAGGCGCCGGAAGATCGCCTGCGGCGAGAGCGCGCTGTGATCGGCGAGCACGATGACATGCTCGCGGTCATAGGCGACCGGATCGGCACCGGCGGGATCGATGATGATCGGGCCGTAATGGCCTTCCTGTTCCTGCAGGCCTGAATGGCTGTGGTACCAGTAGGTGCCGCTTTGCACGACGGAGAACTGGTAGAGGTAGTTCGAGCCCGGCTTGATGCCCGGAAAAGACACGCCCGGCACACCGTCCATATTGGCCGGCAGGATCAGCCCGTGCCAGTGGATCGAGCTGTCCTCCTCCAGCTGATTGATGACGTTGAGCCGCACGCGCTGGCCCTCGCGCAGCCGGATCAGCGGGGCGGGGACCGTGCCGTTGAGGCCGATTGCCCGGAACTTGCGCCCGTCGATGGTCATCGACTGCCGGGCGATGGTGAGCGTGATGTCTTCGCCCGACACGGTCGGCAGCGTCGGTCGCATCCCCGGCGAGATCGTCTGCGCCCAGGCCGGCAGCCAGGCTGACAAGGCGGCGCCGCCGCCGGCGAGGGCCGCGCCGCGGAGGAACTGGCGGCGGTCGAGAGCAGAAATCATTCGGTTGTCTCAGCTTTAAGAAAGAGGGCGGACCTATTGGAAATACGCAGCGTGGCCTCATCCCCCTCAAACTTTCTTCAACATTTCCGCGAGGCGTGCGCGGGCGCGGTAGAGGCGGGTCTCGACTGCCTTCTGGCTGATGCCGAGAATCTCGGCGGTTTCGGCTTCCGATTTCTCGTCGATCGTCCGCAGGATGAGCGTGTCTTTGAGAGAGGCGGGCAGGGCGGCGATCGCTTTCATCGCCTCTGCCAGTTGCTGCTCGGCGCCGATTGCCTGGTCGGGTAGCGGCGCCTCATCGGCGACGTCATCCGCCTCGCCCAGCGGCAGGGCCATGGAGAAGAAGTTCCGGACCGCGCGCCGGCGCCGCCAGTCATGGCATTTGTTGATGACGATCCGGGACATCCAGACCTGGAAGGGTCGCGCAGCGTCATAGCGGTTGAGTGCGGCGAAGGCGGCGACGAAGCTCGCCTGGGTCACGTCGAGCGCTTCGTCGCGGTTCCCGACATGGCTGCGCACGAGGCGGTGCACCCAGCCCTGATGCCGGCGGACCAGCTCGCCATAGGCCGCTTGCCGGCCTCCAAGCGCCAGAGCCGCGAGCTCCCCGTCCGAGCAGTCGGGGAGGCACGCGGTCATTTGGACTTGGCCGTCAGCGCTTTCACCACGGCGTCGTCGAACTTGTCCGTCTGATCCGGGCGCAGCACGGCCCGCATCGCGAAGATATGCTCGAGTGTTTCCTTCTGCAGCGCGCCCATCGCCTGGTGCGAGCGATCCACCGCCCCTGCAACCCGAGGACCATAGCCATGCTCCGCCTCGATCGCCTCGGCGAGCCGCGCGTTATCGGCGCGCAGTTCGGCCTCCAGTGCCTGACGCCGGATCGCATAGTTCTTCTCGATCGTCTCGAGACGGCTATGTTGCGCGGTGTCCAGCTTCAGATCGCGATGGAGCAGGTCGTGCAACTCATTTTCGACCGGGCGCACCGGAACCACATAGACGCGGCCGATGACCACACCGGCGATCGCCGCGGCAAAGGTCAGCAGGACGAGGAGCAGGAGCCGGCGGTCGCGCATCATTGTGAACTCAGCAGCGTCGAAGGAGCGAGCGCGAGCCGCGCGTCAAAGGGCGATATCGGCCCGGCTTCGGTCGACCGCACAGGCACGGCCGAGCCGGCAATTCCCAGGAACAAGGCTGCTGCCGCGGCGATACCGAATGTCGTGGCGCTCAGGCGGGGCATGGCCTGGAGCCGGGCGATCTCGGCCATGACGCGGCTGTCCAGCCCGGCAAGCCGGGGATCGAGCGGCGCTTCCCGCAACCGGCTGAGCATGTCGTCGAGGTGGTCCATGATGTTTCTCCGTCTTCACTTCTCAATACGCAGGATGGTCCGGCAACCCTTGTCCGGGAACAAAAAGAAAATTGCGAGGGGTGCAGGTCGCGGCTGCGTATTCTCTCATGTCACTGACAGGAGAATGTCCAAATGCGCTTCTTTTCGCCGCTCGCAGCCATCGCCGCCGTCGGCCTGAGTGTTTCGGCTCCGGCCTACGCCCATCCCAAGCTCGTGTCCTCGACGCCCGCCGCCAACGCCAGCGTCCCGGCGCCGTCGCGTATAACGCTCACCTTCAGTGAAGGTCTGATGCCGAAGCTGTCGGGCGCCGAGATCGTGATGACCGGCATGCCCGGCATGCCCAACCACCGCATGGCGGTAACCGGCTTCAAGACGTCCGTCGAAGGCGACAAGACGCTCGTGCTGACGCTCGCCAAGCCGCTCATGGCGGGCAGCTATCAGGTCGCCTGGCACGTCGTCTCGACCGACACGCACCGCATCCAGGGCAATCTCGCCTTTACCGTCAAGTGACGCCATGAACGACGTGGCACTCGTCGCCGTCCGCTGGGCGCTCTACGTCGATCTCGGCCTGTTGTTCGGCCTGCCGCTGTTCGCGCTCTATGCGCCCGGCGGCGGCCGGATGGTACAGCGGCATCTGCCGATGGTAGCAATGGTGGCCGGTCTCGCCTGTCTCGCCCTCCTGCTGTCGGCGCTGGGGTTCGCGTTGCAGGCAGCGGCCATGACCGGGCTGCCGCTCACCCAGCCTGATCTTTCCATGGTCGCAGAGCTGTTCAACGGCACGTCCATGGGAACGGCGCTGAAGGCGCGCCTCGTCGCGCTCCTCGTTCTTCTGCTCTCCATCCCCTTCTATCGCCGGCAATCCCGTCCTGCCTTCATCGCCTCCACTCTGGCAGGCGCGGTCGCACTCGCGACCCTCGCCTGGAGTGGGCATGGCGCGGCTGGCGAAGGCGAGGCGGGCTGGCTGCAACTGGGGGCCGATCTCATCCATCTGCTCGCCGCCGGCGCCTGGGTCGGCGCGCTTGCCGCATTCCTCGCGCTGGTACTTCCCAGGCTCGCAACCGACGATCTCGCCGCTCAAGACATGGACCGGGTCACGCTCGCCGAGGAAGCGTTGCGGGGCTTCTCCCTCGTCGGCACGATCATCGTCGCCCTGCTGATCCTGACCGGGACGGTGAACGGCTGGTTCCTCGTCGGTCCGGGCAACATCGCCTCGCTCGGGCAGTCGACCTACGGCCTGCTGCTCATCGCCAAGCTGCTGCTGTTCGCCGGCATGCTGGGCCTGGCCGCGCTCAACCGTTATCGCCTGACCCCGGCACTTGCGCAGGCGATCGAGGAAGAGGACGCGCCACGGGCGCAGGCGCTGCTGCGCGCGAGCCTCGTCGTCGAAGGCGGTCTTGCGATCGTCATTCTCGGGCTCGTCGCCTGGCTGGGGACACTATCGCCGCCCATGTCGATGTAGCTTATCGTTTCGGACGCCTCGCGTTGGGAGAAGCCAATGCAATCCTACACCCCGCCGCTCGGGACCGGATCGACGAAAGACTATGATCGCGCGATCCGCCTGTGGACGCGGGAGAAGCGGTGGCGTGCCGCCATGCTCGCCGCCCTGGCGCCCAAAGCCGGTGAGACGGTCGTCGACGTCGGCTGTGGCACCGGCAGCTTCGCGCTGATGCTCAAGCAAGCCGAGCCCAGGACGCAGGTGATCGGTCTCGATCCCGATGCCGAGGCGCTCGACATCGCGCGGCACAAGGCCGCTGTGCGGCGGGCCGATATCGACTGGCGTCAGGGATTTGCCAGGGACGTGGCCCCGGGTACCGCCGACGCTGTCGTGTCGAGTCTCGTGCTGCATCAGATGCCGGTCAGGGAGAAGGCGGCAACCCTGCGCGCCATGTTCGCCATGCTGCGCCCGGGTGGGCGCCTGGTGATCGCCGATTATGGCCGCCAGCAGGGTTTCATGCGGCTTGCCTTCCGCCTGACCGTGCAGCGGCTCGATGGCATCGATGATACCCGGCCCAATGCCGACGGCGTGCTCCCCGGCCTGATCGCGGCGGCCGGCTTCAGGCATGTGGCCGAGACGTTTCGGCTTTTGACCATCACCGGCGCGATCGACTTGTTTACGGCGCATCGACCGGCGCAGGACCACGGCCTTACGGTTGCCAATGACCTTGGCTGATGGCGGCCAGGCGAACGGGCCCGCCGATTTGTCCGCTTAGGCGATTACGTATTGACCCTGACACGGTGTCAGACCCTAGATCGTCAGGCGTCGAAAGGAGCAAGGCGATGAACGAGACACATGGAGCGGCGCATGGCGGCGGTTGCTGCGGCAGCCACGGCGCTGCGAAACCAGCGGCTGGCGTCAAGGACCCGGTCTGCGGCATGACCGTCGATCCTGCGATCACTGCGCACCATGCCGAGCATGGCGGTGAAAGCTATCATTTCTGCAGCGCGGGCTGCCGGGCAAAATTCATCGCCGATCCCGAGCGCTATCTCGGCCCGCCGGCACCGCCAGTCGCGGTGCCAGAAGGCACGATCTGGACCTGCCCTATGCATCCCGAGATTCGGCAGGACCATCCCGGGTCCTGTCCGATCTGCGGCATGGCGCTCGAGCCCGCGACCGTGACTGCCGACAGCGGCCCCAGCCATGAGCTGGTCGATTTCACACGGCGCTTCCGGGTCGGCCTGATGCTGGCCCTCCCGGTGCTGATCCTCGAGATGGGCGCGCATCTCTTTCCCGCGATCCATCGCCTCGTGCCGATGTCGATCTCGGTATGGATCCAGTTCGTGCTGGCGACACCCGTCGTGCTCTGGGCGGGCTGGCCCTTCTTCGAGCGTGGCTGGGCCTCGCTCAAGACCCGCAACCTCAACATGTTCACCCTGATCGCGATGGGGACCGGGGTCGCCTGGATCTACAGCGTCGTCGCGACGCTCGCGCCCCAGCTGTTCCCGCCCGCCTTCCGCGGAGAGGACGGCATGGTTGCCGTCTATTTCGAGGCGGCCGCGGTGATCACTGTCCTCGTGCTGCTCGGCCAGATGCTCGAACTGCGCGCGCGCGAGCGGACCTCGGGCGCGATCAAGGCGCTGCTTAACCTTGCGCCAAAGACCGCGCGCCGGATCGGTTCCGATGGCAGTGAAGAGGAAATCAGCCTCGATCTCGTTGCGGTCGGCGACCGCCTGCGTGTGCGTCCCGGCGAGAAGGTGCCGGTCGATGGCGTGGTCGAGGACGGCCGTTCCTCGCTCGACGAGTCGATGGTCACCGGTGAGTCCATGCCCGTCACCAAGGCCAAGGCCGACACGGTGATCGGCGGCACGCTCAACCAGACCGGCGCGCTCGTTATCGTCGCCGACAAGGTTGGCCGGGACACCATGCTGGCGCGCATCGTCCAGATGGTCGCCGAGGCGCAGCGCTCGCGCGCGCCGATCCAGCGCATGGCCGATCAGGTGTCGGGCTGGTTCGTGCCCGTGGTCATCGCGGTCGCGGTGGTCGCGTTCATCGCCTGGGGCATCTGGGGCCCCGAGCCGCGCTTCGCCTACGGGCTGGTTGCGGCGGTCGCCGTGCTGATCATCGCCTGTCCCTGCGCACTGGGTCTCGCCACGCCGATGTCGATCATGGTCGGGGTTGGCCGCGGCGCCGGGCTCGGCGTCCTCATCAAGAATGCCGAAGCGCTCGAGCATATGGAAAAAGTCGACACGCTCGTCGTCGACAAGACCGGCACGCTGACCGAAGGCCGGCCTGCCGTCACCCAGATCGTGCCGGCGCCCGGCTTCGACGAAGCCGAACTGCTGCGGCTTGCCGCCTCGGTCGAGCGGGCCTCCGAGCATCCGCTCGCGCTGGCGATCGTCGAGGCCGCCAAGGATCGCGGCATCCCCACGAGCGACGTCACCGACTTCGATTCCCCCACCGGACGCGGCGCGCTCGGCACCGTCGACGGCCGCCGGATCGTGCTCGGTAATGCGCGGTTCCTCTCGGAAGAGGGCATAGCAACCGACGCGCTGGCGGAGCAGGCCGACGCCCTGCGCCGGGATGGCGCCACCGCGATCTTCATCGGCGTCGACGGCACCGTCGGCGGCGCCTTTGCAATCGCCGATCCCGTGAAGCAGACGACGCCGGAGGCCCTGGCCGCACTCAAGGCCGAAGGCATTCGCGTGGTGATGTTGACCGGCGACAACCGCACCACAGCAGAGGCGGTGGCAAGGCGGCTCGGCATTGACGATGTCGAAGCCGAGGTACTGCCCGACCAGAAGAGTGCCGTCGTCGCGCGGTTGAAAAGCGAGGGGCGCGTGGTGGCGATGGCCGGCGACGGGGTCAACGACGCCCCCGCACTGGCTGCCGCCGATGTCGGTATTGCCATGGGCTCGGGCACCGACGTCGCGATCGAGAGCGCGGGCGTGACGCTGCTCAAGGGCGATCTCATGGGCATCGTGCGGGCACGGCGGCTGAGCCAGGCGACCATGTCCAACATTCGCCAGAACCTGGTCTTCGCCTTCATCTACAATGTCGCCGGGGTGCCGGTGGCGGCGGGCGCGCTCTATCCGCTGTTCGGCATCCTGCTCTCGCCGATCATCGCGGCCGCCGCCATGGCGCTCTCCTCGGTCAGCGTGGTCACCAACGCGCTGCGCCTCAACCGGAAAGCGCTGTGAACATCGGGGAGGCGTCGAAGCAAAGCGGGGTCTCGGAGCGGATGATCCGCCATTATGAGAAGATCGGCCTCATCCCGGCGCCGCCGCGCCGGGGAGCGGGTTATCGCGACTATGGCGAGAGTGACCTCCATCGCCTGCGGTTCATCGCCAATGCCCGCGATCTCGGTTTTCCGATCGAGGAGATCCGGACCCTGCTCGGCCTGTGGGCCGACACGGGCCGCAGCAGCGCCGATGTAAAGCGGGTCGCGTTGGCGCGGGCGGAGGAATTGCAGCGCAAGGCCGAAGCGCTGACGACCCTGCGCGAGACCCTCGTCGATCTCGCCGAGCGCTGTCATGGCGACGAGCGGCCAGATTGTCCCATCATCGCCGAACTGAGTCTCGACAGAAAATGTTAGCGCCGGCCGCCTCTCGGACCAGACCCGCTCTGGCGGCCGGGGTGCTGATCGCACTTGGCATTCTCACGACGGGCCTCGCGATATATTTCCTCGCAGTCCGCCCGCCACTGCTGGCGGAGGATCTTCGCCATATCGGCGGCAACCCGCAGACCCTTTCGCCGGTATTGCGGGACTGGTTCGGCGGGATAGCTGGCTCGCCCGTGCGACCGCACTGAGCCTCCTGATCGTATTTGGCCGCTTTTCATACAGCAATGTCGTGCTGAGCTCTGACTTCTGGGGCTGGCATATGCGAGGCAATCCCTCCGTAGGACTACGGAGTGCGCAGAGGCTTCCTGCGCTTCAGGGCTTGTTGCACCGCAGCAGGAGCGAAAATGTGCAGAGTCGAAGCAATATCCCTGACCCGTTGGACGGTCTGGCCACGACGCTGGATCGGTCGAGCTTCGCCGCCATCGCGCAGCTGACTTCAGGCCAGTCGCCCGCCACTTTGGCGCAGTCTTTTTCCGACTGGTGGACGCACATTCTCTGCTCGCCAGGCAGGCAGCTGCAGCTCGCCGCCAAGGGCGGGCGCAAGCTGATGCGGCTCGCCGACTATGCCATGCGCAGCGCATCCGGCAGCGATCCCGAGCCGGCGATCGATCCGCTGCCCCAGGATCGGCGCTTCGCCGACGCAGCCTGGAAGCGCCATCCGTTCGACCTGATCGAGCAGGCCTTCCTGCTCCAGCAGCAATGGTGGCATGCCGCGACGACCGGCGTGAGCGGCGTCACCGGGCACCACGAAGCGATCGTCGAGTTCGCGACCCGCCAGATGCTCGACATGGTGTCCCCGACCAATTTCATCCCGACCAACCCCGTGCTCCAGCAGCGCATCCTCGAAACCGGAGGACAATGCCTTGTCGAGGGTGCGCGATTTTTTTGCGACGACCTGGAACGCCTGGTACGCGGGGAGCCCGCAGCGGGCACGGAGGCCTATCGGGTCGGCGAGAAGGTCGCAGCCACGGCTGGCAAGGTCGTGTTTCGCAACAGGGTCATGGAACTGATCCAATATGCGCCCGCAACCGAGACGGTGCGTCCGGAGCCGATATTGATCGTGCCGGCATGGATCATGAAATATTACATCCTCGACCTGTCGCCGGAAAATTCGCTCATCCGCTGGCTGGTAGGGCAGGGCTACACCGTGTTCTGCATCTCCTGGCACAATCCCGACAGCGCCGACCGCGATCTCGACATGGAGGATTATCGCCTGCTTGGGCCGATGGCCGCCGTTGATGTCATCCAGGCGATTACCGGCACCGAGAAGATCCACGCGGCCGGCTATTGTATCGGCGGCACGCTGCTCGCCATCACCGCGGCCGCGATGGCGCGCGATGAAGATGAGCGTCTGGCGAGCGTCACGCTGTTCGCCGCCCAGACCGAGTTCAGCGAGCCGGGCGAACTTGGTCTGTTCATCGACGAGGCGGAGATCAACCTGATCGATGCGATGATGTGGGCGCGCGGCTTTCTCGACAGCAGCCATATGGGCGGCGCCTTCCAGATGCTGCGGTCCAACGATCTGCTCTGGTCGCGCATCCTCTCGACCTATCTCATGGGCGAGCGCGAGCCGATGACCGACCTCATGGCATGGAACGCCGACGGCACCCGCATGCCCTATGCCATGCACGCGCAATATCTTCGGCGCCTGTTCCTCGACAATGACCTGTCCGAAGGGCGCTACGAGGCCGGCGGCCACCCGGTCTCGCTCTCGGGGCTGCGCATGCCGATCTTCATGGTGGGCACGGAAACCGACCATGTCGCGCCGTGGCGCTCGACCCACAAGCTCCACATGCTGACGGGCGCGGAGATCCGCTTCGTGCTGACGAGCGGTGGCCACAATGCCGGGATCGTCTCCGAGCCCGGGCATCCTCATCGCCATTATCGCATCGCGACACGGATGCAGGATGGCCCGGCGCCAGGTCCCGATGCCTGGCTGGAGCGGGCCGAGGTGCGCGAAGGGTCGTGGTGGCCGGAATGGAGTTCATGGCTTGGATCGCACTCGGGCGAGGCGGCGGCCCCACCGGCGATGGGCGCGCCCGAACGGAACTATCCGCCGCTCGGTGATGCCCCCGGGCGCTACGTGCTGGAGCGCTGAGCCATGGCCGCCGCCAACCTCATCGAGAACCGCACGTTCGACGAGATCGCCGTCGGCGATACGGCCAGCCTCACCCGCACGCTGACCGCCGACGACATCCAGCTCTTCGCGGCGGTGTCAGGCGACGTGAATCCGGCGCATCTCGACCCTGTCTATGCCGAAACGGACATGTTCCACAGGGTCATCGCTCATGGCATGTGGGGCGCGGGGCTCATCTCGGCGATCCTGGGAACCGAGCTGCCAGGGCCCGGTGCGATCTATCTCGGCCAATCGCTTCGCTTCACCCGCCCGGTGGGCGTCGGCGACACCATCACGGCCTGCGTCACCGTCGCGCAGAAGCGCGCCGAGCATCATGTCATCGTTCTCGACTGCACCTGTGTGAACCAGAAGGGCGAGACCGTCATCAGCGGCCAGGCCGAGGTCAAGGCGCCCACCGAGAAAGTCAGCCGGCCCCGCATGCCGCTTCCCGACGTGCGGATCGCCAGCCACGACCGCTTCCGCCAGTTGATGGCGCGCGCCAAGGACGGATCTGCGTGCGTCACGGCCGTGGTCCATCCGTGCAGCGCCGACGCCATGCGCGCAGTGGCTGAGGCCGCCGACGCCGGCATCGTCGTTCCGATTCTCATCGGCCCTGCGGCGCGTATGACGAATGCGGCGAAGGACGCCGGTGTCGATATTGCGGCCTTCCGGGTGATCGACGTCCCGCACAGCCACGCCGCCGCCGCCGAAGCCGTCGCGCGCGTGCGGGCCGGCGAAGCCGCGCTGCTGATGAAGGGCTCGCTTCATACTGACGAGCTCATGGGCGCGGTCGTATCGTCCGACACGGGCCTTCGGACCGAACGCAGGATCAGCCACGCCTATGTGATGGACGTGCCCGGCTATCCGCGCCCGCTCATCATCACCGACGCCGCGATCAACATCGAGCCGACGCTTGAGGACAAGGCCGACATCGCGCGCAACGCGATCGACCTTGCCCATGTGATCGGGATCGAACAGCCCAGGGTCGCGATCCTCGCCGCCGTCGAAACGGTCAATCCGAAAATGCGCACCACATTGGATGCCGCGGCGCTCTGCAAGATGGCGGACCGGGGCCAGATCGAAGGCGCGCTGCTCGATGGCCCGCTCGCCCTCGATAATGCGATCAGCGAGGCGGCCGTGCGCGAGAAAAGTATCGTCTCGCCGGTCGCCGGCCAGGCGGACATCCTGCTGGTGCCCGATCTGGAGGCCGGCAACATGCTCGCAAAGCAGCTGACCTTCCTGGGCGGCGCCGATGCCGCAGGCGTGGTGCTCGGCGCGCGCGCTCCGATCATCCTCACCAGCCGGGCAGACAGCGTGCGCACGCGCCTCGCCTCCTGCGCGCTCGCGGTGCTGCTGGCGCGGGCTGCGACCAAGGCGGCTCCCGGCGTTGCGGGACAGCGCCGCGATGGCTGAAATCCTGTGCCTCAACGCCGGTTCGTCGAGCCTTAAGTTCGCGCTCTACGCCGAGCCGGGCACTGATGAGCCCTCTTTGCTGGCGAGCGGCAAGATCGAGAATATCGGCCTTGAGCCGCACCTGATCGCGCGCGATGCGAAGGGGGATGTCCTTGCCGAGCGGCGCTGGACGAAAGACGGCACGATCACGCACGAGACGCTGCTCGAGGATTTGCTGCGGGAGATCGAAGCCTCGGTCGGCGACGATCTGATCGCGGTCGGCCATCGGATCGTTCATGGCGGCACCGACTATTCAGCGCCGGCGCGGGTCGACGCGCCACTCCTCGCCGCGCTCGAGGCGCTTTGCCCACTGGCGCCATTGCATCAGCCCCATAATCTCGCCGCGGTCCGCGCCGTCTCCAGGCTGCGCCCCGCTGTGCTGCAAGTCGCCTGCTTCGACACCGGCTTCCATCATGGCCAGCCCCCGATCGCGACGCGCCTCGCGCTGCCGCGCGCGCTTGGCGAAGAGGGCATGCGGCGCTACGGTTTTCACGGCATCTCCTACGAATATATCGCGCGGCAGCTGCGTTCGATCGATCCCGATACAGGCGGTGGCCGCACGATCGCCGCGCATCTCGGCAACGGGGCCAGCCTTTGCGCGATGGCCGGGGGCGCAGCATCGACACGACGATGGGGTTCACCGCGCTCGACGGGCTGGTGATGGGTACGCGCTGCGGCGCGCTCGACCCGGGCGCGGTGCTCTATCTTTTCCAGCAGAGGGGCATGACGGCGCGTGAAGTCGAGCATCTCCTCTACAGTGAGTCCGGCCTTTTGGGCGTGTCCGGCGTCTCCAGCGACATGCGCGCGCTTCTCGGCAGCGAAACGCCCGCCGCTGGGGAAGCGATCGAGCTCTTCGTCTGGCAGATCGCGCGCCAGGCCGGCGCTCTCGCGTCCTCGCTCGGGGGTCTCGACACATTCGTGTTCACTGCCGGGATCGGCGAGAATTCGCCTGAAATTCGCGCCCGCGTCGCCGGTCGGCTCGGCTGGCTCGGCGTGGACCTCGACGCGGACGCGAACCTCCGAGGAGATGCAGTCATCAGCGCGCCGTCCAGCCGTGTCGCCGTCCGCGTCATCCCGACCGATGAGGAAAGGATGATCGCCATCCACACCGCCGATCTGCTGCGTGAGGAGCCGAAAGCATGAAACCTCTCGTCGATCTTACTGGCAAGCGCGGCCTGGTGATCGGTATCGCCAACGCGCATAGCATCGCGGCGGGTTGCGCCCAGGCCTTTCACGACTGTGGCGCGAGACTGGCGGCGACCTATCTCAACGGAAAGGCCGAGCCGTTCGTGGCGCCCGTCGCGGAGACCCTGGGAGTCGAATGGCTCGCCGCGTGCGATGTCCGGGTGCCGGGCGAACTGGAGGCCCTGTTCGAGCGGGTGAAGTCCGAATGGGGCGGCCTCGATTTCCTGCTTCACTCGATCGCTTTCGCGCCGAAGGAGGATTTGCACGGCCGCGTCGTCGACAGCTCGGCCGAAGGCCTCGCGCTGGCGATGGACGTCTCGTGCCACAGCTTCCTGCGCATGGCGCGTCTCGCCGAGCCGCTGATGTCGGATGGCGGCTGCCTGCTGTGCGTCACCTTCTACGGGTCGGAGCGGGTGGTCGAGCACTACAACCTGATGGGGCCGGTCAAAGCGGCCCTCGAAAGCGCGACCCGCTATGTCGCGGCTGAGCTTGGCCCCAAGGGCATTCGCGCCCATGCGATCTCGCCAGGCCCGATCGCGACCCGCGCTGCCAGCGGCATCGACCGCTTCGACGAGCTGCTCGAACGGGCCGCGGCGACGGTCCCGCAGCACCAGCTCGTGACCATCGAGGATGTCGGAGGGCTCGCCGCCTTTCTGGTGAGCGATGCCGGCCGCCATATCACCGGCACGATCATTCCGGTCGATGGCGGTCAGCACCTGCTCGGCTAGGGCGGCTCGCCGCGATCGGGGGCTATCCTATTTGTCGCTGGTGGCCTGCTTCTCGCCGTCGCCCGGGCTTTTCTGCCCGAACCATGGTCCGACAATGGCAGCAAAGGCATCCAGCGCCCCGGGAGCCGTCGGAGCGCTCGCGACGGCCTGCCAGGCCTGCTGCCATTCCTCGAACGCCGATCTTGTGCCGGCAATCATATGCTCGCGGACCGTGGCCATGTCCTCGAACAGTGCCCGCGGTCCGGCCGGGCTGACCGCGCCGGCGTCCGACGTCTTGTCCGTCGCGCCCGCAATCGAGGCACGCGCCTCTTCGGCGAAGCGGCCGGCGGCGCGGTTGCCGACCTCGAGCGACTCTTCGCCACCTTTCCGGGCGACTTCGGCGAGCTTCAGCATCAGGCCGACATTCGCTTTGGCGAGCGCGGCGAGTTGATCAACGGGATAGGGCATGAAACGGTGAACCTTTCTCTTCGCGTTTGAGCTCTGGCATATCGGGCATAGCGCCCTGGCCTGAGGCCCATCGCGTCGCGCCGCCGTTATTCGGCGAGGCTGAATCAGAGAGAATCGGTAACTCTACGTATGCCGAATCTGCGGCTTGCCTGCGACGCTCAGCCAATGCACTTTTGGCTTGTCGTCCATGTCGTGCCCGCGGGCAGCGACTTCTACCCGTCCCGTCATGATCGCGGCACGGTCGGGCATGATTATGGTCTGACCCGGCAACCGGCATGGGCGTGATACCGTCCATAGCCAGGCTCGGCCGGATTGCGGCGCTGCGCGGTCCCGTCCTCGACGTCGAGTTCGACGAAGGGCCGCTGCCCGCGGTCAATGAAGCGCTGCGCGTCGATGCGTCGTCAGGCCCGCTGGTCGCGGAAGTGCAGAGCCATATCGATGACCGCACCGTCCGCGCCGTCGCGCTTCAGCCGACCTCCGGTCTCGCTCGGAATGTCGGCGTGATGGCCTTGGGCGCCCCCATCGCGGTCCCGGTCGGAGACAAGGTTCTGGGGCGGCTCCTTACGCCGACCGGGCAGGTGGGTGACGGCGGCGCGCCGCTTGGGCCGGATGTCCCATTGAGGCCCATTCACCGCGCCCCCCCGCCGCTCGACGAGCAGAGCGCGGCGACGGCGATGTTCGAGACTGGCATCAAGGTCATCGATCTGCTCGCGCCGCTCGCCCAGGGTGGCAAGGCGGCAATGTTCGGGGGCGCGGGGGTGGGGAAGACCGTGCTGGTGATGGAACTCATCAACGCGATGGTCGCGCGCTATGAAGGTGTTTCCGTCTTTGCCGGCATCGGCGAGCGATCGCGCGAGGGCCATGAGCTGCTCACGGACATGCGCGGCTCGGGCGTGATCGACAAGACCGTGCTCGTTTTCGGGCAGATGAACGAGCCGCCGGGCGCGCGCTGGCGGGTAGGGCTGACCGCGCTCACCATCGCCGAACATTTCCGCGACGAGCAGAAGCGCAATGTCCTGCTGCTCATGGATAATGTGTTCCGCTTCGTCCAGGCCGGCAGCGAAGTCTCCGGCCTGCTCGGACGCATGCCTTCGCGCGTCGGCTACCAGCCGACGCTGGCCAGCGAAGTGGCCGCGCTGCAGGAGCGCATCGCCTCGGTGCATGGGGCGGCGGTGACCGCGATCGAGGCGGTCTATGTGCCCGCCGACGATTTCACCGACCCTGCGGTCACCGCCATCTCCGCCCATCTCGACAGTTCCATTCTGCTCTCGCGCGCCATGGCGGCCGAAGGCATCTATCCCGCGGTCGATCCGCTGGGATCGTCGTCGATCCTGCTCGATCCGCAGGTCGTGGGCGATCATCATTACGCGCTCGCCCAGCAGGTCCGGGAGACGATCGCGCATTATCGCGAGCTTCAGGACATCATCTCGCTGCTCGGTATCGAGGAACTGGGCCGCGAGGATCGGCTGATCGTCGGCAGGGCGCGGCGGCTGCAGCGCTTCCTGACCCAGCCCTTCATGGTGACCCAGGCCTTCACCGGGCAAGCCGGCCGTTCTGTGGCGCTGGCCGATACGCTGCAGGGCGTCGCGGCCATCCTGGCCGGCGAGACCGACGACTGGCCCGAGAGCGCCTTCTACATGGTGGGCGATATTGAAGAGGCACGCTCTCGCGTGGGGGAGGGCGCATGAAGCTGCGGATCACCGATCCGACCGCGATCCTCGTCGACACGGACGTCAGGTCGGTTCGCGCCGAGGATGCCAGCGGCAGTTTCGGCATCCTGTCGGGCCACGCCGATTTCCTGACCGCGCTTGGCGTCTCGATCGTCTCCTGGCGGGGCCTCGATGGCGCTCCCGGCTATTGCGCGGTGCGCAACGGCATTCTGACCGTGAGCCACGGCACGGAGGTCGCGGTCGCGACGCGCGAAGGCCATGTCGGCGATGACCTCGGAACGCTCGAGCATGACGTGCTCGCGCGCTACCGCGAGCGCGACGAGGGCGAACGATCCGAACGGACCGCGTCGGCGAAACTCAGGATGCAGGCGATCCGCCATATGGTCGAGGCCCTGCAGGGTGGTGGCCGGGAGCTTGGTCTGTGACCGCGGACAAGCCCGAGCAGCCGATCGTCGAAGCCATCCGGACCCGCGCGGAACGGCGGCGGCTTGCGCAGCGGCTTCCTTCCGTCGCCCGCAATCTCGGCCAGATCGGCGTGCTCGGCTGGCAGATCGTCCTGCCCGCGCTGGTCGGTCTCGCGATCGGCCGCTGGCTCGACCACCGGCTGGATAGCGGCATCTTCTGGACCGCGCCGCTCCTGCTCGTCGGGCTCGCCCTCGGCTGCTGGTCGGGCTGGCGCTGGATGCACCGGCAATGAGCCAGCTCTCCCCCATCCTGTTCCTGGCCCTCGGATTTGCGGTCGGCCTCGCCCATTTCGCGGCCATCGCCAGAGAAGCCGACCTCGTCACCCATGGCGGCCCGGCATCGCGCGCGATCCTGCTCAGGCTCGGGCGTCTCGCCGTCACTATTCTGGTTCTCGTCATCGCCAGCCGGCAAGGGTGGCCGGCGCTTCTTGCCGCTACAACCGGCTTCATGGGCGGGCGCCAGATCATGCTCCACCGGCTCGGAGGCGCCCGATGAAATTCGCGTCACCACTTGAAAGCCATGTGCTGTTCCCGATCGGTCCGGTGCCGATCAGCCAGCCGGTCGCCACGACCTGGGGCATCATGGCCTTCCTTACAATCGGAAGCTGGCTGCTGACCCGCCGCCTTGCGTTACGCCCAACCCGAGCCCAAGCGGCGCTCGAGCTGGTCGTCGAGACCGTCGCCGGCCAGATCCGCGAGACGATGGAGGCGGAACCGCAGCGTTATCTGCCGCTGATCGGCACGCTGTTCCTGTTCCTGCTGGTCGCCAACTGGTCGTCGCTGATCCCCGGCGTCGAGCCGCCGACCGCGACCCTCGAAACCGACGCGGCGCTGGCGCTGATCGTCTTCGGCGCGACGCTCTGGTTCGGCGTCCGCGCGCTCGGGCCCAGGGCCTATCTCGCGACCTTCGCGCGCCCCTCGATCCTGCTCGCCCCGCTCAATATCGTCGAGCTCTTCACCCGCAGCTTCTCGCTGATGGTGCGCCTGTTCGGCAACGTCATGAGCGGCGTCTTCATGATCGGCGTCGTGCTGAGCCTCGCCGGGCTGCTCGTCCCGATCCCGCTCATGGCGCTCGAAATGCTGACCGGCGCGGTCCAGGCCTACATTTTCGGCGCGCTCGCCATGGTCTTTATCGGGAGCGCTATCAGCGAGAACGGCGCCCGCCCGCCATCCAAACAGGAGTCCCCCGCATGAACTGGATCCATCTCGCCAGCATCCTCGGAGCCGCTTTCGCGATCTCGATCGGCGCAATCGCCCCGGCGCTCGGGCAGGGCAGGGCCGTCGCCGCCGCGATGGACGCGATCGCGCGCCAGCCCGAAGCCGCCAACACCGTCTCGCGCACGCTGTTCGTGGGCCTCGCGATGATCGAGACGATGGCGATCTACTGCCTCGTGATCGCGCTGCTGCTGCTCTTCGCCAACCCGTTCGCCTGACATGCGGATCGACTGGTGGACGCTCGCGCTGCAGGCGGTCAATGTCCTCATCCTCGTGTGGCTGCTCGGACGCTTCCTATTCCGTCCGGTGATGGATGCCATCGCTGCCCGCCAGGCATCGGCCCAGGCGCTGCTCGACGAAGCGCGGGAGGCAAAGGACCGGGCACAGGCCGAAGCGCAGGCGCTCAAAACGCAGAATGACGGCTTCGTCGCGGATGCGGCGGCTCGCCGCGCCGAGATCCGGACCGAGGCCGAAGCGGAGCGCCAGCGCCTCCTCGCGCAGGCCAGGCTCGAGGCGGACGCCGTCGTCGAGCAAGGCCATGCGGCGATC
Source organism: Sphingobium herbicidovorans (assembly GCF_002080435.1). Classification (NCBI taxonomy): domain Bacteria; kingdom Pseudomonadati; phylum Pseudomonadota; class Alphaproteobacteria; order Sphingomonadales; family Sphingobiaceae; genus Sphingobium; species Sphingobium herbicidovorans. Next base: position 655,990 of record NZ_CP020539.1, on the reverse strand, counting down.
GATGCCGAACGCGGGCGGGTGGCGGCGCAGTGGCGGGAAAAGGCAGCGAACCTCGCCGCCTCGATGGCAGGCACGTTGCTCGCTCGTCTCCCGCCCGAGCAGACGGTGCAGGCCATGGTCGACGCGCTCAAGGCGCGGCTCGGAGACCTTTCCGAGGCGGATCGCCGCAGCCTGGCGGCCGCCGGGCCCGTCACCGTCGCGACGCCCGCGCCGCTGACGGCCGATCTGCAGACGCAGGTAGCGCGCGCGCTTGGCGAAATCCTGCCGGATACCGCGACCCCGATCTTCGCAGTCGATCCAGATCTCATCGCCGGCGCGGAGCTTCGCACGCCCCACGCCGTCGTGCGCAACAGCTGGCGCGCCGATCTCGACGCCATGGTTGAGAGCCTCAATGAAGACGATCATGCCCGGATCGCCTGAAGACTGGCTGACGCAGGCCCAGAGCTGCATCACGCGCGCCAATCTCGGGCCGCGTGTCGATGCAATTGGCCGGGTGGAATCGATCGGCGACGGCGTTGCCATGGTCTCGGGCCTTCCGGACGCGCGCCTCGACGAATTGCTCTATTTCGCCCGGGGCCAGACCGGATTCGTCCACACGCTCGACCGGGACCGGATCGGCTGCGTGCTGCTCGACGATGCCGCCCAGGTGGAGGCAGGAGACACCGTAACCGGCTCGGGCGAGGTGGTGCGCGTGCCGGTTGGCGAGGCATTGCTTGGCCGAGTCGTCGATCCGCTCGGCCGTCCGCTCGATGGGGGCGCGCCGATCCGGGCCAGGCGCTTCGATCCTGTCGAACGGCCGGCGCCGGCGATCATCGAACGCGACCTCGTCGTCCAGCCGGTGCAGACCGGCACGCTCGCAATCGATGCGATGTTCGCCATCGGCCGGGGGCAGCGCGAACTCATTCTCGGCGACCGCGCCACAGGCAAGACGGCGCTCGCGGTCGACACGATCATCAACCAGCGCACCAGCGACATGATCTGCGTCTATGTCGCGATCGGCCAGAAAAGCTCGGCGGTCGCGCGCGTGGTCGACCAGGTGCGGCGGCATGGCGCGCCGGACCGCACCATCTTCGTCGTGGCGAGCCCCGCCGCGGCGCCGGGGCTGCAATGGATCGCGCCGTTCGCGGGCTTCACGATGGCCGAGTATTTTCGGGATGGTGGCGGCCATGCGGTGGTGGTGCTCGACGATCTCACCAAGCATGCCGCGACCCATCGCGAGATCGCCCTGCTGACCGGACAGCCGCCCGGGCGCGAGGCCTATCCCGGCGACGTCTTTTTCCTCCATTCCCGCCTGCTCGAACGTGCGGCGCGTCTCTCGACGGAGAAGGGGGGCGGTTCGCTCACGGCTCTGCCGATCGCGGAGACCGATGCCGGCAACGTCAGCGCCTATATCCCGACCAATCTGATCTCGATCACCGACGGTCAGATTATTCTCGACGCGAAGCTGTTCGCGCAGGGGCACAAGCCCGCCATCGATGTGGGCACGAGCGTGAGCCGGGTCGGCGGCAAGACGCAGCTTCGCGTCCTGCGCGACGCGAGCGGGACCATGCGCCTCGACTATGCGCAGTTCCTCGAGCTCGAGATGTTCACCCGCTTCGGCGAGCAGCCCGAGCCGCGTGTCCGCGCCCAGATCGAACGCGGCAAGCGCTTGCGCGCCTTGCTCGTGCAACCGCTGTCGAGTCCACTACGGGTCGTCGACCAGGTGGCGCTGGTCGTGGCGCTCGGCGAAGGGTTGCTCGATGGCATGGCGGTCTCGGAGATATCGTCGCTCCGCACGCGGCTGCCCGCCTGGATCGACGATCACGTCCCCGATCTATGCGCGCAGATCGAGCGGACTGGACAGATCGACACCGCGCAGCGGTCCGCTCTGATGACGACGGTGAAAGCGCTGATCGAAAGCCAGCCGGCCGGTTCTGCATCATGAGCGATCGCCTCGCCGAGATCGGCCAGCGGATCGAGACCGTCCGCCAGCTCGGTGCGGTGGTCAACGCCATGCAGGGCATCGCCGCGCAGCGGGCGCATCAGGCGCGCGCGCTGCTGCCTGCGGTGCGACGCTATGCGGAGACCGCCCGCACCGCCATTGGCCAGGCGCGCCGCCTTGACGAGCCACTGGCGCGTTTTCCGGCGCGGGCGGTCGGTGGTGCGAGAGGCGGCCTTATCCTGTTCGGTGCGGAGCAAGGCTTTGCCGGGGCCTTTCCGGAGCAGCTGCTCGACGGCGCCGCGGCCGACATGCAGGACAGGCATATTCTTCTGATTGGCGCGCGCACGGCCACGCTTGCGGCCGAGCGCGGTCTGCGCATCGCATGGAGCGCGAGCATGCCGAGCAAGGCCGATGCGCTGCCCGCACTCGCGACAAGCATCATCGACGCGCTGTACGACTATCTGGACGAGGTCGGCGCGGTGCCCATCACCATGGCTTATCCGGTCTGGAGCAGCGGCAAGGGCGTCTCGATCGTGCGCGCGAGCCTCCTGCCGCTCGACCTCGACACTTTCCCCGCGTCCACGGCGGATTTGCCGCCGCTCGTCAATATCAACGCGGCGGACCTTATCGGCGACCTGACCGCGGAATATGTCTTCGCCCACATCTGCGCGGCTGCGGTCGAGACGTTCGTCGCCGAGAATGAGGCACGGCTGCGCACCATGGCGACCGCCCGCAGCCACATCGATCGCAAGGGCGAGGCCCTGCGCCTCGAGGAGCGCCTCACGCGTCAGGATCAGATCACCAGTGAAGTCGTCGAACTGAGCGGCGGGCGACATCGGCGAGAATGAATGCAGGGCAGGCATTTCTGCTGTTCAGCAAGAAACCGCAGAACCGCCATTGTCGTCGGGATCAAGGATGGAGTTGAGCATGCACTATAGTAGCGGGAACTACGAAGCTTTCGTGCGGCCCCGCAAACCTGAGGGCGCTGACAGGAAGACGGCCTGGTTCGTCGGCTCGGGTCTTGCGGGACTGGCAGGCGCGGCGTTCCTGATCCGCGACGGCGGCGTCGCCGGCGAGCATATTACCATCCTTGAGGAGTTGCATATTCCCGGCGGCGCGCTCGACGGCCTCGACGTCCCCGAAAAGGGGTTCGTCATCCGCGGAGGGCGCGAGATGGAGGAGCATTTCGAATGCCTCTGGGATCTCTATCGCTCGATCCCGTCGCTGGAGATCGAGGATGCGAGTGTGCTCGACGAATTCTACCGGCTCAACAAGGACGATCCGAATTTCTCGCTGCAGCGCGTCACGCAGAACCAGGGCCAGGATGTGCCCGACAAGGCTTTGCTGACACTCGGCGATCGCGCGCGAAGAGATCTGATCTCCGTCTTCCTCGCGACGCGGGAGGAGATGGAGAACAAGCGGATCAACGAAGTCTTCGGCGATGATTTCCTCAGGAGCAACTTCTGGCTCTACTGGCGCACCATGTTCGCCTTCGAGGAATGGCATTCCGCGCTCGAGATGAAGCTCTATCTGCATCGCTTCATCCACCATATCGGCAGTCTGGCGGATTTTTCCTCGCTCAAGTTCAACCGCTACAACCAATATGAATCGATGGTCCTGCCGTTGGTCAAATGGTTGCAGGATCGCGGTGTGAGATTTCGCTACGGCGTCGAGGTCACCGACGTCGATTTCGACATCCAGCCCGGCCGCAAGCAGGCGACCCGGATTGCCTGGATCGAAAACGGCGTCGAAGGCGGCGTCGATCTCGGCGCCGATGATCTCGTCTTCATCACTATCGGATCGCTGACCGAAAATTCCGACAATGGCGATCATCATACACCGGCCAGGCTGAATGAGGGGCCGGCGCCGGCCTGGGACCTGTGGCGCCGGATCGCGGCCAAGGACCCGGCCTTTGGTCGTCCCGACGTGTTTGGATCCCATATCCCGGAAACCAAATGGGCGTCGGCGACCATCACCACGCTCGACGCGCGCATTCCGGCGTACATTCGCAAGATTGCCAAGCGCGATCCGTTCAGCGGCACGGTGGTGACCGGCGGCATCATCACGGTCAAGGACTCGAGCTGGCTGCTGAGCTGGACGGTGAGCCGGCAACCCCACTTCAGGAAACAGCCGAAGGACCAGATCGTCGCCTGGTTCTATGCCTTGTTCGTCGACCGACCCGGCGACTATGTGAAGAAGCCGATGCAGGACTGTACGGGCGAGGAGATCACGCAGGAATGGCTTTATCATCTCGGCGTGCCGGTCGAGGACATCCCCGGCCTCGCCGCGACGGGGGCGAAGACCGTGCCGGTGATGATGCCCTACATCACCGCCTTCTTCATGCCGCGCCAGGCCGGCGACCGGCCGGACGTGGTGCCCGAGGGCGCGGTCAACTTCGCCTTTGTCGGCCAGTTTGCCGAGTCGAAGCAGCGTGATTGTATCTTCACGACGGAATATTCGGTGCGCACGCCGATGGAGGCCGTCTACACGCTGATGAAGGTCGAACGCGGCGTGCCCGAAGTGTTCAACTCAACCTATGATATCCGCACGCTTCTGGCCGCAATCGGGCCGCTCAGGGATGGCAAAGGGATCGACATTCCCGGCCCGTCCTTCCTGCGCAAGCTGTTGATGACGAAGCTTGAAGGCACAGAGATCGCCCAGCTGTTGGAAGAGTTTCATCTCCTTTCGCGATAGCAATCAAGCGCGACCCTTCGCCTGGGCTCACGAAAATTCCGCCAAAAGCTGATGAACACCGTCGATGCATCCCAGCAGGCACTATGTCCGCGCCATCAGGTGACACGCAGAGATTCAACCGCAGCAGCCCTGGCCGCCTTTACCTACAGCGGCCTTCCCATTCCAGCCGCAAAGGCGATCCGCAAGGTTTCGGCAAGGGTACGGACTCCAAGCTTGGACATGATGCTCGCGCGATGGACTTCGACCGTCCGTGAAGAAATGCCCAGATCATAGGCGATGGTCTTGTTCGGAAGGCCTTGCGCAAGGCCTTCGAGAACATCCCGTTCGCGCGGTGTCAGTAGATCGACCTGTCGGCATGCCTCGGCTTCTTCGAGAGCGCGCCCCTCGGCCGTGTCGATGCGCGCGAACGCTCGGTCTATCGCATCGAGCAGCAGCGGCCGTTCGATAGGTTTGGCCAGGAAATCGACAGCACCCGCCTTCATCGCTTGGACAGCAAGCGCAATGTCTCCGTTGCCGGTCAGCATCACGACTGGCATGCTTATATCCATCTGCGTCAGCGCTGCCTGAACCTGTAGACCGTTCATGTCCGGCATGTGCATGTCGAGAACGATGCTACCTCTTTCAGCTTCATCTGCAATTTTCAGAAAGTCGACTCCCGAGCCATAGGTCTCGACGGCAAATCCCGCTGTCCTTAATGTGAATCCTACAGCTTTCCTGATTGTTTCTTCGTCATCAATGACATGAACGACGCGCTTGCTCTCCATGGCCCCCCGGACGTGTTGGCATTGCTGCGCACCCCAGCGGGCACAGCTTCAAAGGGGAGACCTTCTACGGGTAGGACCATGGTCCAAGGTCAAGGCCGAAATACCGCCGCATCACAACAGGCAAGGCAGGTGCTCGGCGAGAGGGGGGTAAGCGACCCGGCATCATGTGCCGAACTTTGCGAGATGACCGCTCTTGCGAACGGGGCGGCGCTCCCTCTGGTCTCCCGGCGGCAAGGCGCCGCAAGACGCTGCCGCCGGGAGTGGGCACGCCTCTTGGGGGATGAGCGCGCTGGTTGCTCCTAAGCTCGACGCGTCATGTTGTCATGGCAAGAAGCTGATAATCGCTATTCTGTGTCAGCAGCGCGCCGTAACGCCGATGTCCGGGGCGGATCGCAGCTCCGCTCGCGCGCCGCTACGGCACGGCGAATCCGATTCAGCACGAACCGGTGATCATAGGGTTTTGAGATCGAAGGCTGATCATCGCAGAGATCGCCCGCCTTCCGTGTCGCAGTTTCGATATTCCCGGCGAGGATGGCACCGATACCGGGTTGTTCCTGACGAACCAAGGATGCCAGGCCCGCGCCGCGCTCAGCGCGATCGAGCCAGCGCAGCGCTGCCATCACATCGTCGACCGGCACCGGGATGCTGGCGGGCGACGGAGGGCCGGTTGGCCCTCGACGGCGGAGCGATCGGACGCCCAGGATGCAAGGATGGCGGGCTTCACTTCGGGCTCAAGCTGCGGGTCCGAGCAACGATGAAGGGATCAAGGAAAGAGCGTGTGTGCGACATGACATATCCTCCTTTCCTGCCGCGACTTTCTCCGAAAGCGAAGTTCCCGGAAGATTGGTTCGGGCTCGTGTAGGGTCAATGGATGGGAATGCGCCCGGCGTTTGCCGGGCGTTCGTTTTCATCGTGCATTGAGCATTGAGTACTGAAGAACTGACGCGCAGCGCACCGTTCAAATTCCGTGACGAACGGCCTCCGCAATCGCCGGCATCACGTCGATATCATTAGAGGTATGCGCAACAGCGTTCGTGCTGACGATCCTCTCGACGAGCCCACCCAGGACTTGCGCTGCATCGCCGGCGAAAAGCGGATGCACGACCACGCAATCCGGTCGCGCGAACCCCATGCCGACCAGCTGGCGCGCCGCCTCGGCGAGGGTCCGGCCGGATGAGGCGATATCGTCGACCAGCACCGGCTGGCGATCGAGAAACGCTGGGGCATTCGGAATCGAGATGGTGACGTCACGGTCGCCGGACCGGATTTTCTCGCACACGAGAAACGGAGCATCGGCATCGGCCGCCACCTGCGAGACCCACTGTTCGCTTTCCAGGTCCGGACCGATGATCAGCGGACGAGCGACATTGCGCTTGATCCACGAGGCCAGAAGTGGCGCGGCATGAACAACCTGGGTCGGGATGCGGTAGATTTCCGACAACGCATGATAGCGATGGAGATGCGGATCGACCGTCACCAGCCAGTCGAGATGGCGGGACAGAATCGCGGCAAAGGTTCGCGACGTCACCGCCTCGCCGGCATGGAAGCGTATGTCCTGGCGCATGTAAGCGAGGTAGGGGGCGACGAGCCCGATCCTGCGAGCGCCCAGATCGCGCGCGGTGTCGGCTGCGAACAGCAGCGGCAACAGCTTGGCGTCCGGATGATCGAGACTCGACAGCAGGATGACCTCGCGGTCGCTGACGTCGCTTACGACCCTGAGATAGGTTTCCCCGTCAGGAAACTGACGATGCTCGATCGTGCCGACCTCTGCATCGAGCGCGGCGGATAGCGGCTGTGCCAGGGCCTCGCTGCCAGGCAGCGCGAACAGCACGGGACGGTTCATAGCGCTTCAATCCCGAAGATCGGCCCGTCGCTCACCGCATAGGCCGCCGCATAATCGAGCTCGCCCGGGCTCTCGGCATGAATGGTGCACAAGGGAGCCCCGGCATCCACCATCTGGTTCAGCCGACACTGCAGCGCGACGCCGGCGGCCTTGGCCATCGGCGCGCCGGCAAGCTTCGCGACCGTCGCGAGCTTGCGATTGTCGATACTCACCAGGCGGCCGCTATAGGGAGCGATCATATCCTGTTGGAACCGGGCGACCGGTGGAGCCCGCATGCCGCCCTGCGCTTCGCAGATACGTTGGAACTTGGCCCAGGCCCGGCCGCTTTCGAGGCACGCCCGCGCACGCGCATAGCCTTCGCCGGCCGGGGCTGCGTCCGCGAGCTCAAGCAGTCCTCCCGCCAGCTCGCAGGCCCGGTGGGCGAGATCCTCGGCGCCCGGCTGCCCCTGGAGCACGGCAAGGATATCCTGCGCCTCGAGCGCCGGACCGATGCCCCGTCCGATCGGCTCGGCGCCGGGGCCGCGCATCACGCGCGTGCGAAGCCCGAAGGCTTGGGCGACAGAGCTCAGCGCCCGCTCGAGCGTGTCGGCGGCATCGGCTCCGCGTACCTTGGCGGTCGGCCCGACCGGGATGTCGATGACCAGATGGGTCGCACCGGCCGCGATTTTCTTGGACAGCACCGAGGCGACCATCTGCCCGACGGCATCGATATCGAGCACCCGTTCCACGCCGATGATCACATCGTCGGCAGGGCTGAGGTTGACGGCGCCGCCCCAGGCGATGCAGCCGCCTTCGCGCTCGACCACCTTGCGGATTGCGGAAACGTCGAGGTCGACAGGTGCCAGCACCTCCATCGTGTCCGCCGTGCCGGCCGGCGAGGTGATCGCCCGCGACGATGTCTTGGGCATGATCAGGCCCTCCGCGGCCATGATCGAGACGATGATCGGCGTGGTGCGATTGCCCGGCAATCCACCGACGCTATGCTTGTCGACGATGACCGTTCCGGGCCACTGCAATCGCTCGCCGACATCGACCATCGCCCTGGTCAGGCTGATCGTTTCGTCCGTATCGAGCGGGACCGCTGAGCAGGCCGTGACGAATGCCGAGAGATGGACATCGCTATAGCGTCGCTCGGCGATGTCGGTGATGATCGCTGAAAAAGCCCCGTCACTGAGACGATTGCCATAGATACGCCGACGCACTTCGGCGAGCGAGGCGAGAGGCTGGGCGTGCGCGATCTCGACCGGATCGCCCTCGCTGACGCCGAGCCGCTGCCATGCGGATTCCGAGAGGCCGATCTCGCCGGGCGCTGGAGTCTCCGCGGAACTGTGCAGCAGCGAGACGACGATTTCCCGCCCGCCGGCGCGCAGCGCGACCTGCGCGCGGGACGCAAGACCTTCCGAGCGGCAGACGGGACAGTCGTGGCGCATGACCGCGATCAGATCGCTACCGGCACCCGACAGGCCGATGCGGCGTGCCCGCAGCGTCGTCGCGACAGACTCTGCTTCGGCGTTCTCGATGATCCCGGGCTTCACGCGAGCATGCCCCAGCTACCCAGCGCCGGTACGCTGCATGCCCAGCCCAGTTCCTCCGAGACACGCTTCGCCAGGACGTGGGCGCCGGTCGGCTCGCCATGGGTGACATAGACGTGGCGCGGGGCCTCGTGCAGCGAGCCGAGCCAGCGCATGAGCTCGTCGCTGTCGGCATGCGCCGAGAGCATCGTCAGGTTGGCGACCTCGGCTTCGACCGGGATATACTCGCCGTGGATCTTGATCGTCCGGGCGCCGCCGATCATGGCGGCGCCGCGGGTGCCCGCCGCCTGGAAGCCCGAGAAGAGGATGAGGTTCTTCCCATCCGGCGCGAAGCGCTTGAGATGGTGGAGCACGCGGCCGCCCGTTGCCATTCCGCTGGCCGAGATGATGACCTTTGGGGCGGGGTTGGCGGTGAGTTCCTTGGATTCCTCCACTTCGCGCACATAGTGCGCGACGCTGCACGCCGCTTCGCACTCGGCGCGGGCCAGGCGATGCTCGTCCATGAAATCGCACATCAGCCCGCTCGCGTTGATCGCCATCGGGCTGTCGAGGAAGATCGGGATGTCGCGGAGGCGTCCCTGCGCGCGCAGACGCGAGAAATGATAGAGAAGCGACTGGACCCGTCCCACGGCGAAGGCCGGGATCACCACCGTCCCTCCTCTCTCGACGCATCGTTCGACATGATCTCCAAGCGTCTTTGTCGGATCGACCTGCTCGTGGCGCCGATCGCCATAGGTCGATTCCACCAGGACATAGTCGGCGCGCGCGGGCGGCTCGGGATCTTTCATCACCGAATCGCCGTAACGGCCGATGTCGCCTGAGAAGAGGATTGTCCGCCCCTTCCAGTCGATCTCGATCGACGCCGCGCCGAGGATGTGGCCGGCGCGATGATAGCGCACCCTGATGCCGTCCGTGACTGCATGCCACGCTCCGAACTCGATCGGCCGGAAGAGCTGCAATGCCAGACGCGCGTCAGCCTGGGTGTAGAGCGGCAGCGCCGGCTGGTGCCTGGAGAAGCCGTGCCGGTTGGCGAACTCCGCATCCTTTTCCTGCAGATGACCGCTGTCGGGAAGAAGGAGCTCGCACAGGGCCGCGGTCGCCCGGGTGGCAAGGACGGTACCGTCCCAGCCCAGGCGCGCCATGCGCGGTAGCGCGCCCGAGTGATCGAGATGAGCGTGGGTCAGCAGGACTTGGCCGACATCGGCGACTTCGGGTGGAATTGGCGCCCAATTAAGGCGGCGCAGATCCCTGGGTCCTTGAAACAGGCCGGAATCGACAACGATCTGAGTTTCACCATCGTCCACCAGATAACGCGACCCTGTGACCGTTCCCGATGCGCCGAGAAAGGCGACGCCGAGACCATCGGCCGGGCGCTTAGCCAGATCGATCCTTGCTTCGCGCTCGAGGACGGTCACGCCGGACTGGTTGCGGGAATGGTGCCGTTTCTTTCTCTTGTGCATGGACGCGGGCCTGCCTCTCACGATTATGTTCGTGAGCGCAGCTTTGATTCGCGGACGCCGCACGCCTATACGCAAAAGCCGCAGCACGACTGCTGCTCCCGACAGTTGCGTCGCGCGAACACCGGTGGCCGATCCGATCGATCACCTTACCCATGCTTGCGCGATGCCCTTCGGACTTCGGTCTCTACTTATACCTTGCTCCTTGGACTCGAGCCTATGCAGGCTGGACGTTGACTAGAAGAGAACGGCATATGGGCGAACATGACCATCGCATGCGCAAGCGCGGCAAGATCGTTCTGATCGGCTTCCTGCTCGTCGCCAGCTTCTTCCTCATTACCGAGCATACCGCGCACTTCCTGGGTGTGCTGCCCTATCTCATCCTGCTCGCCTGCCCGCTCATGCACCTGTTCATGCACCACGGCCAAGGTGGGCATCAGCATGGCCATGAGCCCGGCCAGGCACCCGCCGGCTTGCCGGCCAATCCCAACGGCCGCATCGAAGGAGAGTCGCGATGACGCACGCCGACTATGGCTATGGTCTGTGGGGGCTCGCGCTGGTCAATGCCGCCGTTTTCATCCTCTTTGCGTTCAGCTTCTTCAAGCCGGCAACGCGGCGCGACTGGCGCAGCTTCGGCGCGTTCAGTGCGTTCATCGTCGCGCTCTTCGCCGAAATGTATGGCTTCCCGCTCACCATCTTCCTGCTGTCGGGGTGGCTCCAGTCGCATTTCCCCGGCGTCGACTGGTGGAGCCACGATGCTGGCCACATCCTGGAAATGATGTTCGGCTGGCGCATCAATCCGCATTTCGGCCCGTTCCACATCGCCAGCTTTGTGCTGATTGGTGTAGGCTTTTGGCTAATCTCGATCGCGTGGACGGCGCTTCACACGAGTCAGCGCAAACACGAATTGGCAATGACGGGGGTCTACGCCCGGGTGCGGCACCCTCAATACGTAGGGTTCATCCTCGTCATGCTCGGTTTCTTGCTACAATGGCCGACGCTTCTGACGCTTGCCATGTTTCCAGTGCTGGTGGTGATGTACATTCGTTTGGCTAAGCATGAGGAGAGATACGCGCTCGCGACCTACGGCGATAGCTACCGCCAGTACATGGCCCATGTTCCCGCCTTCTTCCCCAGCTTGCGTTGGAAGCGGGAGATTGCAGGACTGGCCTTCACAGGAAATGCTCGAATGGCAGGCCATCAGACGGACGGGCCGGTTAGCGAGGGTTCTCGAGAACACGACAACATGCTGCCAGGAGGTTAGACGTTGTCCTCCTCCGCAAGATCATCACGAACATGACGAAATCGAGGGGGCGTATGTGACCATGCAGGTGACGATCCTTGCGATTGTAGTAAACGGCGTTCCCGTCCTGAGCCTCCATCAGACCCGATCCGCGGCCTGGAAGCGGCTCATGAGATTCATAGACGCGAAATGGCCGGAGCGCCTGGGAGCGATGCTTCCCCCTGCCGAAGACGAAGCGAAGGCGCGCATGTTCTTTCGCGAGGAAGATAAAGACCTGTACGCGATCATCGACGCCGACATATCAGAGCTGCACGATGCCTTGGGGTGGGTCAAAGATCCCGTCGTTGGTTAGCCCGTCACGCGATCGCCCTCGAAAAGCTGGGCCGCCCACCGATCGAGATCGCAGCCACGTCCTGAACGTCACCGAAGTTCAGGACGTGACCGAGCCCGGGCAGTGCGATCGGGCGCTATCTGTAAGCCGGACAAGCAACTGACCTGTTCGACCGCCGTGCCAGCGGGCTGATTGCCAAGGGCGCGGCCGGATTTTGCGTCGGCGCAACGGGTGTCAGTCGGTGTCGGCCTCTACGGAGAGATGTGCAGCGGCTGTCATCTATCGCCCCGGCGCGGAGGAATCGGAGGTGAGCCAAGGCCCTTAACGGCAAGCCCCGAACTGGCGAGGGGTGGCGCAACGCCTCACGCCCGCTCAGCAGCCCTGGATTATCAAGCATGGTGTAAGCTGACGGCCGAGCCGGCGGGGGGCAAGACGCACCGGATCCCCTGTCTGGGACACGGTGGCGTTCGTGCGCTAACTCTCGGGGATGACGGCTGAGCCGTACAAGCGCTGGTCGCGGGCGCACCTGTCGGCCACGCGGGATGATGAAGAATCTGGCAGGCACGAAATGAGACACGCAAGGATGGAGATTCGACCCTGAGAAGCACCAAACTTCGGCTGCACCTTCTCGCGAGCCGCACTCACAAGTGGCTCGCGATCATTGTCGGCGCGCAGCTTCTTTTGTGGTTCGCGAGCGGCGCGTTCGCGCCTCCGAGCTGGTGGTGATCGACGTCACGGACATCACGGAGGCGCTTGACCCGGAGGCGCGGCTACTGACTATTGCGCGCAGCAAGGGAGATCCGGAAGGAGAGGGGGCGACCGCTTATCTGTCGCGGCGATCCGTGCGCGCCATTGCGGCCTGGCGTGCTGCCTCGGGCATTGAGGCCGGCCCCTTGTTCCGCCGGGTGCAGGTACGGCGCTACAAGGCCCGCAAGGCGGTCCCGGGGCGGCGCATCGATAGCATCTCGAGTCGCGAGACCTGGGACTTGCGCAAGACGCTACCGAAGCCAGCTGTGGCGGCGCGTGTGGAATATGATATCGGCACGGCGGCGCTGCATCCCGGCTCGATCGGGCCGATCTGGCGCGCCATCATCAATCAAGCTTTCGAGCGCGGCGCACTACCGGATTTGACCAAGGACGATCTGGAACGGCTGCTCAAGGGGATCAGCGCGCATTCGACTCGAGTGGGCCTCAATCAGGACTTGTTCGTCGTCGGGGAGGATCTCGCCGGGATCATGGACGCCCTGCGCTGGAAGAGCCCGCGCATGCCTCTCGCTTACAACCGGAATCTCGCGGCCGAGCAGGGCGCGGCTGGCCGACTAATGGCGAAGATTGGGTGACGGGGCTAGGTCTGTCGCGGCGAAACGGCATGATACAATCACATTAGAAATCAGGCTGAGCCCCTGAATTGCAGAAGGTCCGCCGATCTTCTCCAAACCCCACTCTTCAGGCGGTTCAAAGATCCGGACGTCAGTCTCGACGGACCGCGCCCGTGCCAGCAGGCCCGGCTTGTTATAGGTCCAGGCCCGGCTCTCGTAGCGTTTCTCACTCAGCGAGGCGATGAGCATCGCGGCCCTGGGGACCCGCTTGCCGATGCGGCGCAGGGTCATATGGTCCTCATTGCTCATCACTGCCGGGGTATCCGGATGCGTGTGCCAGTCTCCAAGATAATCCAAATCGCCAGCGCTGGCCGAAAATGCCTGACCTATTTGCTCCAGTTGCCAAACATGATCCGGTATGAAGGCGTGCCGCCCGTGCATTGCGCGTGGTCCGGGACCGATGACCCGGGCCACGATCCGATCGTCGCCATCGTGCCAACCGAGCATCACGCCGCCTGTTTCCAGCGGATGGAATGCGGTGCCCAGTTGAAGAATTCGACGATTTGCGGCGGCGCTGAGCCAGAGAGTCACGCAACCTCCCGGCCACAGCAGACGGGGTGCGCGCGGGCATGCCCGACCTCCCAGGTCGGTAGGATCCGCCTCCCGTCCTTGAAGTGCGAGAGGACGGCAACGTCCCAATCCCCCGCGTCGAAAACATCCGGAATGGTGACGGCAAGCACACCGCGAACAACTTGTAGCGACACTTCCTGCAGATCGAACGAGCCCCCCGTGAATGTCGGCGCATTGCATCCGACAGGAAGTACGGTGCCGCCGGTGTCTTCCGCGGGCTGCGGTAACGTGCCGTCAAGCCATTGAGATTGGACGCATAGGAAGCATGCTGGATGATCGGTCGCGAACTTCGCGACCACGCCGCCTGCGGCGCCCAGGGTTGCATAGCCGATCACAAGAGGGGTTCCGATATCTTTGCAATGAAACGCCAGCGCCTGCTGGCATTCGGTTGACGCCGACGTGTCGATCACGACGTCAACTGAGCCGATCAGCGATCGCAATTGCTGCAACGGGTTCCCTTTGAGTTGTCCAAGGTCTTGCGAGTCAGAAAGCGCCGCGCCGACTTTGGTTTGGCCGCTGGACGCCTGCGTCCACGGGTAGTTTTGCTGGATGAACGCTGCGAGCACTTCGGACTTGGAAACACCCCATACCGCGCGACCGAGCGGCCAGCGAACATAATTGCCGGGCTCGACCAGGTCGGGATCGAACAGGCTGATTTCCTTGAAACCGGCTCGCGCCAGCTCAATAGCGGCGAAGCTTCCGATCGCACCACATCCTATGAGCAGGGCCTTCTTACCGCGCAGTGCGCTGGCGACCGGCAATCGACTGAACATGTCGTCGGAAATGCCGTAGCCCCGGATGAAGCTGACATGGCGACGCTTGCCGACCCAACGATTAGCCAGGAAAATCCATCCGTCACCAAGACCATTCGGCCCATAAGCGACCTCCTCCTCGATGAGAATCGCCGTGATGCTCAAGGGGGCTTTCCCGATCTTCGTCCAGCCGCTTGCTTCCCCTTGGAACAGGTTCGCCTCAGCTGCGACCAGTGCTTCCGCTTCGGCTAGGAGGGCTGCCGCGTCCCGTCCAAGGGTCGGTTTCATGCGCACCCATCGGGCTGGCAGTGGCGACCACTTTCCTGTTCGCTGCGGCAGTTCAAATGGCTCTGCGAGCCAAACCCCTTTAGCAGGTCTCGTCTGCGTCATGATCGCTTCGAAAGCTGCGCCGTCCTTCTTAGGGCCGGCTATCGGGCGTTCCTGGCTGACGGCGGTCGCTGGGCCGAATTTGCCGGTTGGAGCGGTGCGCCCCTGTCCAAAGTACACGGCAGAGTTGGTTTCACCCTGGCCGTTAAAATAGGTCGAGAGCGGATCTGGATAAGGCTCCTCCGCCTTGGCCGCTTCTTCCCAAGAACCAGCATTGCGGTGGCCGATGGCATCGAACAGCTGCTGCAACTGGCGGTCGATCATGTCAGCCACAAGTTCGTTCGGGTCCCACTGGTCATTGCCTTGGATCAAAAGGCAAAGGGCCTTGCTGTGCGGATTTTGATGGCGATCGAGTTCAAGATCGGGTGCCGTCACTTCGGGGCGGCAATAGGGGTGTAACGAGGAGAACCCGACAAGTAGCCGAATATCTCCTCGCTCCTTGGCCGGCCAGATAGCTTCCAACAGGAGGAAGCCATCTGACTTGTGCTTAACCAAAACCGCAGCGCCGTGGCGTTCAAACGCGGCCAATTCGGCCCGGTACAGGCCGTCCCACGAGTCCCACCAGCCCTCGGTTGCGGTCATCTGTTCAACCAACCGGGCGGTGGGGTGGCGGGTTGGACGGCACCGGCGGACCATCCGGACGGCCGGGTGTATGGCTCGGCGGGCCTTTGGGCACATCGGGGTGCTGCGGATGATCCGGGTGGCCCGGCGGATTTCCATTGTTGCTGTTCATCATGATCTCCTGAGAGGACTCTTGACGCCGTGTCATCATGGACTAGAATCGCGTTCGAGTCCTGATTTGAACTGTATGTATTAGGACTGATTTGCAAATCAAGTCCAGAAATGGACCGGGGAGCTTTTTATGGGCAATTCGCAAGCCGATGCTCGCGCGGGCATGGGAACGACCCGGATTCCGGTGGAGCTAGAGGCCTTTTTCCAGATCGCGGAACGCTGGGAGTTGACCACTGACGATCAGATCAGGCTCTTGGGCTCACCGGGCAGGTCGACATTCTTCAAATGGAAGAAAGAGGGCGGAACGCTTCCGAATGATACGACAGAACGCCTCTCTCACATCTTGGCCATCTGGAAGGCCCTGCGTATCCTGTTCACGGTCGACGAACGCGGCGACGCGTGGATGCAAAAGCCCAACGAATTTTTTGATGGTCAGTCTGCCCTGGCTATCATGTTGCGAGGGGGAGTCGCAGACATATATCGAGTTCGGCAATATTTGGATGCTCAGCGCGGGGGTTGATCGCAATGGAGTTGGTCGACATCGAATGTGAGCTTTACAGGCTTATTCCCTCGCGTTTCCCGCCCGTTTCAGTTTTCGACGGCCTCGTGGCAAACGACAGGCTCGATCAACTCGCGGAGATCGAGGCGCGCACCAATCCGCGTTTACAGTCAGATGAGCGGCTACGAGCCTTATATGGTGATAGCGGGTCGCCGCAGCTTCAAAACTGGAATCTCGCTCCGTTCAAATACCTCAACCCTGAGGGGAGCCGCTTCTTCCCGTCTACCTGGCCAGCGTTGGAACTTTCCGACGATCAACAGACGGCGCTTGCTGTAGCGGTCGCTCGGCGCGAAGGATTCCTGCGGCGAACGAGTGAGGCCGCCCTTGGCTTGGACATGCGGATGCTCAAGACCCCGGTGGCGGGAAAGTTTGCGGACCTCTCGGAAGTTTCGCCCAACCTGGAGCGGGAAAAACGCTGGGAGATAGCAAGAGATTTGCCAGAAGCGGCGGATGGCATCATCTACTGCCCCCTGAGCGACCGTCGCACCGCTGCTACGCGGTTTTGCGAGGCGACAGGCTGGGGCGAACCATCCAGACGGTTCACTATCGTTTTGCATGGGACGGATCGCGTATTTCGGCCGTCTACGCCTTTGATGAAGTGGGCCGAAAATTAAGTCCTGAGGACTTCTCTTTGGCGGATGACGCACTCGCGGCTTAGTCTTTTGGGCAGTACATCGTTACTACAGGTTGCGGGACCGCCGTCGGCTACCGTGAGCATCGCTGCGCGAACTTTCCAGGAAGTCCGTTTCCAAGATGAGCTGACAGAACCCTATTTGCCTGCTCTCAAAATGACCTTCGTCAGGTTGGGTGGGCGTCCAATACACGCGATCGCAAGCCGACCGCCCGTCAGAAGCTCGCCGTCAAGTTGAACGAACCATAGCGCGTCCATTCTCCCGGCGGCGCATTGGGTGCGTCGCGGAGGAAGCGCCCCTTGGCGAGCAGCAGGCCGTCGAGTTCGAAGCGCAGCCGCGTGGGCACGAGCCAGTAGCGAATGCGTGCCTCGATCTGGTGACCGGCAAAATCACCGGAGCGCCCCGAGGCGTCGCGCACGCTGGTGGAGGAGAAGCTGTCCTGATCCGCTGCCAGCCACATCGGCCGATAAGAGGCGAACCAGTCGAGCCGCTTGCTCGGTGTCGCTTCGATGCGAATGCCGGGCGTCATGATATTGGTCCGGGCGATGGCATTGTAGAGCCCGGCCGGCGCGAGATCGGCGCGGCGCATGCCGAACAGTGTGTCGAAGCGGCCGAACCTGCCGCCGGGTTTGTCGCCGCTGGCCCGGTCGAACTCGACCGATAGGCGCGGCTTCCAAGGGCCGGCGAAGCTGTAGCCGACGTCGGCATGGATGAAGCTCGCGCCGACGCTTTGCCGCGCCGCAGTGGGCGCCGGTGACGCGCTGACATGGCCGGTCTGGTAGAAGGCCTCGATCTCGTAGTCGAACTTGCTGGCCCGCGGCTCGGCAATGATCCGCCCACCGAACGTGTCGAGCGAGCGGTCCCGTGTGGGCCGCCCGGGTGCATCGCGCTCGCCGAGATGGAAATAGCTTAGCTCCGCCATTGCTGCCCCGATCGCCTTGGCCTTGCTGACCTGCCCGCCCCACAGCACGAGATCGAAGCTTTCCCTGTCGAGTCGCACTTTGGCATCGCGAATGCCTTGGGTGTCGTCGGGCAGACGGACTTGCGGCAGAGTGTAGATCAGCGTCGTCTTCCAGCCCTGCGGCGCGGCGATGTCGGCGCGCAGGCCGGTGTAGCCATTGGTCGTGTTGCGATAGTCGTCAGCCGCGACCAGCCGGCGCGATCCCAGGTTGAGCGTCATGCGCCCAGCGGTGAGCGTGAGTTTCGTACCCTTGCCGCGTGTGAGGTTGTTGTCGATCCCCCAGGCGAGGCAGGCGCCGGCGATGGCGACCGCGCCCAGTCCGAATCCGCTGCCGGTGCCCTGCCAGGCCAGCAGCGCCGCGCCCGCCAGGATCGCTAACGCCCCGAGCAGCAGTCGGCGATCAACATTCTCGCGGAACACCGCCCAGGCAATGCCCATCGTCGCGAGGCCCTCGAGGTTGAGAAGTAGTGCGGCCGAGGAGGCTGGCGTGGTCGTCAGGCCAAGCATCAGCAGCAGCGGGCCGGCAACGCCCCCGGCAAGCACCACGAGTGCCATCCAGCCCCAGTCGCCACGAACGAGCGGCGCTTCGTTGCTCACCCGTCTTCGCAGCACCCAGACGAACGCCAGCCCTAACCCCGATCCCAGATAGAGCAGGCTCGCCAGCAGCCAGGGGTTCACGCCTTCGCCCAGGAGCGCCTTGGCGAGCGGCGTGCTCGCCCCGAACAATGCCGCCGAGGCAATGCCGAACGGCGCGCCCGGCCAGGCGACCCAGGATCTGAGGCTCATGCTGTCGCCTCCGTCACCAAAGGCCGATCCGCTTCGCCTTCCTTGCGGCGGACGAGCCGATAGAGCGTGGGCAGCACCAACAGGGTGAGCAGCGTCGACGAGATGACACCGCCGATGACCACCGTCGCCAGCGGCCGTTGCACCTCGGCCCCCGCGCCGACGTTGAACGCCATCGGCACGAAGCCGAGGCTCGCAACCAGCGCGGTCATCAGCACCGGCCGCAGGCGCGTCAGCGCGCCCTCGCGGATCGCGTCCTCAAGGCTGCGGCCTTCGGCCAGCAGCGACCGGATGAAGCTCAGCATCACCACTCCGTTCAGCACCGCCACGCCCGAGAGCGCGATGAACCCGATGCCTGCCGAGATGGAGAGCGGCAGCCCCCGGATCAACAGCGCCGCAACGCCGCCGGTGAGTGCCAGCGGCACCCCGGAGAAGACGATCGCGGCGTCCCGACCCGAGCGGAACAGCGCATAGAGCAGGCCGAAGATCAACAGCATCGCCGCCGGCACCACCAGCTGCAGCCGCTTGGCAGCGGAGATCAGCTGTTCGAAGGTGCCGCCGTAGCTCACCCAGTAGCCGGCGGGCATCTCGACCTGCGCCCCGACCTTGCTGCGGAGCTCCTCGACGAACGAACCGAGGTCGCGGCCGCGGACATTGGCGGTGACGACGACGCGGCGCTTGCCGTCTTCGCGGCTGACCTGGTTGGGGCCGATGACCACCTCGACCTTGGCGACGTCCTCGAGCGGCACGAAGCCGCGTGGTTCGCCGCCGCCGGCTCCCAGCGGGATGCGCAGCCGGCCGATCTCGTCGACCCGCGTGCGAAGATCTTCGGGCAGGCGAACGATAATCGCGAAGCGGCGGTCGCCCTCGAAAATCTGTCCGGCGGGCGCGCCGCCGATCGACACCGCGACCACGTCCTGCACGTCGCCGACATTGAGACCGAGCCGGGCGAGCGCGGCTCGGTCGGGCGTGATCTGCAGCACTGGAAGGCCTGTGACCTGCTCGACGCTCACGTCCTGCGCGCCATCGATGCCCGCCACGACCTTCTCGATCGCCTGGCCGATTTCGTGCAGCCGGTCGAGATCGTCGCCGAACACCTTGACCGCGACATCGGCGCGCACCCCCGACAGGAGCTCGTTGAACCGCATCTGGATGGGCTGGGTGAACTCGTAGTTGTTGCCGGGGATGGTCCGGGCCGCCGCGTGCATCTCGGTGACGAGCTGGGTCCGGGGCTTGCGCGGGTCGGGCCATTCGTCGCGAGGCTTTAGCATCACGAAGGTATCGGCGACCGAAGGCGGCATCGGGTCGGTCGCGACCTCGGCGGTGCCGATCTTGGCGACGATCCGCTCGACCTCGGGGAAGCGCTTGAGCCGCGCCTCCAGCGCTCTCTGCATCTCGATTGCCTGGCTGAGGCTGGTGCCGGGAATACGCAGCGCATGGAGCGCGATGTCGCCTTCATCGAGATTGGGCACGAACTCCGATCCCATGCGGCTGGCGGCGAGGCCGGCGAGCGCGACCAGCGCCACCGCGCCGACCACGACCGCGACGCGCAGCCGGAGCGCCATGTCGAGCGCGGGGGCATAGGCCTTGCGCGCGAGAACCATGAGCCGGCTTTCCTTCTCCTCGACCCTGCCCGTGACGAACAGCGCGACCGCCGCCGGCACGAAGGACAGCGACAGGATCAAGGCGGCGCTGAGCGCCATGACCACGGTGATTGCCATGGGATGGAACATCTTTCCCTCGACGCCGGTCAGCGCGAAGATCGGCACATAGACGAGCGCGATGATCAGCACGCCGAACAAAGACGGGCGGATCACCTCGGATGTGGCGGATGCCGCGAGATCGAACCGCTCCGTGCGCGTCAGCAGCCGGCCATGCCCATGCTGCGCCTCGCCGAATCGGCGCAGGCAATTCTCGACGATGATGACCGCGCCATCGACGATCAGGCCGAAGTCCAGCGCACCGAGGCTCATCAGGTTCCCCGACACGCCCGCCTGGAGCATCCCGGTGATCGTCATCAGCATCGTGATCGGGATGACCGCGGCGGTGATCAGCGCCGCGCGGATATTGCCGAGCAGCAGGAACAGTACGACGATGACGAGCAGCGCGCCCTCGGCGAGGTTCTTCTCGACCGTGCCGATCGCGCGCTCGACGAGCTCGGTGCGGTCGTAGATCGCCTCGGCTTTGACGCCGGCCGGCAGCGCTTTGGCCGCCTCGGCAAGCCGTTCGGCTGCTGCGCGGGCAACGATCCGGCTGTTCTCGCCCGCGAGCATGAACACGGTGCCGAGCACAACCTCGCGGCCGTTCTCGGTGGCGGCGCCCGTGCGCAGCTCCTCTCCCAGGCCCACGTCGGCGACATCGGCGATGCGGATCGGCACGCCGCCGCGATTGGTGACGATGATCGACTTCAAATCGTCGATACCCGACGCCTGGCCGGGCACGCGGATGAGATACTGCTCGCCATAGCGCTCGACATAACCAGCACCGACATTGGCGTTGTTGCGTCCAAGCGCCTGCACGACATCGTTCAGGGTGAGGCCGTAGGCGGAGAGCCGCTCGGGCAGCGGCGTCACATGATATTGCCGCTCGTAGCCTCCAATGCTGTTGACCTCGGTGACGCCGGGCGTGTTCCTGAGCTGCGGGCGGATCACCCAGTCCTGGAGCGTGCGTAGATCCTCGGGACTGTAGGCGCTGCCGTCGGGTTTGCGCGCACCCGGCTGCGCCTCCAGCGTGTACATGAAAATCTCGCCCAGGCCCGTCGCGATCGGCCCCATCTCGGGCACCACCCCTTCGGGCAACTGGTCGCGCGCGTTCTGCAGCCGTTCGTTGACGAGTTGCCGCGCGAAATAGATGTCGGTGCCATCGGCGAAGACCGCAGTCACCTGGGAGAGCCCGTAACGCGAGACCGAGCGGGTATATTGCAGCCCCGGCAGACCCGCAATTGCGGTCTCGACCGGGAAGGTCACGCGCTGCTCGGCCTCGAGCGGCGAGAAGCCCGCCGCTTCGCTGTTGATCTGGACCTGGACGTTGGTGATGTCCGGAGTCGCGTCGATGGGCAGGCGCTGGAACGCCCAGATGCCGATGGCGCAGAGCAGCGCGACGGCGGCCAGTACCGCCCAGCGGAACCGGATCGCGCCGGCGACGAGCCTTTCCAGAATCGGTGGGCGTTCGAACAGCGGCGGACGGGCGGGAGCCTCAATGGTCATGGCTCGCCCCCGACTTCTCGACATCCGCGCGGATCAGGAAGGCGCCGTCGGTCACATATTCGGTGCCGGGTTCGAGCCCGCCGAGGATCTCGGTCCACTCGGGCGTGCGCCGCCCGATCTCGAGCATCCGCACCTCATAGGTGTTGCCGACTTTGGCATAGACCACCTCGAAGTCGCGGAAGCGCTGGATCGCCTTGGTCCTGACCGCGAGCGGGACATTCGCCGACGCGACTGCGAACTGTCCCTCGACGCCCATGCCGGGACGGAACATGCGCGCCGCCGATTCCGGTAGGTGGACATGGGCCATCAGCGTCTGGCTGGCGAGATCGGCGGTCGGCAGGACCGCCTCGACCGCGGCCTCGATCCGCGCCTCTCCGGAAAGACTGCGCACGCGCACCGTCTGCCCGACACGGACGCGCTCGGCATCGCGCGGATACACGAAGAACTCGGCGTGGAGCTTCGCCGGGTCGGCGATCACGAACAGCGCGCGATCGCCGGTTACGTCGCCGACATTGGCGTTCTTTTCGATGATCGTGCCGCTGATCGGCGCCGGCACCGCGTAGGTCTGGAGCGAGTGGCTGGATTCGACGCGGAGCAGGGCCTGACCCTTGCGGACCTGCTGGCCGAGCTGCCCGCTCATCCAGACGATCTGCCCCGGCAGCCGCGCCCGGACATCGGCCTTGCCTTCGGGCGTGATCTCGATCCGTCCGGCCATGTCGATGAGCTCGGCGATGGCGACGGGTCCTGCCCGTTCGGACTTCACACCGCCGGCGCGCGCCGCCTCGGCGGAAATCGTCGTGCGGCCCTCGTAGGAGGCATAGGACCAGCTATGTGTGCGCCCGCCCTCGACCGCGCGCACCTTGACGTCGAACGAATGCGGCTCATGCACGACGCCGCCTCCCAGCAGATAGTCCTCGCGCGGCGTGAAGGCGAAGCGGTCGATCCGGCCGCCGAGCCGCGTGAGTTCGACGCCGAGTTGCACTTCGCCCGGCGTCACGGGCTTGCCGCCGCGATAGGCGTAGACGTGGAACTCGGGTTCGACGCCATCCTCGAAGATGGTCATCTCGACCGCGAAATCGCCATCGCGCAGCATTCGTCCGCGATGCGGGCCGCGCTCATAGTCGGCGGCCTTGGCGGCGGGTTCTTCCCCGGTTTCGTTGGCGGCGGGGCTGCCGCTGCAGGCGGCCAGCAAGGCGCAAGCGGCGAGGATGCCGCCGCGTACAAGGAAGGAGGTCTTCATCAGCGGTTCTCCGCGCTGGCGATGAGGGGAAGATGGCGGCCGGTTAGCCGGTCGAGCCGGGCGCCGATGAGATGGAAGCGGCGCAGCAGGTCGATGCGGCGCGAGCGCAGCTCGATCACCGCCTGGCTCGCCTGGCTCACCTCGAGAAAGGTGAAGGCGGTGCCGCCGCGCCGGAAGCCGTCGCGCACCATGACCACCGCACGTTCGGCGCCCGGCAGCACTTCGCGGTCGAGCCGAACGATTTCGGTCGCGAGCGCGGCGCGTTCGGCCGTGAGCCGGTCGATCTCGCGTCGCCGTTCGACCCGTGCCACCGCGATCTCGGCTTCGGCCGCTTGGGCATCGGCACGTGCGCGCTCGACATTGCCGCGATTGGCGGAACGGTTGCCGAGCGGGATAGAGCCGCCGACCACCAGCGCGACGTCGTTGCCCTGGCCGAAATGCCGCACGCCGACCCGCGCGGTCGGATCCCCCGCATTGCCGGTCTCGGCAAGGCGAACGCGCGCATCAGCTGCGGCGCGCTCGGCGTCGAGCAAGGCGAGATCGGGAAGATCGCCCTCGGCGGCGGGAGCGGCGGCGAGATTGGTGAACGGCGCGGTGTCGAGCCGATAGTCCGCCGTGCCGCCCCACCAGGCGGCGAGATAGGCGCGGGCGATGCGGGCGGCCGCCTGGGCCTGGTCGAGCGCGATCCGCGCCTGCGCCACCGACGTTTTCGCGCGCTCGGCCGCGAACAGCGGATCGAGCGCAGCGGCGACCCGGCGACGGACTTCGGTTTCAACCCGCTCGGCCTCGGCGAGCCGCTGTCCGGCGACCGCCACCGCCGCCTCGGCGGAAAGCGCCTCGACCCATGCCGCCTGCACCTGGGCGAGAAGGTCGAGCATCCGTAGCCGCGTACGCGCCGACGTCACGCCTACCGACGAGCGGGCGGCGCCGATGCGGGCTTCGCGCTTGCCGCCGCGTTCCCAGGTGCGCTCGTACCAGGCCGTGGTCTGCGAACGGTCGATCGGCGAATAGGGGCCTGTGCCGGCGAAATCCTCGACGTCGACGCCGATCACGTCGCGGGGACGGACATCGGCCTGGGCAATAGCGGCGTTCGCCGCCTGGAGTTGGGCCGCAGTGGCCGCGACGACGGGATCGCCGCTCGCCACCCGGGCCAGCGCATCGGAAAGCGTCAGGTTTTGGGCCGAAGCCGCCTGCGCGTAGAGGAAAAGTGGAAGCACGGCGCAGAGCACCGGCATCTTGGCAAGGCGCGCGTGGGCACGCGCGCGATCGAATGAAAACATGAAAGGCCTCGCAAGACGGCACGACACATCCGCGCCGAACCTGCGACGCGGGGCTCAGGCGTTTGGGCCGAGATCCTTGGGAGGTCGTTCGGGGCCGCGCGCCTTCACGCCGAGCGGCCGTCGCTGCGGCTCGAAAGTGCCCGCGCTGGCGGCCAGCGCGAGTATCGCCGCCGGCGCCTGATCGGGGACGATCAGGCCGGAGCCGCCATCGGCATGGTGGTGATGACCGCCGGCAAGATGCCCGACAGGATCGTCGTCGCTGTCGTCCGGCTGCGGGCTGTGATGATCGTCGGCATGATCCAGCTCGAGCGAAAGATCGCCCAGGAGCATGTGCTCATGGGCGATCGGCGCGCCCGGCGCATGCTGGATTCGGTCCATGGAGTTAGACAGCGACATCCCCGCAAACACGAAGACGAGCGCGATGCAGAGCATCGCGGTCAACCGCTTTACGATGGAGGTTTCGCTGGTTTGCACATTGAGTCACTAACCGTCCGCTTGTTTTCAGGCAAGCCAACTCGGCATGAGCAAAGCAATCTTGGCTTTTCTAATGAAGCGGGCGCGCTTTGCTTCGCGGATTGCCGTTGTAACAGCACGACGACAGTTAGCTCTGAAAACTCCAAGCCATCGGCAGGATCTCTGCCGGTGGTGCAGGGCGGACTGGCGTATCCTCACCTCATAAGAGCGAGTTCGCCCTGTGCGGCATGTTTCGTGAGACTGGTCGCAGACACGAGGCCCCGGGCGTCGCCGATCAAGGTATAGACGGCGTGGCGCTGCCCGCCGCGGTTTCGATGGTCGACGTGATAGCCCTGATAATGACGGCGCATGAGATCGGCGTTCACCAATTCGGAGACGGCGCGGCTGAGGTTACTCTTCCCGGTGGTTCGCATGCGTGCGCGCATTTCCTCTGCGATCGTTCGTTGCGTTTCCTGTGCATCGCCGGTGAGCATTCCACTTCTGTCCAGATCCCTACGAACGCGATCTGCCAACGCTGCGCTGCGGGATACTCGATGAGACATCGGTGTGAGCGCGTCGCAGAGCCAGTCGCGCAGCGAAACAAGCTCGTTGTCCCGCTTGATCCAGGGACCGGCGCTCCCGTCGGGGCCGGCGACCTGCGCAATCAAGTTGAGCAGCATGAAGGCATAGCGGGGACGGCTTGAGACCTGCGCCAATCTCTCGAGCACGGCTGCGATATCGCAGCTGCTGGAAGATTGGAGAGGAGCGCCGGGATGAAACATAACGCGACTGAATCAAGCACAGACGAGGATCAATGTGAATCCGAAATTCGCACCGTGGAGCGTCCTTTGTCGCCTATGACACTTTACCAGCAGGCAAAGTGTCATAGGCGATTCATCCAAGCAGGTTTGTTGCGAATCGTTCTCAACTCACCGTGATAATCGCGGAGCTGGCCGCTTAACGCTGGACGAGAAGTTCTTTTGGCGACGAGCTTCGACCGTCTATGGCGAACAGGATAAGAGACTGCGGCCGCCTGGACGACCTCACGCGTTTCGCACAGGAATGTGCGCGTGCTGGAAACCTCGGCGATTTGCAAGGCACGATCGATGCGGCCGTGCGCGAACTCGGCTTCCGCTGGTTCACGCTGCTCCACAATGTCGATCTTCGGCACGGAGGCGGGCAGCGCCTGTTCCTCACCACCTATCCGCCGGCCTGGCTCGAAGAGGTGCTCGAGGAGCGCCACTATATCGAGGACCCCATCCACGCGGCCTGCGCCCGCACGCCATCGGGGCTCGCCTGGGATCGGGTGGGCGACGTGCTTGAGCTTTCGTCGCGCCAGCGAAGCATCCTGAAACGCGCCAGGGATCATGACCTTGCAGCGGGCTATAGCTTGCCGATCAGGACGCCGGGTGAGCCTGAGGCGATTTTCACCGTCGCCCGACCGCGTGATGAACCGCTGGATGCGGCGGAAATTCTCACCGCCCGGTTGCTGGGATCGGTCGCTTATGACCGGGCGCGCGAACTGCTCGGCGAAGAGATAAGGACCTTGGCGTTCGTTTCCCTCAGTCCGCGCCAGGTCGAGTGCATCGCGTTCGTGGCCCAGGGTAAGAGCGATTGGGAGATTGCCCAGATTCTCGGGCTTAGCCGCGACACCGTGCATGAATATGTTGAATCCGCGCGTCGGCGCTACGGTGTGCGGCGCCGAACGCAGCTGGTGCTGCGCGCGGTTCGCGACGGTCATCTCAATATGGACGCGCTCCTGTGATCTCGCTCGGGCCGTGATGATCGGGCTTGGGCAAGTTCAGGACTTCTGCGCGGTCGCCGCGATAATCAAGGACAGCCAAGCACTGGCCGGCCTGATGGCCGAAATTACGCGTGCGATGGGCTTTCGGTACGTTTCTCTGGTCCACCATATCGACCTCAAGCCAGCGGTGAGCTCTGTCCATATCGTCGATTATCCACCAGAATGGGTGGAGCGTTTCCAGGCGCGTCGCCTCTATGCCAGTGATCCGATCCACCGGGCCAGCCATCGCACTAATATCGGCTTTGCCTGGTCGGCAGTGCAATCCCTTATCACGCTTAGTGCTGCTGATCGGTCGATCCTGGCGGAGGCGCACGACGCCGGGCTGGGCGATGGTTTCACGGTTCCTGCCCATATTCCGGGGGAAGTGAATGGGTCCTGCTCATTCGCCATGGGGTCAGGCGACGTGCTCGATCAACGACAGCTCCCGCTCGTCCAGCTGATCGGCAGCTTCGCATTCGAAGCCGCGCGCAGGCTTTCCCGTCAAACCCCAGCTCCATGCGAAGGCCCGTGCCTGACTGAGCGGCAGGCCGAATGTGTGGCGCTGGTAGCACGCGGGAAAACCGACTGGGAGATTAGCCAAATCCTCGGCATTGGGCAGGAAACGGTGATCCAGCATGTCAAGGATGCACGCGACCGCTACGGCGTGACGAAGCGCACGCTGCTGGCGATCCGCGCATTGTTCGATGGACAGATCAGCTTCGCAGATGTTTTCGGGCGATGATCTCCCCAGGACAGGGGATAACCGAAAGAACGCGGGCCTGATCGACTGACCGCCTCACCAAAGGAGGCTGTCATGCATATCGCAACCGGCGCTGCCCGCGCCATGGAAAACCGCCTGTTCTGTTCGATGTTCGAGGAACGCAAACGGGTATTCGTCGATCTTCTGCGCTGGGACGTGCCGGTCTTTGCCGGTCGTTATGAAATCGACCAGTTCGACAATGACCGTGCCGTCTACATCGTGATAGCCGACGCCGAGGGCGAGCATCTTGCCTCGGCGCGGCTGCTTCCGACGACCGGTGACCATATTCTCGGCACCATTTTCCCCGAGCTGTGCGAACAAGTGCCTCCCCGGGGTGGTGCGATCCTCGAGATCACGCGCTTTTGTCTTGCACGACGATTGCGCGCACGAGAGCGCCTGGAGGTGCGCAATCGGCTGGTGTCCGCGCTCGTCGAATATGCGCTCGGCAATCATATCGACAGTTACACCGGCGTTGCTGAGTGGTTCTGGTTCCAACAGATCCTGAGCTTTGGCTGGGCATGCCGTCCCCTCGGCCTGCCCGCCTCAACAAGCAGCCGCTGCCTTATCGCCTTACAGATCGACATCAATGGCAGCACCCGCGAGCAGCTGCAGGCCAGCGGCATCTGGCGCTCGGTCGGCCTTGCCGATCTTGCCAAGGCTGCTTGAAGAGGGCACCATGACAAATCTCTCCCCCTATCGCCCAGCTGCCGAACCTGCGGTCGATGACGATTTACAGCGGCACGGCTTCTGCGTGTTGCGGGACATCGCATCCAAGACAGAGGTCGCGGAGATCGATCAGGCCCTCGATCCGCGGTTTGCCGCCACACCCTTTTGCCAGGGCGGCTTCTACGGTCCGCTCACCAAGCGCTTTGGCGGCCTTTTGAAACGCGTACCCACTGTCGAGCGACTCGTGCGCCATCCTGCGATCATGCGCCTGGTGCGGTCGGTTCTCGACCCCTGGTGCGATACCATCCAGCTCAACCTCACGCAGGCGCTCGAACTGCATCCAGGAGCGCCGGCGCAGTTTCCTCACAGGGACCAGGATATGTGGCGCGGCCCGGCCGGCGAGCTCGAATATCTCGTCAACGTGATGTGGCCGATTTCTCCGTTCAAGGCTGAAAACGGCGCCACATTGATCTGGTCCGGGAGCCATAATGCCGGCTCCATGGTCAAGGACGCGCAGCCCATGGCGGTTGAGGCGGAGCCGGGCTCGGCGATCCTCTTCCTCGGTTCTACGCTGCATGGTGCCGGCGCCAACATGACCGGCGCGATCCGGCGTGGCATCATCGTCAGCTATTGCCTGGGCTGGCTGAAGCCCTACGAAAATAAATGGCTGACCTATCCGCCCAATGCGGCCCGTGCGTTCGATCCAGACCTTGCCGCGCTGGTCGGCTACCAGCAGCACCGTCCCAATCTCGGCAATTATGATGGCCAGTGTCCGTCCGTCCTGCTTCGGGGCGAACCGCCGGAATATCTGGCTGCCACCGATGCTCTGCGACCCGATCAGGAAAGTGCGCTGGCCGAATTTCTGGACCAGCAACGCACGAGCCTACTCCCCCCGGCTGGGGGGATTGCCGAAATCGGGGCCGGGCGGAACAAAAGAGAGGTGAAATCCAACGGATAGCTGACGCCAATTCCCGACGCGGGAGGTGTCTCTCACGGGGGAATGACCCGATGCAACGCGTGACTCTCAGCCTGGCGGTGCTCGCCATGGGCACCGCCCTTCAACCGACTCCCGCGCGAGCGAATGACTTGGGCTGCCAGGTTCTCCTGTGCCTTTCTAATCCTGGTGGCGCGACGCAATATGCCCAGTGCGTCGCGCCCATGACCAAGTTGTGGCAGCGCTTGGCCACCGGCGGCTCTTTTCCCGGCTGTAGCGGCGGCGGTGTTGCTCGTACCAAGGTCCACGATCGCGATTCCGCAACGCGGCGCCGGGTTGTCATGACTTTCAGCGATGGACGCCGCGAGACCTACTCGCTGGCCCATATCGAGCGGCTGCAGGATCTCGCTCGATGATCCTCGACGTCGCCAGTCTTCTCGCCCTTGCAGGCTCATGCGCGCCAAGCGTGGCGCCTGAGACGCTGATCTCGATCGTTCACACGGAAAGCCGATTCAACACGCTGGCGATCGGGGTCAACAGTCCGGGTGCGCGCAAGCCGGTGCCGGCGACGAGGGCACAGGCGATTGCCGCCGCGCGTCGCCTCATTCGCCAAGGCTACAACATCGATTTGGGCTTGGGGCAGATCAACAGCGCCAACCTCGGATGGCTGGGTCTGTCGGTGGAGGATGCCTTCGAGCCGTGCCGCAACCTTGCCGCCGCCGCGCGGGTGTTGACGACCAACTATCAGTCGGTGGCGCACTCCGCCCAGAGTTCGGACCATGCGATCGCAACAGCGCTCTCGCTCTACAATACTGGCGATCGGCGGCGCGGCTTTCGCAATGGTTATGTCGCCCGGGTCTATGCCAGCGCGTCAACCGTCATTCCCCTGATCCGCGGCAGGCACCCAGCGTCGGTGATGACCGCGCCTGTCCGGCTTGCCGATGCGGTGATCGCCAAACCGCAACCCACTGCGCTCGCTGCGACGCAGGCCGCTGGTTGGAACATCGCCGCAGATGCCCGGCAAGCCTCGCTCATGGTCTTCGGGGACGGGACAACTTCTCAGAAAGGACAGCATCCATGACAGCGATCACCGCCCGCCTGGGCTCCCAGCCCCAATGGGCGCGTCTTCTGCTGCGCATCGCCGGCATCGTCGGCCTGGCGATGCTTCTCTCGTTGCTGCTGAGTGATCCTGCTCATGCGCAAGGTGCGGACGGCATCACCTCCATGGCCGAGAACATCAAGACCTGGCTAACGGGAACCTTTGCCAAGACGATTGCGGTGATCGCCGTCGTCATCGTCGGCTTCATGTTCTTCACCGGACGGGCGAGCCTCGGCCTTTTGGTGACGGTCATCGTCGGCATTTTCATCGTCTTCAGCGCGCAGTGGATCGTCGATACCATCACCGGTGGCGCGTGAAGGAGGCCGCGCCCTCGAACGAGCGGCTGCGCGAGGAAACGCTTTTCCTTGCGGTGACCCGGCCGACGATGTGGCTGGGCGTGCCGCTCGAAGCATCCTTGCCGATTGCGCTTGCTGCCTGTCTCACCCTGATCGTCAGCGGCAATCCGCTTTACGCGGGGGCGATCGGCGGCGCGTGCCTCGCGGTGGCGCGCCTCATCGTGCGCCACGACGCCAATGCCTTTCGCCTGCTATGGTTATGGACTTTGACCAAGGCGCGCTGCCGGAACCGCGGCTGGTGGGGCGGCAGTTCCTATTCGCCGCTGCCGGTCGCGGGGATGAAGCGCAAGGGTTTCGCGCGTGGCTAGCGCCGCCGCCCAGCTGCCGCCGCGCAAGACGCCTTGGCGGGTTCTGACCCGAGAAGCGGAGCCCGGGCGCTATCTTCCCTATGCCCGCCATGTGACGCCCGATGTGATTGCGCTTGATAGCGGCGATCTCATGATGATGTTCCGCCTCGAAGGCATGGCTTTCGAGACGGCTGATCCGATCCACCTCAATGATTGGCACGAGAAGCTCAACGGCACTTGGCGCAACATCGCCGACGATCGGCTTGCGATCTGGACCCACATCGTCCGCTCAGCCGTAGGGGACTATCCCGAAGGGCAGTTCCGCTCAAAGTTCGCCGCCGAGCTCGACGCTAAATATCGGGCGCGCGTCACCGCCAAGCGGATGTTCGTCAATGAGCATTATCTGACGCTTCTCATGCGTCCGGCAGTCGGATCGGCCGACCGGACCGGGCTGCTGCTCAAGCGGATCGCGAAAGCCAAGGCCGCAGAGGAGGAGGTCGATCCCGATGAACTGGCGCGCTTCGAGGAGAAGGCGCGCGACATCGAGAAGCTGCTCCGCCGCTGCAGTCCGGCGCGCCTTGCTCTCTACGAGCATAATGGCCTGATCTTCTCCGCCCCGCTTGAGGTGCTCGAGCAAGTGATGATGGGTGCGCGATCCAGGGTTCCGCTCGTCCGCGGGCATCTGGGATCCGCGCTTTACGGCGAGCGCGTGATCTTCGGACGTGAGACGGTCGAGATCCGTGCCCATGACACGAGCCGCTGGCAGGGAATCTTCGGCATCAGGGAATATCCCGCGCTGACGCGCCCGGGACAGATGAATGCCTTGCTCGGCCAGGATTTCGCCTTCGTCGTCTCGCAATCCTTCACCTTCATGGGCAAAGCGCGGGCAGCCGAACGTCTGCGCCGCCGGCAAAACCAGATGGCCTCGACCGAGGATGCCGCAGCGAGCCAGGCGCTCGATCTCGCCGATGCAGCCGACGATCTGCAAAGCAACCGGTTCGTGCTCGGGGAGCATCATTTCTCGCTGGCGGTCTTCGCCGACAGCCAAAGGCGACTTGCCGACAATCTCTCGGCCGCGCGCGCGGCACTGGCCGATGCTGGTTTGGTGGCGGCGCGCGAAGGACCAGCGCTCGAAGCAGCGTTTTGGGCGCAGCTGCCCGGAAATTTCGCATGGCGGGCGCGGCCAGCGGCGATCACCTCGCGCAATTTTGCTGCCTTGGCGCCGTTCCATACCTATCCCGCAGGCCGGGCCAAGGGGAACCATTGGGGGCCTGCGATCGCCATGATGAAGACGGCCGCGCAATCGCCCTATTATTTCAACTTCCATGTTGGCGACTTGGGTCACACACTGATCATCGGTCCTTCCGGCGCGGGCAAGACCGTCGTCCAGAATTTTCTGATGGCGCAGCTCGAGAAGACGGGCGCGCAGCAGATCTTCATCGACAAGGACCGCGGCGCGGAGATCTATGTCCGATCCGCGGGCGGGATCTATCTGACGCTGAAGAATGGTGAGCCTACGGGTTTCGCTCCGCTGCGGGCACTCGACTATGGTCCGCGCAATCTTGTCTTCCTGGGGCGCCTGATCCGGCAGCTGGTGACGCCGGTTGGAGGCCAACTCGGCGTCACGCAGGAGCGCATGATCGATGAGGGGCTGGCCTCGCTCGGACGCCTTGCGCCGGAGGACCGCTCCATTCTCGCGCTTCGCCAGCTGCTCGGTCAGCGCGACCCGGAAGGCATCGGTGCCCGGCTGGAGAAATGGGCGCGGGGCGGTTCGCTCGGCTGGGTGTTCGACAATGAGATCGACGCTTTGTCGCTGGAGGCGCCGTTCGTCGGCTTCGACATGACCGATTTTCTCGACAACCCCGAAGTGCGCACGCCGCTCATGATGTACATGTTCCACCGGATCGACGGTCTCCTCGACGGCCGGCGGCTTGTGATCGATATCGACGAATTCTGGAAAGCCTTGGGGGACGATGCGTTCCGCGCCTTCGCGCAGGACGGCCTCAAGACCTACCGCAAGCAGAATGCCTTTCTTGTCTTCGGCACGCAAAGCCCTGCGGATGCGCTGCGTTCGGACATTTCGCACAGCATCATGGAGCAGGTTGCGACCAAGATACTGCTTCCCAACCCCTATGGCCGCGAAACGGACTATGTCGATGGACTGGGTCTGACCCAGGCGGAATTCAAGCTCATCCGCCACGATCTGAATCCGGAATCCCGCCGGTTCCTGGTCAAGCAAGGCCATGACTCAATCGTCGTCGAGCTCGATCTTGGCGGTCTCTCCGACGAGCTGGCAGTTCTCTCGGGCACCACGGAAACGGTGACGCTGCTCGATGCCATCCGCGCCGAGGTCGGCGACGATCCCGAATACTGGCTGCCCCTCTTTCACCAGCAGCGTCGATCTCCATCGAGCAGGAAAGGATGAGCTATGCGTAAAGGCGGATTCGCAGCGATCGGTGCGATTATCCTGGGAACGGCGGGTCCGGCCGCCGCCCAGGGCATACCGGTCTATGACAGCTCCGGCTATTTGCAGGCGCTCGCCACGGTCAAGAACACCCTGTCCATGATCGACCAGGGCAAGGAGCAGATCGCCGAGGCCAAGCAGCTCTACGGTAGCTTCAATCAGGTCACCGACGTCAATGGCATTGCCCCGTCGCTATCGACCGATGCCATGCGCCATCTTCTGCCGCCTGAGGCCCGCGACCTCGGCAGGCTGATGTCGTCGGAAAATGCCAGCCTGGGATCGCTTGGCAGTGCCGCGACCCGCATTCGCGATGCCAACCGCATTGCACTGCCGGAGCTGCGGCCTGGCGCATCCGCTTATGAACGGGCGTCGCGCGACAACCTGTTGCGAAACGGCGATCTGGCCGCCCGCGATGCTGCGATAGCGGAGTCGGCCTACGGCGTCTCGGCCCAGCGCACCGCAGGCTTGGAAGAACTGCGCACCTCGCTCGATACGGCTTCGGACGCCAAACAGGTCATGGACATCCAGGCAAGGGTAGGGGTCGAAAACGCCCATATCCAAAATGATGCCCTGCAGTTGCAGGCGCTGCGGATGCGGCAGGAGTCAGGACGTCGTCTTCAGATGCAGCGCGACGATGAGCAGGATTTAGCCGACCTATCGGCAAGTTTGGGAGGCTCGTAATGCTCCGGGCCATTGTCGTAAGCGTTACTTTGGTTGGCTTGCTCGGGTGCAAACCGCCGACCGGAAAAGATGAGTATCGCAGTAACTCCGATCTGCGGAATCAAACGCTCAGGGATTGCGCGAACGGAACCCATCCAAGTTCCCGCGAGTGCGTCAATGCTCAGGACGTTAAAGATCTCGATGACCTGAAGCGGTCACTTTGACGGCGAGCTGACCCGCAATGGCCTCTACACTGTTCAACGATTTCTATATGCAGGTCGACAATCAGTTAGACCTGTTCCTCAACGAGCGTCTTCAAAACGTCGTTGAGGTTGTTCGCGGGCCGCTCGCCGTTGGGCTTGTTATTTATATCGCTTTGTTCGGCTACATGGTGATGCGCGGCATTATTAGCGAACCCTGGGGCGAACTATTCTACCGAATGGTCAAGCTCTGCCTGCTGTATATTGCCGCAACGACGGTCGCCTATTCCGAGTGGATCACCACGCCTCTTTTTCATGGGATGCCGGACGCACTCTCGCAGGCACTCTCCGGGCGGACCATCACCAGCGTGGGCGCTGCATTTGATGACTACTTCAATCAAGTCGACAGCATAGTTCTCATAATTCGCGCCAAAGCTGCGACGTATATTGAAATTAATCCGATGCGTTTGGTGCTGATCGCTCTAGCCGTTTGCCTCTACGCGCTGGCAGGATTGTCTGCCGCGATCGGTTTTTCAATTACTATTTTTGCCAAAATAGCGCTGGCCATTATTATAGCTCTCGGGCCAATTTTCATTGCACTTGCATTGTTCGAACCTACGCGCCGCTTCTTTCATGGATGGCTCGGGCAGGTCTTCAACTACATAGTCCTCATGGGAGTGATCATCGCGATCACGACGCTCATTTCTGATTTGGGCAGCATCGCAATCGCGGCTGCAGAATCAAAAGCTGATGTGACAATCGGTGCGGTTCTTTTCGCCGTTTATCTCTTCCTCGGGACCATTTTCTTTTTCCAGGCTCCGGCCATTGCCACCGGCATTGCGGGCGGCGCCGCTGCGGGGGTTGGTGCCTTCGCCGGGACCGCCTGGGGGACGATGGCATCTCCCCTCCGACAACGCCGCATTGCGCGCAACAGCCGCAATCTGGAGCGCGCCGCTCGTCGGGGCGGCTCCATCGAAGCGGCATAGTGAGACATCACCATGACCTTGCCCTGTCCTCAAAAATCGACGTTCACCATCCGCCAGGTTACTTTCTGCCTGATCGGCAGCCTTCCACTGCTGGGCCTCGCGGCATGCGCGTCCGGACCCAAGAAGCTGGCCGTTTGCAACGGGCACCATCTGCGTGACGTGAACATCTATGGGAGCGTTCTGCCCGGATCGCCGGTGCGGGCGACTACAGCGCCGCGCCCTGCGCCGCCCATTCCTCCCTTGTCTCATCCGCAGGTGGGCGATCCACCGCCTCCGCCCGCAGTGCCAGCGCCTCCGGACGACAAGGTTTCCTTTGCGCCAAAGGACATTCGTTATGCGAGTTGCTGACGATGACGCGGAGGCGGTGCCTACTTCCGGGCTCAAACGCTATTTCCAGGAAGCGCGAAGCTGGGACCAGGACAGGGTTCGATCGGCATTGCGATCGACGCGTATTGCTTGGACCGTGGCGACGGTAACCTCGATCCTTGCGGCCGCATCCATTTTTGCTGTCGCCGCGCTGGCCCCGCTCAAGACCGTCGTGCCCTATGTCATTCGGGTCAATCAGACGACGGGCGCGGTGGATGTCCAGACGGCGCTGACCCAGCGGCCGATGCGCTATGATGAAGCGGTCACCAAATACTTTCTCGCGCAATATGTCCGGACGCGTGAAAGCTGGATACCGGCGGCTGCCGAGGAGAATTTCCGCTTCGTGACAATCCTGTCGCAGCCGGCGGAGCAGCAGCGCTGGGCACGCTTCTTCAGCAACAACAATGCTGCCAGTCCCCAGAACGCCTGGGGGAAAAACGCAGTCGTCCAGGCGCGGGTGCGCAACATCGCCTTCATCAATGATCGGGTTGCCAATGTGCGATTCACACGGATCGTCCAGACCGAGACGGATACGCAGAGCAGCGATTGGATCGCCACGGTCACTTTCGCCTATGCCAACGCGCCGATGGCCGAAGGTGATCGCTATCGGAACCCGCTCGGCTTCCAGGTCGAGAATTACCGCTCCGACCCGGAGGTAGTCCGATGAAAACATTGGTCGCTGCGGTTTTCATCGCGTTTGCATCCCTTTCTGCTGCCCATGCGGTTGAGGTCCCGCGTGGCGCTGCGTCTGACCCACGCGTCAAGTTCGTCGATTATGAGGAAGCGCAGGTCTATCGCATCGTCGGGACCTTCCGGACAGCAACCCAGATTGTCCTCAGCGAGGACGAAACGATTCAGCACGTAGCGCTGGGCGACACCGTCTCCTGGGAGGTGGCGGTGGCCGGCCACATCTTGTTCCTCAAGCCGCGCGAACGCGCTGGACCGACCAACCTTATCGTCACCACGTCTCGCGGCGGAACCTTAAGAAGCTATGCCTTTGAACTCACGGCTCGTAGTGGTCCGATCATCGGCCGCAACGGCCAGGCCTATTTCCAGGTCCGCTTCCGCTATCCGCGGGACGAGGTGGCGCGGGCCGAACGCCTGAGAGCGGCACAGATCGCGATGCAAGCGGCGGCGCTGGAGGCCCAGGCTGTTCGCGGTGCCCTCGACCATGCGGTGATCGAGGGTCCGCGCAACATGAATTATAAGGTGCAGGGTTCGAGCGATTTGCAGCCGTCGGAGGTCTCCGACAATGGCCAATTCACGGTTTTGCGGTTTCCGGCGAACCGGGAAGTTCCTGCCATTTATCTGGTGAGGCCAGACGGGTCCGAAACCCTGGTTCCCTTCGACGTTCGCGATGAATTCGTCGTCGTTCATTTGGTGGCGCGCCAACTGCGCCTGCGCCGGGGCGGCGAGGTGCTGTGCATCTATAACCAGGCGCCCGAACCTTATGGCGTCGATCATGGAACGAATACCGGATCGTCTCACGTCGAGCGCACCATCTCCCATCCGCAGGAATGAACCATGGCCGATGAACCGTCCCCTGTCGTGCGCCCGCTGCCCGGTGCCGATCCAACGCCCGAAAGGCACGAAATTCTTCACGAGCGTGGAATCGAGCCGATCGGCGGCACGACGCCCGCGCGGCGCAACACCGCGCTGATCTTCGCCGGCACGGCAATGGTCCTGGGCATTCTCTGGGTGAATTCCGGCACGGGCCAGCAATCCTCGTCTCGTGACCTCACCGCGCCGGCAGGTGCAGCCCGGGAACGACCCGATATCGTCGCTCGGGAAACAGTCGATTATGCCGCGGTCGCCCCTCAACGCCGACCGCTCGGGGCTGCCCGCGCGGACCCCAACGCGCCGGTGCTCAATCCTGCCGCTGGCGTTCCCGGACCTGAAGGCCAAATTGTGCCCGCCATGCAGCCGGGCGCGGCACCGAGCGGGACCAGTGCCGCTCGGCCAACGCTTGCCGAGCAGGCGCGGCGGTCCACGCTGATCGCCTATGGAGGTCGCGATCTTGGCCGCGAGGCCGGCGCGCCCACAGCTGCAGGGGCTGCCGGGGAAGCGCCCGACAACGCTGCCGGAGCGCCAGAGAGCGGCGAGGGCAGGGCGCCCAACGCGCTCGATCTTTTGCGGCAAAGCTCCTCGACCGGGGAAGCGCGGGCCTCGATGCTGCCGAACCGCAATTTTCTGATTACGGCGGGCACATTGATCCCCTGCATTCTGCAAACCGCCATCAATTCCGCGCAGCCCGGTTACACGTCCTGCCTGATCCCGCGAGACGTCTATTCCGAGAATGGCCGGGTCGTACTCATGGAAAAGGGCACGCGCGTTCTCGGCGAATATCGCGGCGGCATCCAGCAAGGGCAAAATCGCCTGTTCGTCCTCTGGACGCGAGCGGTAACGCCCCAGGGCGTGCGGATCGATCTTGCCTCGCCTGGCTCCGATGCACTCGGCCGAGCCGGGCTTGCAGGCGCGGTCGACAGCTTCTTCTGGGCGCGTTTTGGCGGCGCCCTGCTCCTCTCACTCGTCGATGATGCCGCCTATATCGCCGGACAGGCCGCCTCGAGCGGCAATGGCAATTTCAACAATGTGACCCGGGCGCCCAGCGAAGGCGCGGCGATTGCCTTGCAGAACAATATCAATATCCGGCCGGTCCTGAAGAAGAATCAGGGCGAGGAGGTCGGCATCTTCGTCGCCAAGGATTTCAACTTCGCCGACGTCTACAATCTGGAACTGCGGCGGTAAGCCATGCGCGATACCGCCGTCCTGCGCCACTATCTCGCGCCGCTCCTGCCCCTCCTGGAACCGGAGGATGTCACGGAGCTGGTGGTCAACCGCCCGGGAGAAGCGGGGATCGAGGACCGCCAAGGGTGGCGCTGGCAGGAGATGCCGGAGCTGGACAGCGACTGGCTTTCTACCCTGGCTGTTGCCGCGGCGAGCTTCACGCACCAGGATATCGATGGTCAGTCTCCGATCTGTTCGACAGTCCTGCCGGGCGGCGAGCGCTGCCAGATCGTCATACCGTCGGTCACCCCAAGCGGTTGTCCTTCCTTCACGATCCGCAAGCCATCGACCGTGACCCTGCCGATCGATCAACTGGCCGGCGCCGGGCTGTTCCGCGCGACGCGCGCCAGCGCCAAGGGTCTCACCGATGTCGATGCGCGGTTAGTGGCGCTGCGCGACGCGGGGGACTGGCCGGAATTCTTCAAGGTTGCCGTTCCGGCACGCAAGAACATTCTAGTCAGCGGCGCCACGGGTTCGGGAAAGACCACTCTTGCCAAGGCACTCATTCAGCTCATCCCGCCGGACGAACGATTGCTGACAATCGAAGATACGCGTGAGCTGGTCGTGCCTCATCGCAACGTTGTCCATATGGTCTATTCGAGCGAGGGGCAGGGCTTGGCCAAGGTTGGCGCCAAGCAGCTGCTCGAAAGCGCGCTGCGCATGCGGCCCGATCGCATCCTGCTCCAAGAGCTGCGTGACGGCACCGCCTTCTTCTACCTGCGGAACGTCAATTCCGGGCATCCCGGATCGATCACGACCGTCCACGCCGGTTCACCCGCCGGCGCGTTCGAACAGCTGACGCTGCTCGTCAAGGAATCGGAAGGCGGCCGCGATCTCGCCCGCGACGATATTCGCGGGCTCCTTCGCATGCTCGTCGACGTCGTTGTGCAGACACGCCGTCACGGCGGGCGGTTTGAGGTCGAAGAGATCTATTTCGAGCCGAGGATGGGCGATGCTGGCGCAGCGTAGTCCCTGGGCGATTGGCCTGTGCGTGATCGGCGCAATTCTGCTGTGGGCTGTCATCACCCTGTTCGTTGCCCTGTTCGCACTCGGGCAGATCGGACCTAATATCGATCTCGGCACTCTGCCGGCCTGGCTCTGGTATTATCGCGGCGATCCGCTGCTCGCTGACTGGATCAGGCGGGGAGCGATGGCTGGCGCCGCCGTAGTCGCGCTTCTTGTCCTCACGATGCTGCGGCAAGGCCCAGCCTTGCATGGCAGGGCGCGGTTTGCGCGCGAGGGCGAAATTCGACGCGAGGGGCTGCGCGCGCCATCTGGCATTGTCGTTGGACGCAAAGCAGGACGCTTCCTCATTTTCGGCGGGAACGAGCATGTCTTGCTCGAAGCGCCGACGCGCGCCGGGAAGGGCGTCGGTGTTGTCATCCCCAATCTGCTAACCTGGCCGGATTCGGTCGTCGTGCTTGATGTGAAGCGGGAGAATTGGAGTATCAGCGCCGGTTATCGCCAACGTGCCGGCCAATCGGTTTTCCTCTTCGATCCGTTAGACCCTGAAGGGCGGACGGCACGGTACAATCCCCTGGCCCATATCCGGCGAGCCGATGACACCGAAGTCGTCAACGAGCTTCAGAAAATCGCGGTCATGCTCTTCCCAGCGCCGGAACGATCGGACCCCTTCTGGGCCGAGGCGGCGCGGGCGGCCTTCATCGGCGTCGGCGCGCTCGTTGCTGCCAATCCTGGCATGCCCTTCACGATCGGTGAGATCTATCGACGGCTCACGTCTGGGGATCCCAAGAGCGATCTTCCCAAGGCCCTGGAAGAGGCGAGGGGGACGGGACAGCGCCTAAGTCAGGCATGCGTCTCGGCAATCCAGGATTTCGCCTCGGCTTCGGACAACACCTTTTCCGGGATTAAGCAGACGATCACTGCGCGCCTCAATCTCTGGCTCAACCCCGTCGTCGATGCGGCGACATCGGCAAGCGATTTCGATCTGCGCGAAGTCCGGGCGCGGCGCATGTCGATCTATCTCGGTGTTTCGCCCGACAATATCGACCGGATCGCACCAGTTTATAGCCTCTTCCTGCAGCAGCTGGTGGATCTCAACACGCGCGATTTGCCCGATGCTTCCAGCAATGTCCCTGTTCTGATCTTGCTCGATGAATTCGCAAGGCTCGGGAAGGCCTCGGTCATCGCGGGCGGCTTTTCCTATGTCGCCGGATACGGCTTGCGCTTGCTGCCGGTGATCCAGAGCCGGGCGCAACTGCGGGCCATTTATGGTCCCGATGTTACCGACGAAATCATCGCCAATTGCGGCCTTGAGGTGGTGTTTACGCCCAAGGAGCTGAAGGTCGCGAACGAGCTTTCGGAGCGGCTCGGCTTCTTCACGATGAATGTGAAATCGCGCAGCCGAACGATTCATGGGCTGCTGGCCAATCGCAGCGTATCGGAATCCGATCAGCGCCGCGCCCTCCTGCTGCCGCAGGAGCTGATGCAAATGTCCAAGACCGAGCTCTTGTTGCTGCGCGGCGGCATCGCGCCGGTTCGTGGCAGGAAGATCGCCTTTTATCGAATGCCGCGCTTCACACGGCGCGTTTTGTCGCCGCCCATTCTGCCGTCGCGGCCTATCCCCGCTGCACCATCCCCAACTGTTCTGCCGCCTGGCAAGCATCAGATGGTGCCCCCTTACAATGTCGCGAAGGGGCCAACGGCGAAGAGCACGGGCGGGGCCTTGCTGGAGGAGACCAAGATGCGGGAAATGACCGAGGGTGAACTGGCGGGCGCGGCCGAGATTACCGATGACATGCTGGTCCTAGGCGACCTGACCGACTTACCGCCGCCCGGCGATGAGGCAGCCGCTATCGCTTTCGTGTCATCGATGATCGAGCGGGCGCTCGTGCAGACGGAAGGGGCGTCGTCTTCACCCCTCATCCAGGAAAGGGCAGATCATGGCCGCTGAAAAACCTCTGACGCCACGTGGTACGGGCAAGCGTAGCAATACGATAGGGCAGGACGCGGGAGTCAGGCCGAGGAATGCGGCGCAACCGTCGCTCGAACCAGCCAAGATGGGGAAGTCGTTTGATCCGTCCGTCCTTCAAGCGGCGTCGCCCGGTGACATTCCCGATGCCTTGCGAAAGCGCTATTTCTCCGCGACGAGCAAATGGTCGGGCGAGCCCGCATATTTCACGACGGCACAGGCAAAGGAACCGGCGTTCCGCGACCAGGGCAGACGGCTCATCACCTCCAGCGAGAGCGACGAGGTTGTGCGCGATCTCGTTGCCATCGCTCGCCATCGCGGGTGGTCGCACGTCCATGTTACCGGCAGTGAGACGTTCCGAAGGGCGGCTTGGCTCGAAGCCAGTCGCCAAGGTTTGGAGGTGCGGGGATATCGGCCGAGCGAACGGGATTTGCAGGAGCTGGACCGAGTCCGGCGCGATGCTAGTCGCAACAGCATTGCCCCTGCCGTCACGGCGCCGGCGTCGCGCGAACCTGGGCGGAATCGACGCCAGCCCGATGAGTCGTCTAGACAAACACCGTCCGAACAAAGCCGGGAGAAGAATGCGCGGGCGGCCCAGAGCCAGCTTCGCGTGATCGAGACAGTGGTGCGCGCGGCATTATTCGACGATCCCGATGCCGTTGCCAGGGTGATGAAGGTGGCAAACGACAAGGTGCAAACGCATTTGCAGGCGGGCTGGCAGTTTCAGGCAGCAAAGGTGCGGGACACCTCGGTCCGGGCCGTTGAGCCGTCAGGCCGGAACCGGCGGGAACCCGGCAAGGAACGAGCGCCGCTGCAACGATCTCGAGGCCGTTGATCGAGAGGGATTGAGCCTGACCAGCAAGGCTTTACCATATCGGTCATGGCCTATCGCTATCCGCCCGGCAGCCCGCTGCACCATGAGAACTTGAAGGCCAAGCAGCGCGAGCTGCGTGGCGATTTTCCGGAGCCGCTGACGCTCAGGGTGCATCGCGCGCTGTCGTGGCTGCGCCGTGCCGAGGCCGAGCAGGCCGATGAGGATGTACGTTTCATCCTGCTCTGGATCGGC
This sequence comes from Sphingobium herbicidovorans, assembly GCF_002080435.1. Classification (NCBI taxonomy): domain Bacteria; kingdom Pseudomonadati; phylum Pseudomonadota; class Alphaproteobacteria; order Sphingomonadales; family Sphingobiaceae; genus Sphingobium; species Sphingobium herbicidovorans. The sequence continues at coordinate 613,925 of NZ_CP020539.1, read as the reverse complement.
TTCAACGCTGCCTATGCCGGCGACGTTGAAGCATCGCGGGTGATTGGTATCCCCGAGGGTGAGCGGGGATTGTTCCAGGCCTTTTTCGCAACCCTTGTGGGCTTTGATGGCAAACATCGCATCTACGACATGGTCTGGCAGCGCTTCCCTCAGGAAATCCGGGTGCTGCTCGCAAACCGCTATGTCTTCCATCCCTTTTGGCAGCATCACAATGGTGCGTCCGGCTATGCCGACTGGGCTGACAGGCTCGAGCGGTCGCGGACAGCGATAGGCGCCGCACTGCGCGATCATGACACGGCCAGGATACTCTCGATCCTGTTCGACCGGCTTTATGTGCTGCGCAACCAACTGGTGCATGGTGGCTCGACATGGAACAGCGATGTCAATCGCGCCCAGGTCAGGGATGGCGCCGCGCTGCTCGGCTGCTTGCTGCCGATCTTCATCGATCTCATGATGGACAATGCCGGGCATGAATGGCCGATGCCGAACTACCCGGTGGTGGAGTAGGGCGTGGCGGAAGTCTGGTCCGATCAGGAAATTGATCACATCGTCGCCGACTATTTCGCCATGCTCACCGACGAGCTGGTTGGTCGCTCCTTCAATAAAGCGGCGCGAAACCGCGATCTTCAAGCCGTGATCGACCGTAGCAAGGGCTCAATCGAGTTCAAGCATCAGAACATCAGCGCGGTCTTGCTCGGCCTTGGTCAGCCTTGGATCGAGGGCTATAAGCCGGCCGCCAATTTCCAGAATGCGCTGGTCGATGGCGTCCTGCGGTGGTTGGAGGCGCGGACCGAATGGCTGGCTCCCGACAGGCTCTCACGAGCTGCCCTGAACGTACCGGAAGCGCAAGGATCACTGCGGATCGGGCCGCCGCCCACGGTGCGCAACGAACCGTCGCCGATCGATCCAGCGTTCATGGCCGCGATCGGCCGCAAATATGATGTCGCCGAGCGCGACGCGCGCAACCGGGCGCTTGGCAAGGCGGGTGAAGAATGTGTGCTGCATCACGAGCGCCGTCATTTATCTGCCGCGGGCCGCGACGATCTCGCGGACAAAGTCCGCTGGACATCTGTGCAGGATGGCGATGGTTTTGGCTTCGATATCCGGAGCTTTGAGGCGGACGGGCGCGAGAAGCTGATCGAGGTCAAGACCACCAACGGATGGGAGCGCACGCCTTTTCATATCTCTCGCAATGAGCTGGCCGTCGCCGATACGAGGCGCGAGGAATGGTGCCTCATGCGGCTGTGGAATTTCGCCCGTGCGCCAAGCGCCTTCACGCTGCGCTCGCCCCTGAGCGATCACGCACAATTGACGGCGACCAGCTTCCTCGCCGAGCTCAATTGAAAACCGCCGCCACGAAGGGCGATACAAATCGGTCAATCAGGGCAGGGCCGGGAAGTCGGGACGCGCGTGGCCTTCGACCAGCGCCCGCAACCCCGCCGGTTCCAGCACCTCGACCTTGTCGCCCCATTGATAGAGATGCCAGGCCATTTCCAGCCAGCCTGCGGCTTTAAACCGGACAATCAGACTGCCGTCGTCCCGATATTCGGCCGACTGGTTGGGGTGGAACTGGAATTCCGCCGCACGCGAGGCTGCCTCGGGAAGAAACCGCCAGACGATCTCGCCATATTGGGCGGGGTCCTGATAAGCGCCGAAGGCCTGCGCCGCATGATCGTTCAAGGAAAACCCGGATTGGATGGGAAAACTCTCATCAAGACATTCGGCGCTGTGAATGCGATCGAGACGAAAATGGCGGAGATTTTCACCTCGGTCAGCCTGGCGCGCCACGAGATAGCTGCGCAATCCCAGTAGGAGCCCATGCGGCTCGACCGTTCGGGTTTCCGCGTCGGTCTCGCCATAGACAATGCGCATCTTGAACGGTCCGCGCAGCGCCTCGATCAGAACATCGGTGACCTCCGGCTTCATCGCGACCTTTGGACCTGGCCGCGCCACTTGGCCCAAAGCCGATAGCACCGCCTCCGCATCGGCTTCGGAGCGCAGCGCATCTCGCGGCGAGAGGCGCGTGATCAGGCTGTCTCTGAGATCTTCCAGGGCGCGGGCATGGCGGAGCCGGTTCTCATCGCGGGCCGCGCGGGCGGCGATTTCCAAAGCCTCGATGGTGTTTTCCTGGCGCGGTTGCAGTCGCTCGGGGATGGGACTTTGGATGCGCCAGCGCCGGCGGCGATCGTCATCTTCTACGACAACGACATTCGCGAAATTATCCTCCAGCGCGCTTGTCATGCGCTGCGCTGTGCGGTGCGAAATGCCGAATTCCTGAGAGATTTCCTCAAGACTGATTCCCAAACGCCGCGAGGCGGCGAGCTGGGCGAGGCGCAGAAGATCGTTGGCCTTGGCGAAAGTCATTATACGTCCATGTCAGAGATTGACACCCTTGCATGCTAAGGAACAGGGTAGCGCCTGTCGAGGTGATTCCCTCGTGGGCGGCGTTGGGCAATCAAGGGGGCCAAGTGAGGACGATCGGGAACACCATCCTGTTTTCAGCGACGGACCTGATGCGGTTCGTTGGCTGCGCGCATGCGACGGTGCTCGACCTTGCCTATATGCGCGGCGAGCCGCTCACGCCCCGGGAAGATACCGAGGATGCCGCGCTGCTTCAGAAACAGGGTGATGCCCATGAGGCCGCCCATTTGGCGACGCTGAAGGACGCGGGCCATGGCGTAGTCGAGATCGCGCGTGGCGACCTTGCTCAGAATGCGGACGAGACGCGAGCTGCCCTGGCGAAAGGCTCGCAGATCATCTTCCAAGGGGCTTTTCTGGCTGAGCGGTGGGGTGGCTGGTCCGATTTTCTCGAGCGGGTCGAGCGCCCCTCGTTGCTGGGGCCATTCAGCTACGAAGTGACCGACACCAAGCTCAAGCGCAAAGCCCATCCCAAGCATGTGCTGCAGCTCGTGCTCTATTCCGACCTTTTGGCGGAGATCCAGGGCGTGATGCCGGTGCACGCACATGTGCAGCTAGGCGATGGGACGCGCGCGACGCTGCGCTTGGCCGACTATGCCCACTATGCACGCGGTGCGCGGGCGAAGCTCGAGGCATTTGTCGCTTCCCCTGTGCCGACGCGGCCGATCCCTTGCGCGGATTGTTCGCTGTGTCGTTGGGCCGATCATTGCGACGCTATCCTCACCAGCCAGGACAGCCTGTTCCAGGTCGCCAATATCACCCGCGGCCAAGTGAAGAAGCTCGAGGCGTCGGGTATCGAAACCATGGCCGCGCTGGCTCGGCATGACGGCCCGGTGCGCGGCATTGCGAGTGCGACGGCGGAGAAGCTTGTCGGCCAGGCCAGACTGCAGCACGCGCGCAAAACCGGCGAACCCGCCTTCGAGTTGCGTCCGGCACAGCCAGGCAAAGGCTTTGACCTGCTCCCTCGGCCGCAGGCGGGCGATCTCTTCTACGACATCGAGGGCGATCCCCATTATGAGGGAGGCCTTGAATATCTGCACGGCGTGTGGGTCGATGATAGTTTCCATGCCTTCTGGGCTCATGACCATGCCGCCGAAGCGCAAGCGCTCGAACAGCTGCTTGCGTTTTTTCGTGATCGCCTCACGGCTTATCCGGAGGCCCGCATCTATCATTATGCGCCCTATGAGATCACCGCGCTGCGGCGTCTCACCACACGCTATGGTATCGGCGAGGCCTTTCTCGACCGACTCATGCGCGAACGGCGCTTTGTTGACCTCTATGCGGTCGTGCGCGGCGCGCTCATTGCTTCCGAACCGAGCTACTCCATCAAGGCGCTGGAAGCCTTTTATGGCTTGAAGCGCGAGGGGGAGGTCAAGACAGCGGGCGGATCGGTCGTTGCTTATGAAAATTGGCGCGAGACGGGCGATCAGCAAATCCTCGACGAGATCGAGGACTATAACCGGATCGACTGCCAATCGACCGAGCTTCTGCGCGATTGGCTGGTCGGCATCCGGCCCGATCGATTCTGGCCCGTGCTTGCGCAGGACGCGGCCGAGCAGGAGGCGGTCGAGGACGAGGAAACGACCGCGCTGCGCGATCGCCTAGCCACGTCCACTTTGGTCCCAGAGCGTCAGGAACTGCTGTTCAACCTGGGGCTGTTCCACAAGCGTGAAGCCAAGCCTGCTCAATGGACGGTTTTCGACAGCGCGGGGCGCGATGAGGAAGATCTTGTGGACGATCTCGACGCCTTGGCGGGCCTCGAGGCGATATCCGGGATCGAACCCATCAAGCGTTCGGTGATGCGCACCTATCGCTTTCCGTCTCAGGAAACCAAATTGCGCGAGGGCGGCAAGGCCACTGTGCCCGGGATCGAGGGACCGCCGTCAACCGTCGCGATTGAGGCGCTGGATCGCGAAGCGTGCACTATCACCCTGAAGGTCGGCGTGACACGGGCCGAACTCCTCACCGATCGGCTGACCCTGCATCCGGATTGGCCGCTCGATACCAAGGTGTTGGCCGCAGCGGTGCGCGACGTCATCGAGGACCAGTGCGGGCCGCGGCGCTATCGCGCCATCGATGATCTGCTGTCGGGCGCCGCCCCGCGCCTCAATGGCATAGCCGGCGACATTCTCGGTGACGGAGAACCGGTGGCCGGCGCCATTGCCGCTGCGCAAGCCATGGACCAGACATTGCTCCCGATCCAGGGACCGCCAGGCACGGGCAAAACGCATGTCACGGCCCGGGTGATCCTGGCGCTGGTCGGAGCGGGACATCGGGTCGCCGTCGCCTCGAACAGCCATGAAGCGATCCGCAATGTCCTGCTTGGCTGCCTGCGGGCTCGCGAGGAAGAGGGTGGAACCTTTCTCGTGTCGTTCGCCCACAAGGTCTCGGGCGGCGATGATGGCTATGCCAGCGATTGTCCCGTTCACCGCGCCACGGCCAATGATGACCTGATCCTCGCCCACGCCAATGTGGTCGGCGGCACGGCCTTCTTCTTCGCGCGCGATGAGAATGTGCAGTGCTTCGATTGGTTGTTTGTCGATGAGGCGGGGCAAGTGGGCCTCGCCAACATGGTCGCCATGGGGCGTGCCGCGCGCAATATCGTGCTGGTCGGCGATCCGCGCCAGCTGCCTCAGGTCATCCAAGGCGCGCATCCTGCGCCCGCCAACCTGTCATGCCTGAAATGGATGCTGGGCGAGCATGCCACGGTGCCTGCCGATCGAGGCATCTTCCTTGCCGAGACTCGGCGGATGCATCCCGCGGTTTGTGACTTCATTTCAGACCAGGTCTATGAGGGGCGACTAGCCAGCCATAGCGATACCGAGCGCCAGAGCGTTACCGGAACAGCCTGGCCCACGGCCGGCGCATATTGGGTTTCGGTTGCTCATGATGGTAATGCCCAGATCGCCGCTGAGGAAGTTGCGGCGATCGGCGCGGCAATCGAGAATCTCCTGCAAGGGAGCTGGACCGATAAGAACGGCGCCACGCGCCCTATCGGCCCCGGCGACATCATCGTCGTCGCCCCCTATAATGCACAGGTCAACGCGCTGCGGGCAGGGCTGCCGAGCAGCATTCGCGTCGGCACGGTCGACAAGTTCCAGGGCCAGGAAGCCCCTATATGCCTGGTCTCCATGACGGCTTCCTCGGCCGACGAGACCGCCCGCGGCATGGAGTTTCTCTTCTCGCTCAACCGCATCAATGTCGCGGTTTCACGCGCCAAAGCGCTCGCGCTCGTATTTGGCAGCGACCGCTTGCGCGAGGCCAACTGCAGCAGCATCGAGCAGATGCGGCTCGTCAACACGCTCTGTGCGCTTTCGCCGCTTTCTGCGCCTCACAATACGGGATCTTGATCCATGCGTTTCCTCCACACCGCTGACTGGCAGCTCGGCAAACCCTTTGGCCGGTTCGAGCCCGAGGTGCGCGCGGCGCTTGGCGAAGCGCGCTTCGACGCCATCGACCGGATCGGCGAAGTCGCGGCCGCCAACCAGGTGGAACATGTGATTGTCGCAGGCGACATCTTCGATACCGAGGGTCCCGAAGATAGGGTCATCGTCCAGGCAGTCTCGCGCATGCAGCGCTATCCCTGCCGCTGGTGGCTGCTCCCGGGCAATCACGACTATGCCCGCAACGGCGGACTGTGGGACCGCGTCCGTCACAAAGCCTCGGACAATATCATCCTGCTCACCGAGCCCGTCGCGCGGGAGATGGAAGCAGGGCTCTGGCTGCTACCCGCACCGCTCCTCCATCGTCACCATCTCGACGATCCGACCGAGCTGTTCGACAGCATGGAAACGCCAGGCGCGAAGCTGCGTATCGGCCTTGCTCATGGCTCCATCCGCGATTTCACGGCGCGCGGCGAGACCAGGAACCAGATCGCTCCCGATCGCGCGAAGCGGTCCAATCTCGACTATCTGGCGCTCGGTGATTGGCATGGCACGCTCAAGGTCGAGCCGCGCACCTGGTATGCCGGCACCCCCGAAACCGACGGTTTTCAGCGCGATGAGCCGGGCCATGCCCTGATGATCGAGCTTGCGCCCGGAGTGGAGCCAAAGGTGGAACCCGTGCGCACCGGCCGCTTCCAATGGCTGCTCAGGGATTGGACCTTGCAGGACACGGCCGCCTTTTTGGCGGAATGCGACGTGCTGCTCTCGGCTATCGATCCTGCGGCAACGCTGCTGCGCCTTTCGCTTGCAGGCATCACGAGCCTTGCCGACCGCGTCGAGATCCTGTCGCGGCTCGAAGATGACCTCCGGCATCGCCTCCGTTTCCTGGATGTCCGGGCGGACCATCTGTTCGGCCGGCCGGGCGAGCAGGACTTGGCGGATCTCAAGGTAGAGGGATTGCTTGGCATAGCGGCTGAGAAGCTTACCGAAACGATCGCTGCCGGCGGGACTGAAGCCATATTGGCGCGGCGCGCGATGGAGCGGCTCTTTGTCGAATATCATCGGGGAGCCAAGCATGAGCCTCCAACTGCGGCGGATCAGCCTCAACAATTTCCGCAAGTTCCGCGAGCCCCTGACGATCGAAGGGCTGGGCGAGGGGCTCAACATCATCATCGAGCCCAACGAGAGTGGGAAATCCACGATCCTTGAGGCCCTGCGTGCGGCTTTCTTCGTCCGCCATGCCACGAAGAATCAGCTCGCTCAAAGTTTTGCGCCTTATGGCGAGGCAGTCGCGCCAGAGATCGAGGTCAGTTTCGATATTGGCTCCGACAGCTGGAAAATCGCCAAGCGGTTTCTCAAAGGCCCCCAAGTCGAAGTCACGGGGCCGCAGGGCCGGGCGCAGGGCGAGGAGGCCGAAAATCGGCTGCAGGCGCTTTTGGGGTTCGTCAAGGATAGCAGCCAGCGCGGTGACCCGGCCACCTATGGTGCGCTCGGTCTACTTTGGGTTCCGCAGGCGCAGGCGCTCGAAGTCACGGCGCCCGGCAGCATCGTGCGCAGCAGCATCCAGGCGACGCTGGAGGCAGAGGTCGGGACGATCGTCGGCGGCGCTGCCTATGAGCGCGTCCGAAAGCGGATCGATGAGCAATATGACATTTACTGGACGCCGACTGGAAAGGCGCAGTCGAAGGGGCGCTGGCAAGCGGCGCGGGATCGTGACCAGCAAGCGCGGCAAACCGCTGCAGAAGCGACCACGCGGCTCGATGCGCTCGAAACGAGCTTCGGCGAGCTGGAAACCGCGCGCGGCCGACTGAAAGTGATCGAGCGGGAGCTGGCGGACGAGACCGAGCAAGAACAGCGCGCCGGCCTTGTTCAGTCTCTCGAGATCGCCAGGGCTGCCGCGCAAATCCTGGAGACCCGCAAGGCCGAGCATGAGAATTTCTCTGCAAACCTCGATCGTCTCGATGATCTGCAATCGCAGCATGAGGCGGCGAAGGAAGCGTTGACGGCCGCTGGGGAATCTTTGACCGCAATCACCGCCGATCGCGATCAGCTTGCAGACCAGCTGGAAGCGGGACGCAAGAAGGTGGCTGAGGCAAAGGCAGCGCTCGACAATGCGCGCGATGATCGCACCATGGCCCGTCAGGCTCTTGTGGAGGGGGAGGGACGTCTCGCTGGGCGTCAGCGCCACGCGGCAATCACCGATGCACGCCAGCGGCACACCGAGCTCCTCGATCTCGAAAAGCAACTGACCAACGCCCGCAATCAGGCCGCCCAGGTCATTCCGGCTGAGGCGTTCGCTCGCCTGGAGGCCAATGACCGCGCTGTCGCGGAAGCGCGGGCAGCCGTCAATGCCGGTGCTACCATTATCGAGCTTACGGGCGACGCTACGGGCATCACCATAGGCGGCGAGCCCCTGACACCAAATAGCCCGCGCACCTTGACCGGAGAGACGCAGATTGCGCTGGGTGGCGGCATCCTCGTCATCCGTCCGCCGGCAACCGCAGCCAGCGCAACAGCCCGCCTCGCTGAATTGCTCGAGCGACAGGATCTGGAACTAGCCGAATGGGATGTGGCCGACCTCGCTGCGGCCCGAGCGCGAAACGGTACTTCGCGCGACGCGCAGGGGACCGTCCAACTGCTCGAAACCAAGATTACAGGCCTCACGCCGGCGCAGCCGCTGTTGGATCTCGCGGCAGGCCCGGATGCGCTCAAGCTATTCGTGGCCGGTGTTCCAGCGGAATCGCCGGCGTCTGATGAAGACGAGATCTCGACCGATCAGCTCACCCGACGCCTGGAAGAGGCGGAAACGACCGCGGTGCGCGCTGAAACCCTGCACGACCAAGCCGTTCAGGACCTGCGTGAAATAGAGGATAGGGACCGCCCGCTTGCCGCCGAGCAGGCGGGCGCGGAGCGCGATCGGACCCATGCATCGGATCGCATCGCTCAGCTCGAACAGAAGCCCGATTTTGCCGGGCTTGCCGATGCCATCGCCAAGGCCCGAGAGGATGCTGCCCAGGCCGCTGTCAAACTGGCCGAAGCGACACGCGACGCCACCGCGCATGACGTGCAGGCGATCAACCGCAAGATCGAAACGATCGATAGCCGGGCAAGGGCTGGTCAAACCCGGCGGAGCGACCTCGAAAAGGATATCGCCCGCCTTGAGGCGATCATTGAGAGCGAGGGTGGCAAAGGTCTGGCGAGCCTGGCCGCAGCTGCAGCCGAAGAAGCCGATGCCGCAACGCAGGCGCTGGCTCGGCTCGACGAAGAGGCGGCCACGGTCAAAATGCTCAAGGATGTGCTGGACGAGGCGCGCGCGGAGGCATCCCGAACCTTTGTTGGCCCTGTGGCCCAGCGCGCTCGCGTCCATGTCGAGCGCCTTTTCCCCGGCGCCGACCTCAGCTTCGATGAAGAACTCGGCCTGGCCTCGGTCACGCGATCCGGCCTGAGCGAAGCCTGCGGAACGCTCTCAAAGGGGACGCAGGAGCAGCTGGCGGTCCTCACCCGCCTCGCCTTTGCCGACATGCTGCTGGAGCAGGGAACACCAGTTTCGCTGATCCTCGACGATCCCTTGGTCTATTCCGACGACGGCCGGCTCGATCTGATGACCGAGATTCTTGAGGAAGCGTCTCAGCGCATGCAGGTGATCCTGCTCACCTGCCGCGATCGGGCATTCCGACATTTGGCTGCAACGCGAGTCCAGATCTGATGTGACAGGAAGGCGAGATTGCACTTTATGGGATTGCCGAAGGCGCTATCTATCCATTTGGTTCTATTCGATTTGGTTGAGATATTAGGGGGAAGCATGACAGATCCATCGGCAACAGCGCTATGCTTTGAATAATCCAGCGAGGAAAATGAGCGAATTTCGATCTGCACGTGCAGTTCACTGACTTGGAAAAATCAAATGACCGCCTCTCTTCGCGAACTTCTATTGTCCATTGTCCCTGACGATGGGTCCGCAGTCGGCAATTTGGCTTTGGCTGCAGCCATGCGCGAGTCAGTACCTGACCTAAGTGATGAAACCTATCAGCGCATCCGAGACGGGCTGATCGCAGAAGGCATGCTCGGCAAAGGCCGCGGCCGTGGCGGGTCAGTTTTTCTGCTGGGGCTCGACGTCGAGGAGGACGAGATTAACGATAGAGACGGAGATGGCTTCTCGCTGACCGCGCAAGAGGCTTCGTTGCCTGCTGCCCCTAAGACCGGCAATAAAAAGAAGGTCGTGCGCAAGTCGGACGAGCCGGTGCAGGTGCTGAGCTATCGTCACGCCGAAACGCGGGTGAACAACCCCGATGTTGGTATGGTTCATCCGGATAACGATCCGGATCAGCCAAAGACCGTCTGGAAGTACGATCCTCACCTCGACCCAGAACTGATGTTCGACAGCCAGCGCGGGGCAGTCGAGAAGTTGATCGACGATGCGCTGGCGTCTGGGGATGCCGATGCGATGCGCGACGCGCTGGTGGAACTGAAGCGGCTCCAGGAGCCGTATCTCAACTGGGCGGGCAAGGCTGAAAGGACCAGCTTTGCGGTCGATACCGTGTCGCTCCACGTCCACGAGCGGGTGGACCCGGCGACGATCCTTGCCAATGCGCGCAAGCGGTTGAAGGGCGAAAAGGCGGGCGAGGCTTGGCGGCAGGCCGACCTGTTTGCCGCCGCGTTCGAGAACCTTCCATTGCGGCAGGCGCTAGATTTCTACCATCACGAAAAGGGCTGGTCGAACCGCCTGATCGCGGGCGACAGCCTGCTGGTCATGAACTCGCTGCTCCAGAAGGAGTCGATGGCTGGCAAGGTGCAGATGATCTACATCGACCCGCCTTACGGCATCAAATATGGGTCGAACTTCCAGCCGTTCACCAACAAGAGGGATGTTAAGGACGGGGCCGATGCGGACCTCACACAAGAGCCAGAGATGATCAAGGCGTTCCGCGACACGTGGGAACTCGGCATCCACTCGTACCTGACATATCTGCGTGACAGGCTGCTTTTGGCCAAGGAACTGCTGCATGAGAGCGGCAGCGTATTCGTGCAGATTTCCGATGAAAATCTTCATCATGTCCGGGAGGTTATGGGAGAAGTTTTCGGCGAAGAAAACCACTGCGGCACCATTTCTTTTACAAAAAATAGCGGAGCTACAGACCTCCTTCTCGCAAATATAACTGATTATGTTATATGGTACTGCAAATCTAAATATAAAGTCAAATATAGACAGTTATATTATCAAAAAACTGCCGGGACAGAGTTCGCATCCAGATATGAATATGTTCTCGAAAGTAGTGGCGTTGAAAGGCGGGTGACAAAAGCTGAATTGAAGGACCCAGCCGCCCTTCCGAGTGGTTCGGACATGTTGACGTTTACCCCGGCGATCTCACAGGGTTTCCGGCCAACTACCTCAGTTCCGTTTTCAATGCAAAACTTCACGTGCGATATTGGGACTCAAAGAAACTGGAAAACCTCCCTAAGTGGCATGGCTCGCCTCGATAAGGCTAATCGCCTTATGGGATCCGAGAAGATGATCTACTACAAAAGGAGGCTCTCAGATTTTCCCGCTTACGCGATCAATGCTCTTTGGTCGGATACACAAGACCGCTTCAATAAGGACTATGTAGTTCAGACTGTTCCTAAAGTTATCGAGCGCTGCTTGTTGATGACTACTGATCCTGGCGATCTGGTTTTCGACCCGACATGCGGCTCGGGCACGACTGCCGTTGTCGCTGAAAAATGGGGCCGTCGGTGGATTACGTGCGACACAAGTCGTGTCGCGGTTACGCTTGCGAAACAGCGGTTTATGACAGCAGGCTTCGATTATTTCGCCCTCCGCTATCCGCATGAAGGGCTCAGGGGAGGCTTCGTCTACAATTCGGTCCCTCACATCACCCTGAAAAGCATTGCTAACAATCCTGATATCGACACGATCTACGAAGATAAGCACCCGGCCATCGCGGCGGCGCTCGAATCGCTGAACGCAGCGTTGCTGGCCAATTCCCCTGTGCCCTTCAAGCCAACGCAAGGCTATCGCAAGGGCAAACCAATTACCTTCACCACAGGCGAGCGGCTGGAAGAATGGGAAGTGCCTTTTGATTGGCCGGTTGGCTGGCCGGCCACTGCCGCGCAAGCGTTCACCGGTTTCCATGCTGCCACCCAAGCGATGCGGAAGGCGATGGATCAGTCCATCAAGGATCATGCCGAGCAGGAAACGCTTTACGATAAGCCAAGCGTAGACAGGGGCCGTCTTCGTATCACTGGCCCATTTTCGGTTGAGGCCGTACCAGCGCCTACGGTGCTGTCTCTGGACGAGACCGCACCGCCAGAGGAAGCCGATGCCACAGTGGCACGGTCAGGTGAAACCTCGCGTCAAACGCAATGGCGCGATGAACTGATCCGTACCGGGATCCGCGCAAAGGGCGGGGCCATGCTAAAGTTCACCGATCTCGAAGCCATCCCCGGCGTCAAACACCTCCACGCGTCCGGCACTTTGGATAGCGGGGAGCGGGTCGTCGTCAGCTTCGGTCCAGAACACGCTGCACTTGAACAGAAGCAGGTGGAACGCGCCATCGAAGACGCTCAGACCCTCGTGCCTAAGCCCAAGTTCGTAGTCTTCTGCGCCTTCACCTTCGACCCGGAGGCGGCGAAGGATATCGACGAGACCAACTGGCCCGGCGTCACTCTGCTAAAGGCCCAGATGAATACCGATCTGTTGACCGAGGATCTGAAGAAGGCGCGGTCGTCCAACCAGTCCTTCTGGCTGATGGGCCAGCCTGAGGTGGAACTGAAGCAGGTCGGCGACAATTGGCAGGTCGAGGTCCATGGCTTCGACTATTTCGATCCCCGCGAAGGCACGCTGGTTTCAGGTGGCAAGTCCAAAATCGCCATGTGGTCGCTGGATACCGACTATGATGGGCGCAGCCTCATGCCGCATCAATTATTCTTCCCGATGGCCGGCGCAAAAGATGGCTGGAACCGCTTGAAAAAGACAATCCGTGCCGAATTGGACGAGGATCTTTTGGAGCAATTCCACGGCACGGTTTCTTTGCCCTTCGAGGCCGGGGACCATCGCCGGGTCGCGATCAAGATCGTCGATGACCGGGGCATCGAATCACTCAAGATCATGAACCTGGAGTGACGGCGGTGACCAAGCCCAAGTCGCTCATCATCAATACACCATTCGTGTGCCCGCAGCAGCATTGGGCGCCAAAGCAGGATGGCACGCTGGAAATCATTCCGGAGCGCCGCCCCGCCAGCTACGAGGTGTTCGACGCCCGGAACAACACCCGGCGAACCGAGAAGCTGGAACTGGTCGAGACGATCCGTGGCCGCGTCGATCAATGGCGCGAAGCTGGCTACCCCGGCGTGACCATCGTCACCCGCCGCTTGCTCGAACACTGGCATGACAACACGGCGCGGGAATACCCGTTCTACTTCTGTCAGCTAGAAGCCATCGAAACGCTGATTTGGTGGCTCGAAGGCGCGGAGGAATACAAGCAGGGCATCTACGTCCCCGGTGATGGTGGGGCATGGCAGCGCCTGTGCAACAAGATGGCGACCGGCGCGGGCAAGACCACGGTGATGGCCATGATCATCACCTGGCAGGTGCTGAACGCGCTGACCTACCCCAAGCGGAACAAGGATTTCAGCCGGGCCATCTTCATCGTCGCCCCGGGCCTAACGGTGAAGGGGCGACTCCAAGTGCTGATCCCCAGCGCCGGCAGCTACTACGACGAGTTCAATCTGTGCCCGTCCGAAGCTCTGCGCCAAAAGCTGAATCAGGCTGAAGTCCTGATCGAAAACTGGCACACTCTGATGCCTGCTGCCGAGCCGAAACGCTCGGTCGTCAAGAAGGGCGCAGAGACCGACGAGGCATTCACCCGCCGCGTTCTCGGCAAACTCGCTGCCTTCAAGGATATCGTCGTCATCAACGACGAGGCCCACCACGCCTACCGCAAGCCCGCTGAGGTCAAGATCAGCAAGAAGCAGGCGGAGGAAGCCGGGATCGACCTCGACGAAGCCACCCGCTGGATCGAAGGGCTGGACCGGCTGCACAAAACCCGCCGCATCCAGCGTTGCTTTGACCTGTCGGCCACGCCATTTGCACCGACCGGCAAGGCCAGCACCGACACCGCGCTATTC